>CAMWLY010000021.1 GCA_947175145.1 uncultured Muribaculaceae bacterium | reverse complement strand
TATTGATACAGGGGTCAAAATTGAGAAATGGCTAACTTTTATTAATTTTGTAGAAATAGATTTTAGCTATGACAGAGAAGGAAAAAATTATATATGGCGTCTTGTATGACGCTTCCGATGCAGAACTCGTAGATGAGCGTATGAAAGCTGCTGACTTATGTCACGAATATAATTCCTTGCGCCCTTCAGAT
Organism: uncultured Muribaculaceae bacterium; assembly: GCA_947175145.1. Taxonomy (GTDB): domain Bacteria; phylum Bacteroidota; class Bacteroidia; order Bacteroidales; family Muribaculaceae; genus Lepagella. Next base: position 27,953 of record CAMWLY010000021.1, on the reverse strand, counting down.
ACTAAACGACACTCAGCAATTATTTCTGAATTATTCGGAAAAGTTGGAGATAACTGCTTTATTCAACCATCTTTCTGGTGTGATTACGGATATAATATTGAGGTGGGGGATAATTTCTTTGCGAATCATGATTGTGTGATGCTTGATTGTGCAAAAATCAAATTCGGCGACAATGTACTGATTGGCCCTCAATGTGGTTTTCATACCGCGGGTCACCCACTTGATGTGGCACGTCGCAATAAATGGCTCGAATATGCATATCCTATCACAGTGGGCGATAATGTGTGGATCGGTGCCGGAGTGCAGGTTATGCCCGGCGTGACCATCGGCAGTAATTGTGTGATAGGAGGAGGCAGTGTGGTTACAAAAGATATACCTGATGGCGTAATCGCAGCAGGTAATCCTTGCAGGGTTATTCGTGAAATCACTGATGCTGATTGCGCTAAATGTCGCGAACTTGAAGAGCTTGATCAGCTCGGTCTTGACTCTTGTGGTTGCTGATATGCAGCTCACCTGATGATTTCATGAAATCCATAAATATAAGCTCTGATTTTGTCGATGACGTAAGAAATATCGTGTCTTCAATTCCTATGGGCAAGGTATTGACCTATGGTGATGTGGCAGCACTCGCGTGTCGGCCGTCGAACGCCAGACAAGTCGGTAAGATTCTTGCTTCATTTGGATTTGTTAGCGATATTCCGTGCCACAGAGTGGTTAATTTTCAGGGTCGCACAGCTCCTCATTGGCCCGGACAGGTTGCTTTACTTAAGGAGGAAGGTGTGACATTCAAACAATCCAACATTGTAAATATGTATTTACATCATTGGATTCCGCAGTAAATTGATAACTTTCAGATTTTAAAGACTTTTTCTAAAGATTTAGATGACCGAAACAGAATTGATGCTCAGCTGCAAGGGTGTAAAACCAACCGCCAACAGATTATTAATATACCGTCAACTCGAGAAAGCATCGCACCCGCTGAGCTTATCGGATCTTGAGGAGTTGCTTGAATTCACTATGGATAAGGCAAGTATCTTTCGTGTGCTCGAATTATTTACTCAGAAGGATGTGGTACATGCCATAGAAGATGGAACACGCTCTGTGAAATATGAGTTGTGCCCGGGTAGCGGACATAATCACATAGATCACCAGCATCCTCACTTTTATTGCGAAAAGTGCCACTCTACATATTGTTTTGAAGATATAAGGGTACCGGTTATAGAGATGCCCGATGAGTTTAATGCCCGGTCTATAAACTATGTGATAAAGGGTGTATGCCCTAAATGTAAAAAATAGATTATCATATAGCTGTAACTTTCAGGATTAGAAATGAATCAAAAATATAATTACGAATCTTTAAGAAACAGGAGTGCCGGTAAAGCTCATGGTAATCTGCGTGGTAATTTCGCCGCGATTGATTTTGAAACCGCCAATGGTAATCGCACAAGTGTGTGTAGTGTGGGAATAGTAATTGTGAAAGATGGTAGAATAGTCGACAAATTTTACAGTCTGATCAAACCGACTCCCAATTTTTACACCTATTTTACAACACGTGTACATGGACTTACGCGCGAAGATACCGATTCTGCGCCAACATTTCCGGAGGTGTGGGCTCAGATTGCGGATAAACTTGAAGGACTACCATTAGTGGCGCATAACAAACCATTTGATGAAGGATGCCTAAAAGCTGTATTTGCTGCCTACAAAATGCCTTATCCGGGCTATGATTTTCACTGCACACTTGCCGCCTCCCGAAGCAAATTAAGTCTTCCGAGTCATCAATTGCACATTTCCGCCGCTGCCTGCGGTTATGATATGTCGAATCATCATCATGCATTGTGCGATGCCGAAGCTTGTGCTGCAATTGCTCTTAAATTATTATGTTAGAAAAAATTCCGCAAGATATTTAGAAACATTCCCCGGTATTAACTAATATTGAGAAACGGGGTCTTAATAATTAAAGTTAAAATAGTATGTTGGAAAAATCATACAAAGTACTTCTGGTGAATGGAAGCCCTCAACCCAAAGGGTGTGTGGCTCGAGCATTCGATGAACTTGAAAAGACATTGAATCAAAATGGAGTTGTTACTGAGCGAATAGATGTAGGAAACAAGGATATTCGTGGCTGTATAGCATGTATGTATTGTAGAACACACGGTAAGTGCGTATTCAATGATATGGTAAATGAGACAGCGCCCAAATTTGCGGAAGCTGATGGATTAATAGTCGGTACTCCGGTCTATTATGCCGGGCCCAATGGTCAACTTCATTCATTTATGGATAGACTTTTCTTCAGCACATCGGGAGTATTCGATAAAAATCAAAAGATTGGAGCAACCGTGGTTTCATCGCGTAGAGCAGGAAGCACATCGGCTTTTGACAGTATGAATCACTATTTCTCAATCGCATCAATGCCGATTGTTTCATCAACTTATTGGAATGAAGTGCATGGTTTTACTGCTGAAGATGTAGAAGCGGACCTTGAGGGACTTCAGACTATGCGCAATCTCGGAAGAAATGTCGCTTTTCTTATTAAAGCGATACGCGAACAAATTGAGAAAGAGGGACTGCCGGAGCAGGAAAGATCTTCATCAACAAATTTCTTGAGTGAGCGGGTGAAGTAGTTTCATCCGTGATGACTTTCGGAGCCAATTCTGATACATCGTGACTATGAAGAAGTGGAGAGCAAAAGAGATAGAATCCTTGCTTTTTGAGCATCGTGATGATGCCCAGCGTGATCATATGATGAGATTTTTCAAAACCGGAAAAGGTCAATATGGTGAAGGAGACCGGTTTTTAGGACTTAAGGTTCCACAAACACGTGAAATTGTTAAGAGGCTTAAACTATCAGTAGATAGCGAAGAGATCGAGAGACTACTATATTCACAGTGGCACGAGGTGAGATTGTGTGGCTTACTACTGCTTGCGGAGGAAATGAAGGCTAACCTCCCCAAAAGGAGGGATAGCGAAGATATGCTGAATACAAAGGAGAATCGTCGCAGGGAACTTGCCGTTTTCTATCTTAAACATGCCCGACAGGCAAATAATTGGGACTTGGTGGATCTCTCCTGCGAGTTAGTACTCGGCGTCTATATCAGGTTGTCTAAAGAAAGGGATTATGATATTCTATGTAAACTTGCATGCAGCGAAAACTTATGGGAGCAGAGAATTGCGATTGTAACAACCCTTGAATTTATACGAAATGGCATATTCTTGCCAACCCTTAAAATTTCAGAGATGCTATTGAATCACCCTCATGATCTCATTCATAAGGCCATAGGGTGGGTACTTCGCGAAATAGGAAAACGTGACAGAGGTGTATTGATAGAATTCCTTGATAATAATTTTAACCGAATGCCTCGGACGTCTCTGCGTTACGCCATAGAACATTTCACTCCGGAAGAACGCCAATATTGGTTGAATAGAAGATGAGAACAAAGCTCAAAAAAATTGTGAAAAATTTTTTTGAGCTTTGTCACCTTTTATAAACCTGATGTGTCTTATAATCGAGACGCCTCAAAAAAATAGCAATTCAAGACTTAAAAATCAAAGATATGTTACAGCAAATTTTAGTTCCCATATTTGTAGTAGTGGTGCTTCCGGTTTCAATCGTTGCAATCATTTTTGCAACAATCATGAACCAAGACAATAAGCGGTCACAAGTGCTAATCAAAGCTATCGAATCCAATTGTGGTATCGATGCCGATAAATTGGCTGAGGCATTGCGCAAACCGCAAAAGACAGCCCGCGAGATTCTTAACCTACGTTTGCTTCGCGGTTGCATTTTCTCTTTCATAGGTATTGTGCTTTGCCTTATAAGCATAATATCACTCTGCATTGGGTTTGAGTTTTGGTCGGCTCAGGTTTCCATCTCAATATTTATCGGTGGAATATCCCTGGCTATTGGTCTGAGTTATCTGTTGGTTTATTATGTAACCCGCAAACAAATCTAATATCCGGCTTATGACTCGCGGGCAATTTATATCTCACGTAGAAGCCACACAGAAAGCTTTCAGACGCTTTCTTGTGGCTCTCTGTTGCGGTGATTCCGCGCTCGCTGATGATGTTGCACAGGAATCGTATATTAAAGCATATCTTTCGTGTGATTCATTCACAAGTCCTGACAAGTTTAATGCCTGGATATTTAAAATCGGGTATAACACATTTCTAAATCAGAAAAGGGGAGTGCGAGTAACAGTCGGCTATGAAGATGCAAAAGAATTGCATTCTAAGGATGCGGCTGATGATCAGTTCGCCTATCAGGCGCTCTATGAAGCTCTGAATAAGATACCTGCTAAAGAACGAATGTCTGTACTTCTCTTTTATATGCAAGGTTACTCAGTCAAAGAAATAGCCGAGATGCAGTCAACTTCAGCCGATGCAGTGAAGCAACATCTGTCGCGCGGGCGCACACATCTGCGCGGATTTCTATCCGATGATTAAATATGACCTGTTATGGAGGAAAATAAATTAAAATCTCTTTTTTCAGATTTCAATCCGGAACTTTCATCTGATTTCAGATTTATGAATAATCTGCGGAGGAATCTCGAGTCAGTTGAAATAATTAAGCTACATTCAGCAGAATTAAGAGCGAGACATAAGAAAGCCCTTATTTTAGCAGCTATTGTTGGTTTCGTGGTTGGATTCCTGTTCTCATTATCCTTGCCATATTTGAATCACGCAGTTTCAAATTGGCAACTTTATATTCCAAGTGACTCGATATTAAATACGTTAGCAAATAATTATTTGATTATAGCATGGCTGGTAATTGGCGGCACTTCAGTTACTGCAGCGATTAACACTTATGAATTATCGCTATCCTTATTTAAAACAAAGGATATGTCTTCACAATGACATAAAGTGCTGTGAAGGTCTCATTTCTTGTTGCGTTTGCTTATGTGATGTTTATTGACCCGATAAGAAAGGATTCCAACTATCATGACAAATAGAATTGCACCCACACCCGCGCAGCCACGCATTATAAGTAGCAAATTTGTGGGAATCTCATCTATCCATATAATCATGGACAGCAGGAGAATTATAACAAGCGCAATAATTGTGATTGCACAATACTTCAACCGTCTGTTATTGTGAGAATTATAAAGATGTCTCAATTCGTCGCGTTCTCGCAGATATTTATCCATTCATTATCCTTTTGGATTGAATATTCTAATTGATCGGATAGCAATAATAATCAATATATTCAAATGAGGCAAGACAAATTCCCCGAATTGAGTTAATTAATGACTCAATTCGGGGAATTCCTAAACATATAAAGCGCTTGTTACTTTGCCGGTTTGAGATATTTATCGAGGAACCGGAAGAAGCATCTTTGCCACAGAATTGCATTCTGAGGTTTGAGGATCCAATGATTTTCATCCGGGAATACTACCATTTCTGCTTCAAGCCCATGCATTTTTGCTGCATTGAATGCCTGCATGCCTTGTGATGCCAAAATTCGGTAATCAAGTTCGCCAACAGTGATAAGCATAGGAGCGGTCCAGTTGTCTACATAACGATGCGGAGAATTTGCGTAAGTGCGCTGAGCAATCGCATTATCCTTATCCCAATATGGACCACCGAGATCAAAGTCTGCAAACCACATCTCTTCTGTTTCGAGATATTGTGCTTCTACATTGAATATGCCTGCGTGAGCTATAAGTGCCGCAAAACGTCCGTCATTGTGACCTGCAAGCCAATATACAGAGAAACCTCCATAGCTTGCGCCGATAGCTCCTACATGGTCAGCATCAACGTATGGTCTCGATTTGATATAGTCGGTAGCTGCAAAATAGTCCTGCATATTCTGACCGCCGTAGTCTCCGGAAATCTGTCTGTTCCATTCGGTTCCAAATCCGGGAAGACCTCGTCTGTTGGGTGCGATGACTACATAGCCATGAGCAGCCATTATCATAAAGTTCCAGCGATAGCTCCAGAACTGGCTGACAGCTTGCTGAGGACCACCTTGACAGTATAAGATGGCCGGATATTTCTTATTAGGATCGAAATCCGGAGGAAGAATCTCCCAGCAGGTCATTTCTTTGCCATCAGTGGTAGGCACCTTAACTTTCTTTACATCACCAAGTTTTAGCTGGTCTATAAGTTCTTTGTTTACTGAAGTCAACTGCTTAACCTCTTTAGAATCGGTTCTTACGAGGTATATTTCATTGGGAACCTGCATCGAATGGCGGAGGGCTACAGCAGCATTGTCGGCAACCGGAGCTACCGATACATAGTCACACTGCTCCATAGCTACGGTATCGATAGCACATGTATTCACATCAATTTTGAATACCGGGCTAACACCCTCATAATAGCCGGTGAACCATATTTCCTTTCCGTTTTTAGCCCATGCTATCTGTTCGGGCCAATAATCCCATGTTTCTGTCAGATCCTTTGTCGCACCGGTAGCCATATCCATGGTCATGAGTCGCTTTTTATCACTCTCATATTTTGGAGTAGCCATTGATAACCAGGCGAGAGTCTTACCATCGGGTGAGAAGGCCGGGTCGGTGTCATATCCCGGGAACTCATCACCGGTCAGACACTTGGTATTGCCATCTGCCAATGTATACAGATATAGATTGGAATCTGTGGAGAATACATAATCCTTACCTGTAAGTTTGCGGCTTACATACACCAGACTTTTACCATCGGGAGCCCATGCAAATGATTCTGCACCGCCGAAAGGACGCATCGGACATTCGAATGGTTCACCCGACATAATATCCTTGGCATCAGTTATCTTTTCACCATTGAACTCAGCAACAAACGGATGAGGAATCTTGGTTACCCATTCGTCCCAGTGTTTATATCCGAGATCATCGACAACTCGACCTGTGGTCTTGGGCAGACCTTCAAATAGTGTTGAATCCTTATCAAATGCATCAATCGGAGAGGCATACACCACATGAGTTTCATCGGGGCTTATGCGGAAACATTCTATACCATTATCCTGTTTTGAAAGCTGACGTTCGCTACCACCATCAGCAGAAATAGAAAAGATCTGATTAGCAGCGCTTTCTTCATCATATCGCAAGAATGCCAATCTCTTACCTCCATCAATCCACTGAATATTGGATTCAGACTTAGCTGTTTTGGTAAGTCTGGTCATATTGCTGCCATCGGCATCTATAAGATAGATTTCCGAATTCCCTTTGTTTTCCTCGATGTCCTCGTAGGTGAGAGTAAAAGCGATTTTGGTACCATCGGGAGAGGGAACCTGTTCTGAAATTCTTCCGAATGCTTCAAGCACTTCGGGAGTGAGCATGCCATTTTCGATTTTCACTTCGGGCTTATCGATAACCTTGGAGTTTGAATCTCCCCGGCTCGAACAAGCACCGAGTGCAAGCGGAAGTGTAAGGGCACACATACTGATTGCTGTTTTTTTCATGTAGAAGATATGTTGATAATAATTTATGGGTTAGACTTATTAGGGTAAAGTGCCCGAATCAAGTCCGGACGATGCAATTTTCTCAATTCATCAATTATAGACTTGCGGTTCTCAGGTTTATACCAGAAGAAGAATTGACGCTGAGCGAGCTTCTGCTTTTCAGTGCGGGCTGTATAGACCTTTTCTCCGGTATATGGGTGATAACCGGTGTAATAAATTTCAGTCGCAACTGTCATGGGAGTCGGAGTAAAATCCTGCACTTGTTCAAGCTGAAAATTCAGATTCTTGGTTATTGCTGCGAGTTCGGCCATATTCTCCTCTCGACATGCCGGGTGCGATGATATGAAATAGGGTATCAATTGTTGACGAAGGCCGGTTTCCCGGTTCACCCGGTCAAATATCTTTTTGAACTCCCTGAACTTATCGAAACTCGGTTTTCGCATGCAATCGAGCACCACATCTGAAGTGTGCTCCGGTGCTACTTTAAGGCGACCGCTCACATGTTTCTCAATCAATTCTCTAATATAGCGCCTGTTGGCTTGATTTATATCCGGATTTTTGGATTGGGCCATCGCCAGATCATATCTCACACCGCTTCCTATGAAGGATTTCTTCACACCGGTCAGAGCATCAACTGCCTTATAGACATCAAGCAGAGGGGAGTGGTCATTATTCAGATTAGGACATGGCTTCGGGTGGAGACATGAAGGTCTGGCACACTTTGCACATATAGATTTGTCATGACCTGACATGGCATACATATTTGCCGAGGGCCCACCCAAATCAGATATGTAACCTTTGAAGTCATGCATTTCAGAGACCTGCTTAGCTTCACGGATGATCGATTCTTTGGAACGTGATGCTATAAATTTCCCCTGGTGAGCAGAGATTGTGCAGAAGGCACACCCTCCGAAGCAACCACGGTGCATGCACACCGAGTGACGAATCATATCATAAGCCGGTATATTTTTACCTTTGTATCGAGGATGCGGAGTGCGCATGTAAGGCAAATCAAAAGAGCGGTCTATCTCCTCAGTTGTCATCGGAGGCAGCATAGGATTAATCTTAACCCACTTTTTGCCGGTTTTCTGAAAGATTGCAGAACCATGCATCTTATTAGACTCCTCTTCGATAAACTTGAAGTTCCGAGACTGTTTCTTTTTATCTTTAAGGCATTCTTCGTAAGATGCGAGTGTGATATCTCCTTCGCCGGGTTCTTCATCTGTAAGGATAGCAGTCTGCATCACATCTTTCATGTCACCGATTTTTTCACCGTTGTCAAGACGTGATGCTAATTCAAGGATAGTCCTTTCACCCATGCCGTAAGATATCATGTCGGCTTTGCACTCCGCAAGAAGTGATGGTCTTAGGCGATCTTCCCAGTAATCATAATGAGCCACACGTCGTAGGGAAGCCTCAATGCCTCCTGCGATTACCGGCACATCGGGCCATAATTCTTTGAGAATCCCGGAGTATACGATAGTAGGCATATCAGGTCTCATGCCATGGCGGCCACCGGCCGTATATGCATCATCATGGCGCAGTCGGCGATTGGCTGTATAGTGATTGACCATGGAGTCCATGGCGCCTGCCGATACTCCAAAAAATAATCTCGGTTTACCGAGTTTCTTGAAGTCTCGAAGGTCATCACGCCAGTTAGGCTGAGGCACAATCGCTACCTTATATCCTGCCGCTTGCAATGTTCGTCCTATTACAGCAGCTCCAAAAGAAGGATGATCCACGTATGCGTCTCCGGAGAATAATATCACATCGGCCTGCTCCCAACCAAGACGATCCATCTCCTCACGCGTGGTGGGGAGATAGAGCTTCTTGTCGAAGCGTGGTTCAATGGCGGAGTGTTGCTTATTTATTTCCGATAACATTACCTTATTGCTTTATGTCGGTTGCACCGCGCATCTGTTGCTGCAGGTTTTGCAGCCGGATCAGCTCATCGCGGAGTTGTGCAGCTTCAATGAAATCAGTTCGTTTGGCTGCTTCTGTCATATCGCGCTTAACTCTCTCAACCTGTTTGTCGATTTCCTGAGGAGACATGTATGATGTGACCGGATCAGCCGCAAATATCGCATTGTGTTCCTCCTCAATATATGGACGACGCTTCGTCTGCACGGTGTATTGAGTGGCATTACTTCTGCCCGGCGCAGTAGTTTGATTTTGAGCTTTACGCCTTGTTGTAGTTGAAGGGTTGCGATCATCTGCCGGTTTTCCTTCATAAAGCTCTATAAGATCATTGCTGCTCTTGGCTGCAATTGGTGTGGGAACTATGCCATGCTCAAGATTATATTTCATCTGTTTGGCGCGACGTCGCTCGGTCTCATCAATTGTGCGTTGCATCGAATCGGTAACCCTATCGGCATACATTATCACTTTGCCGTTGACATTACGCGCAGCGCGCCCCGCAGTCTGAGTAAGTGACCTGTGATTGCGCAGGAATCCCTCTTTGTCAGCATCAAGGATTGCCACAAGACTAACTTGCGGTAAATCCAATCCTTCACGCAGCAGGTTGACTCCGATTAATACATCGTATGTGCCTTGTCTGAGATTCTCCAGTATTCGGATTCTTTCCAAAGTGTCTACATCACTATGAATATATGCAGACTTGATTCCCCATTTTATCAGATGGCGATTCAATTCTTCTGCCATTCGCTTGGTTAGCGTGGTAACCAGTGTTCTTTCTCCCGCTTCAATTCGCTCCTGAATCTGCTCCATCAGGTCATCTATCTGATTCAATGTGGGGCGGACTTCGATTTCGGGATCAAGAAGTCCGGTGGGGCGGATTACCTGTTCGGTAAAGATGCCTTCGGTTTGCTGCAATTCATAATCTCCGGGAGTCGCGCTGACATATATGACCTGAGGAGTCAGTTTCTCAAATTCCTCAAATTTCAGAGGCCTGTTGTCAATAGCTGCAGGAAGTCGGAACCCATATTCCACAAGATTCATCTTTCTTGATAAGTCTCCACCATTCATGCCGCGCAATTGGGGTAGAGTCACATGACTCTCATCAATGATTGTCAGAAAATCTTTCGGGAAATAATCCAGGAGACAGAATGGGCGCATTCCGGGTTCGCGGCCATCAAAATAGCGCGAATAGTTCTCGATACCGCTGCAATGCCCGAGTTCCTTAATCATTTCCAGATCGTAGGTTACTCTTTCACGAAGTCTTTCCGCTTCAAGAAGTCTTCCCTCGCGTGTGAAATAATCTACCTGTTTGCCAAGATCCAAAGTAATTTGATCTACTGCTTGCATTGTGCGTTCCTTTGAACTCACAAATATGTTGGCAGGATAAATATTAAATCCCTCAAGGTTGGATATTACCATACCGCTCTGCGGGTCTACAGTCTGAATCTTTTCAATTTCATCACCCCAGAAGATGACTCTAAGTTGGATCTCTTCAAAGGAGAGCATAATATCTACCGTGTCGCCTTTCACACGGAATTGACCTCTCATCAACTCTGTTTCAGTGCGGCTGTAAAGAGAATCCACAAGCTTGCGCAGGAATGCATTGCGTGATATTTTGTCGCCGATTGAAATTTTTACGACAGTCTGTGCAAAATCTTCAGGATTTCCCATGCCATATATGCAACTGACCGAGGATACAACCACCACATCGCGCCGGCCTGAAAGCAGAGCCGCTGCGGTGGAGAGGCGCAATTTATCGATCTGTTCGTTGATAGCAAGGTCTTTCTCTATATATTTATCTGAACCGGGAATATAAGCTTCCGGCTGATAGTAGTCATAGTAGCTCACAAAATATTGCACAGAGTTTTCCGGAAAGAAATTTTTCATTTCCGAATATAGCTGTGCTGCAAGTGTCTTATTGTGCGATAATATCAAAGTCGGACGTTTTACCTGCTGAATTACATTAGCCATGGTAAAAGTCTTTCCCGAACCTGTCACACCGAGCAGTGTCTGATGCTTCAGCCCACGCTCAACACCTTCTGAAAGTTCTGCAATCGCCTCCGGTTGGTCTCCGGTAGGCATATATTCTGATGTAAGTTTAAATTCCATTTCTATAACTGGCGACCGAGTGTCTCAAGTCGCTATGACTTACAAATATACAAAAAATGTGCCTAAATGCAATAAGCATCAGTCACACATGCATCATAATCTGCGCATTACAATTCTGACTCTCCTTATTTTATTGAACATCAAAGAGGCTGAGCCAAAATAATAATTTGACTCAGCCTCATATCAGACTTTTATGTATAAAGAGTTGTCGTTTGCTCTTTATTACAATATACCTGTGCTTATTTATTTACCTGGAATTTGTTCCAGCCGTCTTTGAGATATGCTACTGCTTGTTCGGCAGCTGCTACACCGGCATTGAAATTGGCTTCTGCGGTCTGCGCACCCATTTTCTTGGGAGTGAAGAATACACGTACACCAAATTCTTTTTCGAATGCTTCAGCGTCATCAGGTTTGATGTCAGATATATAGCGCAGATCCGGGCGTTCAAGCATAGCTTTCTTCAGACCTTCTTCATCAATTACTTCCTTGCGTGCAGTGTTGATAAGCACACCACCTTTAGGCATGCGCATCATCAGATCATAGCCGATAGATTTGCGGGTCTCAGGGGTAGCCGGAATGTGAAGAGATACGAAATCATTGTTCTCAAACAGTTCAGCCGGAGTGTGCACAGGAGTTACACCTTCACCCTCCATTACTGCATCGGGCACAAATGTGTCGAGCGCCTGAAGTTTCATGCCGAACCCTTTTGCAATCCGGGCCACATTGCGACCTACCTGACCAAATGCATATATTCCGAGGCTCTTACCTTTCAGCTCAGAGCCGGATTTACCGTTATACTGATTTCGGCACATCATAACAATCATGCCGAATACCAGTTCTGCCACTGCATTGGAGTTCTGACCGGGTGTATTCATTACGCAGATGCCATGCTTTGTAGCTGCGTCAAGGTCAATATTGTCATAACCGGCACCGGCGCGTACTATTACTTTTAAGTTAGGAGCTGCATCCATAACTTCGCTGTCTATTTTGTCCGAACGAACGATTAGTCCGTTGGCGGTTTTGACAGCTTCCAGTAAGTCGGCACGTGTGCCACCCTCAACTACCTCCAGTTCATTACCCGAGGCATTTACTACATTCTCTATTGCTTTAACCGCTGCAGGAGCAAATGGCTTTTCTGTAAATACAAGTATCTTCATATCTATTGATGATTTGAAGTTTTGTGCTCTTGGTATATTAGTGGTTGGCTTCGAATTCCTTCATGCAGTCACAGAGTGCCTGTACACTTTCGATGGGAAGTGCATTGTAGAGCGAAGCACGGAAACCACCGACATCACGATGACCTTTGATGCCGACCATGCCCTTAGAGGTGGCAAAATCGAAGAATTCCTGTTCCAGCTCCTTATACTCGGGTTTCATCACGAAACATACATTCATGATCGAACGATCCTCTGTGCCGGGAACTGTAGCTACAAACATCTTCGAATTATCGATACAGTTATAGAGCAGTTCCGCTTTGGCGATATCCATCTTCTCTATCTCTTTGAGACCACCGAGACTCTTGTAATATTTGAGAGTCTGCAGAGCTGCAAAGATAGGAAGTACCGGAGGAGTGTTGAACATAGAACCCTTGTCTACATGGGTCTTATATTTGAGCATTGTGGGAATTACACGATCCACATGGCCGAGGGCATCATCTTTTACGATGCAGATGGTTACACCTGAAGGAGCGAGGTTCTTCTGAGCACCGGCGTAAATCAGGTCATATTTGGCTATATCCACAGGACGAGAGAATATATCCGAGCTCATGTCGCAAATCATGCGAACGGGAACATCGGGATCTTTGCGAATCTCTGTGCCATAGATAGTATTGTTAGAGGTGTAGTGGAAGTAATCTGCATCGGCAGGCACAGTCCAATCTTTGGGGATATAGTTATAGTTTTTATCCTTGCTTGATGCAACTACATCTACTTCGCCAAATAACTTGGCCTCTTTGATAGCTTTGCTTGCCCAAACGCCTGTGTCGAGATAGGCGGCTTTCTTATTCAAGAAGTTCATGGGAGCCATTGCAAATTGCAGGCTTGCTCCACCTCCAAGGAAAAGTACACTGTATCCCTCAGGAATTTCAAGAAGCTCTTTTACAAGGGCAACCGCTTCGTCAACTACAGCCTGAAATTGTTTGCTGCGATGAGAAATCTCAAGAATTGAAAGTCCCATGTCGGCAAAGTTGATGATCGCATCAGCTGTGTTCTTGATGGTATACTGGCTCAGTATGCATGGGCCGGCATAAAAATTGTGTTTCTTCATGATTAAAGAAGGTTGTGTATATGTTGTTTTTTCTGTTAGCAAACCAACTAAGACCTATTTGAAGAGTCCTATCCGGTCATAGTGCAAATTTAATTCAAATTATAGTATCCCACAAAAATTGTAATCTGTTTTAGAACAAACTTTGTGGGATAACTATTGATTGAGTATGAGCACTGAAATCAAAATCGAATCACACTTTATATAGATCAATTATGATTTGAGTTAATCATATCAGCTTCAGCCGAGGAGCGGATTTAGTTTTTCTTCAAGATCAGACAATTTAACAAGTCCTACGCAGCGATCCTGCACTTTGCCATCTTTGAAAAAGAGTACGGTAGGAATTGAGCGGATACCATTTTCGGCTACAATCTCCTGATCTTCATCTATATTGATTTTTCCTACAATCGCTTTTCCCTCATATTTTTCGGCGAGTTCCTCAATCACCGGACCGAGTTTGATGCAAGGACCGCACCAGGTTGCCCAAAAGTCTATTACTACCGGCTTGCCGGATTCTATTGCTTCGCGAGCAGACTCATCATTGAATTGAATTGCCATAATTATTTGTGTTTTATGTTAGTATTATATATCAATTGTCTAATGATTATCCAACTTTATATTTTAACCCGGATCCATCGAGCATTCTCACGAGCTCGCGGTTTATGGGTATCTTTTTCTTGCCGTGAACCCTGAGTCTCTGTTTGGTTTCAGGATCTATTAGCTCGATATATAAATCTCCGGGACGGGATTTATCTTCAATATTTGTCAATCTCTCGAACAGATCGGGGTTTTTATAGCCCATAGGCATGTATATAGTCAAGGTATCGGCCACACTGCCAAGCATAGATTCAAGAGGGGAGACCTGTTCGATATTCATGTCTACTTTCTCCTGATCATATCTGCTTGGTGTATATTTAATCTTTATAAAAGTGGCCTCACCTTCCCGAAATTTTTCTTTGTGAGCGAGATGATTGCGACCGAATAGCCTCAATTCAGCTTTACCGGAGAAATCCTCTAGTTCAACTATGGAATACTCCTTACCTGCGCGCGACACCCGCGTCTGAACACCTGTCACAAGACCTCCTATCGTAACTTGAGTATTCGCGATCTCTTTATCCTTGAATTCATCGCAAGTGGTGTTGCAGCCATACCGAAGTTCCATGTAGTATGGGTCAAGCGGGTGTGCAGACAGATACATGGTTACCAGCTCCTTCTCGCGCTTAAGTAATGCAAGGCGTGTCCAAGGCTCGTAAGCGGGGATTGGTGGCTTTGCGGTTTCAATTGGTTCAAAATCACCGAAAAGCGAGAGCTGAAGAGAGTTTTTGTCATTCTGAATATTCTGACCATACTTTACAAGAGCATCGGCGTATGTATTATCAAATACATTAGCCACATATGCTTCTCTGGGTACTCCGAAGTTATCGAAAGCTCCGGCCATTGCAAGGTTTTCTATTGCCGAACGGTTGCAGGCGCTAAGATTCACACGTTCCACAAAATCATAAATATCCTTGAATGCACCATTGGTCTTGCGTTCATGAATGATAGCGGCTACAGCGTTTACTCCGACACCTTTTATCGCTCCGAGACCAAAGCGGATTTCACCCTGCTTGTTTACGCTGAACTTTTCACCGGATTCATTGATGTCCGGTCCAAGCACTGTTATTCCCATGCGCTTACATTCGTCCATCACCTTCGATAGCTTATCGTTGGCGGTGATGTTGCGGCTCAGTACTCCGGCCATATATTCAGCCGGGTAATGCGCTTTAAGGTATGCTGTCTGATAAGCAACCCAAGTGTAGCAAGTCGCGTGACTCTTGTTAAACGCGTATGATGCGAACTTCTCCCAGTCTTCCCAGATTTTATTGAGTGCAGTTTCTGAATGACCATTCCCGACACCCTGCTCCATGAATTTCTTCTTGAGCTTCTGCATCTTATCTATCTGCTTTTTACCCATGGCTTTACGAAGCATATCGCTTTCGCCTCGGGTAAAATTAGCAAGTAGTCTTGAAAGAAGCATGACCTGTTCCTGGTATACAGTCACTCCGTAGGTCTCTTCGAGATACTGCTTCATGCAGGGAATATCGTACACGATCTCCTCTTCACCATGTTTGCGCGCAATAAACGTCGGGATATAATCCATAGGTCCCGGACGATACAGGGCGTTCATGGCTATGAGGTCCTCAAATTTGGTAGGTTGCAGACTGCGCAATGAATTCTGCATTCCGGCAGACTCAAACTGGAACGTTGAAGTGGTATTACCCTTG
This sequence comes from uncultured Muribaculaceae bacterium, assembly GCA_947175145.1. Taxonomy (GTDB): domain Bacteria; phylum Bacteroidota; class Bacteroidia; order Bacteroidales; family Muribaculaceae; genus Lepagella. The sequence continues at coordinate 12,008 of CAMWLY010000021.1, read as the reverse complement.
CAATAGAGTTCAAAAGTCTTTGCATCATCAAGAGGAATATTGTCAATATCCAGGTCGATGCCCCAACGATCCTTTATGTTCTTAAGGGATTCCATGATTATGGAGAGTGTCTTTAGCCCCAGGAAGTCCATTTTGATCAGACCTGTATCTTCGATAATACTTCCCTCATATTGGGTGGATATAACTTTCCCTCCATCACTATCGGTACTCATGGCTACCGGCACCCAGTCGGTTATATCATCACGGCTAATTATGACACCGCAGGCATGAACACCGGTATTGCGGATATTACCCTCAAGCTGTTCGGCATATTTGAGTGTTTCGCGAACTCGTTCATCAGGATTATGAGTCTCTTCGGCAAATTCCTTGGAATATTTCAGACAGTTCTTAATATTGATTTTCGGACTTTTGCCATCAACATCAGGAAGTCTGTCAGGTACCAATTTTGTGAGCCGGTTTGATTCGGCCACAGACAAGTCCATAACCTTTGCTACATCTTTTATGGCCATTTTTGCGGCCATTGTGCCGAAAGTTATAATATGCGCCACCTTTTCAGCGCCATATTTGTCTGTGACATATTTCAGGACTTCGTATCGTCCGTCATCATCGAAGTCTACATCTATATCGGGAAGTGAAATTCGATCGGGATTCAGGAATCTCTCAAACAGCAGGTCATATTTGATAGGGTCAACTTGTGTGATACCCAAACAGTATGCTGCAGCCGAGCCGGCAGCCGAGCCACGTCCCGGACCGACACTTACACCCAGTTTGCTGCGTGCGGTATTGATGAAATCCTGCACTATCAGGAAGTAGCCCGGGAATCCCATGGTCTTCATGATGTAAAGTTCGAATTTCAGTCGCTCTTCCACATCGGGTGGTATCGGGTCGCCATATCTTTCCTTGGCGCCGCGAAATGTCAATTCCGCAAGATAATCAGCCTCAAATTTTATGCGATACAATTTGTCATACCCTCCAAGGCGCTCTATTTTCTTCTGTGCCTCTTCGGGTGACAATACAACATTACCATTTTCATCTCGGGTGAACTCATCATACAGCTCCTGCTCGCTTATTCTGCTGCGATATTCCTCTTCAGTACCAAATTCCTTGGGAATGTCGAAAAATGGCATGATTGGAGCATGGTTGATTGAATAGAACTCAACCTTATCGCGTATCTCACAGGTGTTTGTAATAGCATCCGGAATATCTTCAAATATTGCCGCCATCTCCTCGGGCGTCTTAAGCCATTCCTGTTTGGTATAGTGCATACGATCCTCAGAAAATTTCTTCTGAGTGGACACACATATCAATCTGTCGTGAGCTTCGGCGTCATCTTCTTCTGTGAAATGCACATCATTGGTAGCGATTACCTTGATATCATATTTTTGCGCATATTCCAAAAGTTTGGCATTTACTTTTTGCTGCAGTCCAAAAGTTTCCCGGTTTGAATTTTCTTTAAAAGTCTGATGCCTCTGAAGCTCAAGATAATAATCCTCGCCAAACACACTTTTGTACCAGCGAATCTCCTCTTCGGCCTTATCATACTCTTCATGAAGAATATGCTGAGGTACAATCCCGCCAAGACATGCCGAACAAATTATCAGACCTTCCTTATGTTTTTCAAGTTCATATTTGTCGGTGCGAGGTCGATAATAAAAACCTTCGGTCGAGGCTTTGCTGACAATCTTGACAAGATTATGGTAGCCCTTGAGATTCTTGGCAAGAGCAATCAGGTGATATCCATTGTCGCTTTTATCTTTTTTGTCGGTCATCAGATTGCGAGCCACATAAAGCTCGCAACCCAGTATCGGCTTTATTTTTTGATCATCGGGAAGTCCGGAATTCTTTTTCTCTACATAGTTGAAGAACTCCTTTATTCCAAACATATTTCCATGGTCGGTCAAGGCAATGCCTCTCATGCCGGTGCGGAGACATTTGTCAACCAATTCAGGAATGCTGGCTTTGCCATCGAGCAGAGAATACTGCGAGTGAACGTGTAAATGTGTGAAATCAGGAATTTGCATCAGGTCAGGTTAGTGAATGAGAATCACTTCTTTTTGCCAAACAGAGATTGCAGTTTAAGTTTAATGACACCAAATACAGCCTCTCCGAATATTCCGGAAGACATCTTTGAAGTGCCGAGTTGTCTATTGACAAATATAATGGGCACTTCCACAATTTTAAATTTGCGCAGCCAGGTCTTGAATTTCATTTCAATCTGAAATGCATATCCCTTGAATTGTATGCGGTCAAGATCAAGCGCGCGAAGCACTGTGTCGCGGTAGCACACGAACCCGGCTGTAGAGTCTCTGAGGGGCATACCGGTAATCATGCGCACATATACCGATGCGAAATAAGACATCAGCACTCTTCCCATGGGCCAGTTGACTACATTGACACCGGTGATGTATCGAGAACCGATAGCCATATCGGCGTTATTATCCTTGCATTCATGATACAGCTTGGGTAAATCCTGCGGATTGTGTGAGAAGTCGGCATCCATCTCGGTTATATATTTATAACCTTTATCCAAAGCCCATTTAAATCCCATAATATAGGCTGTGCCTAGACCGAGTTTTCCACTGCGGGTCTCCATGAAGACACGACCGGGATATTGCTCAATCTTGGCCTTGACAGCATCCTGGGTGCCGTCGGGCGATGCATCGTCAATCACAAGAATATTGAAATTGTCGGGCAGAGCGATTACTGCATCAATAATTGATGATATGTTCTCAATTTCGTTGTATGTCGGAATTATTACCAATGCTTCATTCATGGCTTGTAACTTGTAGCTTTTCCCAATACGCCGGCTTGTTTAACTATACTCCGCTATCATTTGATTACGGTCGGGATAAAGGCGTCGGGATAGTGTTCAAACTTATATGATTCCTGAGTTCCTGTGATGGTGACTATATCAAATCGATATTCATACAGCTGGGGTAGCATGGTAAGATAATAGTCGGCAGCAAGAATGATTCTCCGGCGCTTCTTATAATTTACGGCATCTGCCGGATCTTCACCTTGACCATTACGAGCTTTAACTTCCACAAATATTATCTCCCTCCCTTTCTGAAGAATAAGGTCAATTTCGAATTTGCCACTTTTCCAGTTGCGCTCCCTGATGGTGTATCCCTGAGTCAGAAAGTAATCAGCTGCTATTGATTCTGCGATTTGCCCCCACTCACGGTTTTGCTTTCCAAGAGATCTCTTGTCGGAATGCATCACACTGCCTTAAAACTCATGTCGAGTCCTTTAACACTGTGGGTCAACGCTCCAACACTTATAAAATCTACACCCGTCTCACCATATGCACGCAGATTCTCGAGTGTAATGCCACCTGAAGATTCCGTTTCGACCTTGCCATCTACAAGTTTTACTGCCTCGCGTGTCAGTTCCGGAGTAAAATTGTCGAACATTATTCTATCGACACCACCATGAGCAAGAACCCGCTTTATATCATCAAGGCTCCTCACCTCAACTTCAATTTTTAGATTCCTGCCTGTGGCTTTACAATACTCCTGAGCGCGGGTTATCGCTTTCTCGATACCGCCGGCGAAATCAATATGATTGTCCTTTATTAGAATCATATCGAAGAGACCGATTCGGTGATTGGTACCTCCGCCAAGACGCACACCATCTTTTTCAAGTATTCTCATGCCGGGTGTGGTCTTACGTGTGTCAAGTACCCGGGTGTGCAATCCTTTCAGCTCATCTTGATAACGCCGGGTCATAGTGGCTACACCACTCATGCGCTGCATAATATTAAGCATGGTGCGCTCGGCAATCAGTAATGCGCGCACCGGACCTTCAGCAGTAAATGCCACATCGCCTTTCTTTACTTCGGAACCATCCTCGATAAAGACTTCCATTTTGATTGAGGGGTCGACTCTTTCAAGAACCTTTCGAGCCACATCAACGCCGGCCAATATGCCATCTTCCTTTATTATCAAGCGGCTTTTACCCATGGCATCGGCCGGTATGGTCGAAAGGGTAGTGTGATCACCATCGCCTAAATCTTCTGCAAAGGCTAAATCCAGCAGATCTTCTATAAGTTCTTCTCTTGTTTTCACTGTGTCCCGGTTTTAAATCCGTGAATTATTTTTTCTTAATGCCATCACGCTCGAGAAGTGCGTCGACTGTCGGTTTCTTTCCTCGGAATTCTACATATAACTCCATGGCATCGCGAGTGTCACCTGACTGAAGCATCTTCAAAAACTTGGCAGCGGTCTTCTGGTCAAAGACACCGTTTTCCTTAAATGCAGCGAATGCATCGGCATCAAGTTCTTCTGACCATTTATAGCCATAATAACCGGCAGCATATCCTCCGGAAAATATATGACCGAATGAAGGTGAAATTAAACTGCCCGGCACAAAAGCGAAGATTTCAACCGGCTTGATAGCATTATCCTCAAATGACTCAATATCACCCGAGGCGCGAAGCGGACTTTCGATGGTGTGATAGGCCATATCGAGATACCCGAAATTCAACTGGCGAATAGTTGAATAAGCAGCTCCGAATTGGGCGGCACGCACAAATTTGTTGAGAAGTTCGGCAGGCAGTTTTTTACCGGTTTTATAGTGGCGTGCGAAGCTGTCGAGGAACTCCTTGCGAGTTAAAAAATTCTCGTTGAATTGTGAGAAGAGCTCCACAAAATCATGATCTACATTTGTGCCGGCAAGCGATGGATATGTGGCTTCGGCTGATAATCCGTGAAGTGCATGTCCGAATTCATGCAGGAAAGTCTCTACTTCTTCGGCTGTGAGGAGCACCGCTTCATTGCCAACCGGCTTCGAGAAGTTGCATACAATAGAGATTAACGGTATTTCGCGATTGCCGTTTTCATCTTTGGATTCACCTCTGAATTCGGTCATCCAAGCTCCGGGTGCTTTGCCGGGACGATAGAAGAAATCAGCATAAAGCACACCGATAAGTGAGCCATCTTTGCGATATACGTCATATACCTTTACATCGGGGTGATATTTATCAATATCATTATTCTCTTTAAACTTATAACCGTATAGTTTAGTGGCGAGACCAAACACACCGTCGATTGTGCGATTTAATTCGAAATAGGGCTTCAGATCCTCATCATTGAAGGCATATCTGTCATTTTTAAGTTTGTCAGACCAATATGAATAATCCCAGGGCTTAAGTTCAATGTCAGAACCTTCACTTGCTTGTGCGAAATTCTGAATCTCCACAAGTTCTGCTTTCATCGGTTCGTAATAAGCCTCGCGCAAATCATTAAGGAAATTCATGACATTTTCAGGTGTCTTCGCCATAGTCAGCTCAAGCGCATATTCAGCATAGTTCTTGCGACCCATGAGTTGAGCCATCTCAAGGCGGATGTTGGCAATATCCTTAAGAATCTGGGTATTGTCATATTGACCTGAGGTGTTCTTGGAGCCGTTGAGACGATATAGTTTCTCGCGAAGATCTCTGCGGTCAGAGTAGGTCATAAACGGGCTATAACTGGGACGGAAGATAGTCACTAAATATAAGTTCGGATCGTCTTCCTTTCCTTCTGCCGCTAATGCTTCAGCTGCTTCCGCACGATATGCAGCCTTGATAGATTCAGGAATTCCTGTCAGATCGTCGGCTTTAAGCCAAAGTCTCCTTTCAGGTTCCTTCATGGCGTTTGTGACATTCTGTGCATATTTGACCTTGAGGTCGGAGAGTTCGGCATTGAGTTTGCGATATTTCTCTCGCGCTTCTCCTTGGAGGTTGGCACCTGAATGCACAAATGACTTATAGGTCTTATCTATAAGTCTCAAATCTTCGGGAGTAAGCGAATTATCAAGATTCCGATTGTCATAAACCTGCTTGATTCTGCTGAATAATCCCTCATTGAGCATGATATTCGCTTCATGCTCCGAAAGAAGGGGTGTAATGCGTGTCATGGCATTCATCAGGGTAGTATCGCCAGTGGCATGTTCCACATTGCTGAGTGCCATGATAGAGCGATTGAGCACTTCACCGCTGCGATCAAGTGCTACTATGGTATTCTCAAATGTCGGAATACTTCTCTGGTTAACTATAGCATTTATTTCCTGATTCTGAAGTTTGATTCCTTCTCGTATGCCCTCTTCATAGTCCGCTGCCTTAAGTGTGGATAGCGGTAATGTGCCGTATGGTGCTTGGCTTCCGGATATCAGTGGATTTACAGCACCACATTCAGCGGCTGATACTATTGTCATCATTGTCAACAGAACTGCAGAGTTTCTGAATAGTTTCTTCATATCGTCAGTGGTTAAATAGTTTCGTGTTGTTTGGTATTAGTTTTGCTTATTTGCTGAGTATTAATCAGAAATGATTTGAGATGTAAAAATTACTTTAGCTATATCGCTTTAAAAATTCACACCAATTGCCAAAGTGGCAAAGAAAATATATCTTCGATTTAAATCAGTGGTTGATACCAAGCCACGATTGAAATATTGATAAGTTCCTGATATAATCACGTAAGACTGAGCTATTCGTGATTGCTGGAGGTTGATGCCGAGTCCAAGAGAGGCTGTTACATCTCCATCGGATTTCTTTGCCCCATATACCCGGTTGAATGAATATCCGGCTTTTACACTTAGGAAGCAGGGAGACGGTTTGCTTCGGAACGAACTCCTGAACGATAGATAAACCGGTATGAAATTATTACCGGTGTGAATGGATCTATGAATTCCGGCGCCAATGCCTATCAGCTTAATAAGTTTGGATTTATATCCCAGAAAGGCATCTATATCAATTGTTGTAAGGTCATGACTTGTCAGGTCGAGCGATGAACCCACTTCAGCTCCCCATGTAAAGTGAGAATCTGCTAAACTGCGCGAGGCTTTCGGGAATAAAGACTCTTTGAGCGATACCTGTTCCAGACTGTCTGTAGGGGATCCCTGCTTGGCAATCTTGAAGTGAACCTGATTTCCTCTTATTTCAGATTTTACATTATCCTGATTGTCCGCGGCCGAACATGGGAGTGCACTTAAAAGCGCCAAAAAAGTGCATACGCCTGTAGTAAAGGCAATTCTTTTAAAATTTATCTTTACCATAGGCGTAAAAAATATTTGTTAGTGCGCTTGTATCGATTGACTGGAATAGTGTGTGCAAATCGTGAAAAATGCGAATTACAGTATTATTCGCCCAAATAGGATTTGAGCAGTTTGCTCTTTTGTCCTTTGAGTCTGCGGATTGCCTTCTCTTTTATCTGGCGAACACGCTCGCGGGTTAAATCAAATTTGGCACCGATTTCCTCAAGTGTCATTTCCTGACAGCCGATTCCGAAAAACATCTTGAGTATGTCTCTTTCGCGGTCATAAAGCTGTTTGAGTGCACGATCCACCTCTTTTGACAGACTTTCCTGATTGAGATTTGCATCAGCCATAGGAGAGTCATCGTTGTTGAGCACGTCAAGAAGCGAATTGTCCTCACCCTCTACAAATGGAGCATCAACCGATATGTGACGTCCTGATACCTGCATGGTATCCGAAACCTTATCTACAGGCATATCAAGTCGCTCTGCAAGTTCTTCGGTGCTCGGACGACGTTCGTTTTCCTGCTCAAAGCGCGACATCTCCTTGGTTATCTTATTGAGCGAACCAACCTGATTAAGAGGCAATCTTACAATTCTGCTCTGCTCGGCAAGAGCCTGAAGTATGGATTGGCGAATCCACCAAACGGCGTAAGAAATAAATTTGAAGCCGCGTGTTTCATCAAATTTCTGAGCTGCCCTGATAAGTCCAAGGTTTCCCTCATTAATCAAATCAGGAAGAGATAGTCCCTGATTCTGATATTGTTTTGCCACCGATACCACAAAACGCAAGTTGGCTTTAGTGAGTTTCTCAAGAGCCTTTTTGTCTCCTTTCTTGATTCGCTGGGCAAGTTCAACCTCCTCGCTTACCGAAATCAACTCTTCGCGACCGATCTCCTGAAGATATTTATCAAGTGACGCGCTTTCACGGTTGGTGATGGATTTTGTTATCTTTAGCTGTCTCATCTTCTCTATTAATCATATTGTTTGCAACTGCATAATTCCATTCTCCAGAATGTGTTATGATGCAGTTGCTGTTTGTCGGTTTTTTAGCCGACTTCGAAATGCCAAAAGTACTTCTATATATTAACACCCAAACGGGCTAAATATTTTATAAAATTACCCCTTTTTTCTCAGTTCCCAAAATGCTACTGCTGATGCTGCCGCAACATTGAGAGAATCCACCCCGTGACTCATCGGAATTATCACGGTATAATCGCATTTCTTTATCTCTTGTTCAGGTAACCCATATCCTTCGGATCCCAACACTATTGATAACTTTTGAATCTGCTTTAATTTGGGGTCGCTAACTGTAAGGGCATCAGGTTTTAGAGCCATGGCAATGTTTTTAAATCCCCTGTTTTTCAACTCATCTATCGGGTTCTGAACTATTGTCCAGGGAACTGTGAATACCGTCCCCATGGATACTCGGACGGCTCTGCGGTTGAGCGGATCGCATGAGTCCGCCGAGAGTATAACCGCGTCTATTCCCAGTGCGGAAGCAGATCGAAATATCGCACCTATGTTAGTAGTGTCACATACACCATGAATTATGCACACGCGGCTTGCATCACTGCATATTTCAGATATTGACTTTGGCTTGGGTCTCAGCATAGCACAGAGCACTCCTCTGGTCAGCGTATACCCTGTAAGTGATGACAATACTTCACGTCCTCCGGTGTAAACCGGAATATCACCACACATTTCTAATATTTCAGCAGCATCGCCTGTAATATGCTTTTTCTCACATAATATAGAGAGTGGTTTCAAACCCATCAGCAACGCTATTTTTATTACTTTGGGACTCTCGGCTATGAATATCGGTTCCTGACTTTCAGCAGCTGAACGCAAACGCCGGTCCGACAAGTTACCATAAACCTTGAGCCGTTCGTCAGATATATTATCTATTTCAATTATCATATATTTCTTAACGCCAATTTATCGCAAAACATATTCAGTCTGAAATTCGTTAGTAAGATAGCTGCATTATTGCGAAATTTACCTTGAAATACTATGGAGAAATCTGAACTGAGGAGAAAAATAAAGGCGATGAAATCGCTGATGCTCGATATGGAAAAAGTCGAAGCAGCAGATGCTGTGTTTCGTCAGTTGGAACAGACTGCGGCATTCATAATGTCGGAAAATATTCTGATGTATCATTCCCTTCCCGATGAGTTGTCGACTCATTCCTTCTTAAGGAAGTGGGCAGGTAAAAAGCATTTTTTTCTGCCGCGTGTCAATGGTGTAAATCTTGAAATACTCCCATACGAAGAGAGCCGGCTGGAGCTTGGAGCTTTTCATATTGAGGAGCCTTCGGGTCAGGATACTATAGATGTGGAGCACATCGAAATGATTGTGGTTCCGGCTATCGCTTACGATCGCAGAGGTAACAGACTCGGTCGAGGCAAAGGTTTTTATGACCGATTGCTCGGTGATTCAAAAGCAATTAAAGTAGGTGTGGGTTATGAATTTCAGCTTGTAGATGAAGTGCCGGTGGAAGCTCATGATGTAAGCATGGATATGGTGATTTCTCCGTCGGGTTGTATAGTAATTAAAAAGCGTTAGTATAAAGAGTTAGCATAAGTTGTAAATAAGAAATTCGGTGTGTCGGATAATTCTCCGACACACCGAATTTCTTATGATAGGTTTATATTTTTACCAGATAATCACGCGTTCTGCAGCGGGACGGAACATTTTATCACCTTCCTGCAAATCAAAGGCCTTGATGAATGGTTCGATATTGCGAAGAGTCACATTCACACGGTTTATGCCGAGAGAATGGGGGTCACCCGAAGTAAGATTGCGCATCTCCTGTTCGCGGATATTATTAGCCCAAAGATTGGCATAATTCATATAGAAAATCTGAGCCGGTGTGAATCCTTCAATCTTGGCATCTTCTGATTCAACATCAACACCCTTTTTGGCTTGTGAGTCGAGGAATGCTGTGTAAGCAACTCTCAGACCGCCTTGGTCAGCGATATTTTCTCCCATGGTATATGTGCCGTTGGCGAAGAGACCTGGAAGAATCTCTACTTGATCAAACTGCTTGCCTAATCCTGATGTGAGGTTTACGAATGCTTCGCGATCAGCATCAGTCCACCAGTTGACCATATTGCCGTCGGCATCGAAATTGCAACCCTGATCATCAAATCCATGAGTAAGCTCGTGGCCGATTACAACACCGATTCCACCATAGTTTTCTGCATCACTTGAATTCGGATCAAAGAATGGTGCCTGAAGTATGCCTGCCGGGAACACAATCTCATTGAAGAGAGGATTGTAATAAGCGTTGATGGTCTGAGGTGTCATGCCCCATTCCGAACGGTCCACCGGTTTGCCCCACTTCTCAAGTTCACGATCGACTGCCCAATTGCCTGCTGCATCCATATTTTCATAGTAGCTGCGTTCGGGGTCAATTTCAAGAAGTGAATAATCCTTCCATTTGTCGGGATATCCGATTTTCACGGTTACGCTGTTTAGTTTGCGAAGTGCCTCATATTTGGTATCATCGGTCATCCAGGGCAGACGAATTATATGTTTGCCAAGTGCTTTGCGAAGATTCTCTACTAACCCTTCCATATAGGATTTGGATGATTCGGGGAAATATTGAGCCACGTAAAGTTGGCCAATTCCCTCTCCAAGAACTCTCTCGGTAGTTGCAAGAGCTTTTTTCCATCGGGGACGCTGCTGCATAACACCTGATTTTATTTTGCTGAACTCAAATGCAGCATCGCTGAAATCATCACTCAGATAGGGTGATGCTCCGGATACAATCTCCCAAAGATAGAGGTCCTTTTTCTCGCGATCTGAAAGTGTGCGCATCAGATTGTCGGCCTGCTTTACAGTATTGGGGCATGTTACGATCACATTTTCCGGCACTTCAATGCCGAGGTCGGTAATCATTTCTTTAACCGGAAGTGAGGGATAATCATTCTCAATCTGTGCGATGGTGCGAAGATTATACATTGCCGGGAGATTGCGACTCTGCTCGCGTGTCCAAGTTGAATCAGCAAGCAGTGTTTCTATTTTAAGCACATTTTTGGCAATTCGCTTTGCATCTTTCTTATTGTAACCGGCAAGTTGCATTTGCTTTTCAATAAGAGTGATATATGCGTTGCGCACTTCTTTGTTACGCTTGTCATTGAGCAGATAGTAGTCTCTGTCACCAAGTCCGAGGTTAGAATCAGACACATACATGGAATATACCTGGCTGTTTGCCAGATCTTCCATCATACTAACACTGAATATGGGTGATGACTCATAGCGTTGCATCCATCTGAACAAGTCCATCATCTCATTGGGCTTGCTATTCTCAATCTTAGCAAGTTTCGCTTTGATTGGAGCTGCACCTTCGCGATTGCGACGCACTGAATCCATACCCTGCTCATATAGGGTGGCAATTTTATATGCAGTTGTACCTTTAGCAGGATTTGTGGCTGCAAGTCCTTTTACCAGTCTCTGCACACGGTTTTCGCTTGAGTCGTTGAGGATGTTGAACTGTCCATAACGAGCATGTTCCGGGGTGAGAGGGTGCTGATCTTGCCAATTCTGGTTCACATAATGATAGAAATCATTTTTGGGTGATACGGCTTGATTCAGATTGTTTACATTCAAACTCTTTGTGTGCTCTTCGGCCATGGCTGAAGCCATGACTGCACCAATCGCTGCAAGAGCTGCAATCTTCTTGATACTTAGCATCATATCTATTGATAATTAGGTGTTTTATCTTAATTTAAGGTTTGTCTGAAAGTATTGAAGCTATGGTAGAACCTTTGATTCGGGTCTCTTCCCACTCTTTTGAGGGTATTGACCCCGACACAATTCCACCACCTGCAAATATAGCGATTTTCTTGCTTTCCACAATTGCAGACCGCAGATTTACATAGAACTCAAATGAGTGATTATCCAATAAGTCATCGGAATCGCTTGATTCTATTATACACATATCCGAGCACACGAGACGCTCATGAATATAGTATGGCGGAGTGTTGGTGG
>CAMWLY010000020.1 GCA_947175145.1 uncultured Muribaculaceae bacterium | reverse complement strand
GACTTGAAGCATGAAAACGACAAAGTGATATTTTGTCATTTTTTGCGACAAAATACCCCTTTAGAGATATAATCTGAAATAAAAATTTAATTCATCTGCATCGTATGGATATTATAGTATCAATAAGTCACCGGATACTATTTTTTGCGACGGCGCACCGATTTTGATGCAGAAGCATTGGCGGAACTGCTCTTGGGAGCAGATGATGAGACCTTTGGCTTTTTGGTAGATGAGCGTTTGCGGGTGGTCTTGCGCGGTTTCGAAGCCTTGGCTTCAGTGACTCTCTTTTCGCTGACCACAGTGCGGTCGGGAATAGTGTCGCCGGCGGCTATCGCCTTGGCGATTTCCTCCTCGCGCTCCTTCTGAGCCAGATACTCCTCGCGTGTCGGCACCCAGAGATTCTTGCCATATTCGCGCAGACGGCGGTCGATGCTATCCTGAGCGCGCGCCATATCATCGGGGTCGGGATACATCTGATTCATCGAAAGGTTGCGAAGATTGCGCGTCTTATAGATGTCACCCTTATACATGCCGAGATTGAAATAATCATCGAGCGAATACTGGGGCAGATTGTTGTCGTCGGTCAGAAACACATATTGCTGAGCGAGGTGGGGACGAAGCTGGTCATATTTTACCCAGAACATCGGGTATTTTGATTCGCCGCCGAAGTCGCTCATGCGGTTAAGCACCGGGCAGATGGCTTCAACGCGGGTTTTCATGCGGTTGCTGCGCTTATCGAACTCCCACTTTTCGATGATATAGTAGTTGAGCACCTGAGTGGTGGGCACATCGGCTTCCTCGATGGCATATTTTGGATTGCGCTCTGTGCTTCCCTTGGCATTCTGATAATATATACCGAATCGGTCGAGCATTTCAGCCACATTTACCTTATACTGATCGGTAAATACCTCGCGGCCGTCGAGATATTCGTAAGCGGGGATTGAGCCGTCGACCACCAGTCCGAGCATCAGCCGGAAGAGATTCTGCTGTCCGTCGATAACATCCTCGGGGAAGTAGAGAGGGGTATTTTCAGGTTTCTGCAGGTCGAGCTGGCGGTAAATCTCGCGCATATATGAGAGGTCGGCGTCGTGAGGTTCCTTCTGAGTATAGAAATCCTGCATACGCTCGGTGACACCGGCTTTCTGCTCGGTCTTTTTATCACGCTCGCTGCGTCGGCGCACACCTCCTGCACTTTCTACCTGAGCCACTGCAACCACAGCCATAAGTGCGGCTGAGAGTGTAAGTATAATCTTGCGATATGATTTCATCGTCGAATTGTTTTCTTAATGCTGTATGGTACGGGGTTAGTTGAGCGCCACTTCCATGGGAGAAATATCGCGCGTGATACCGTCGGGGCCTTTGGCCTTGACATTGGAGATAAAGAAGTTCTTGCCGGCCTTGAGTCGCTTGAACTGTTCTTTCTGACGCGCCGAGAAGCGGCTGCCGTCAGAGACCTCGGGAATAGCATTGCCCATCTGGTCATAGAATACGGTCGAGAAGCTGACCACCTGATATGTGACATTCAGTATATCATCATCGATAGCTGCACCAAGACCATCGGCGCTCATGAGAGCAGCCTTGGAGATGCGCTTGGGGGAGCCTTTATAATGCACGGTATTGCCTGATGCATCTTTAATCGGCAGATATACGGTGGGGTCGGGCAGCTTGCGCACTCTGAATTTCATGGAGCCTACCGACATGGAGCGGCCATCCATCTGCGCGGTCACGGATATTTCCGCTTCTGAGCCTACTTTACCGGGGTGAGCGACCCAGAGGTCACCATTGCGGGTGAGTGTGCCGTTGGTCATGGTGGCCTGCACGGCATTCATCGGCACACCGGGCACCGAGATGCTTATCGGGTTGGCGATACCGGCATAAAGCACATTCATCATGGTCGGTGAGATTGTGGCCATAGGCTCAATCACCGTATAAGATGATTTGAAGGGGCGCTTGTCTACGCTGCCGTCGCCGCGTGCGACTTCGATATATCCTGTGAAATCGTGAGTGCCTACAGAACCGGGCACAAACTCATATACACCATTAGGATTATTGAGTTTCGCTCCATTGACATAGATGGTGGGGCGCTGTGTGGTATCGATGGCGGCCAACACGATATTTGCCGAATACTTGCCACCGCGCATAATCATATTGGATACGGGAATCACGTAGGCATTGAGTTCATTGACACGCACATCGCCGATATCGACATTGGTAATAAGGGTGGAAAGAGCTTCCGATTCGGCCTGACGCACATCATTTTGCAGTTTGGTGAGCATAGTGACGGCAGCCACGGCGGGCATATTTTCGAAAGTTTTCTGTTCCCAGCTGAGGGGTTTGACCTGACCTTTGACTATCTGCTCCTTGGTCGAGAGCATTTCATTGACACTGGCTCGCTTTGCCGAGTCAGTGATAATGCCGGTCACATATTTGCGATAAGCCTCGATATCACTGCGGAGTTTGGAACCGCGCATGGTAGCGGGGTTAAGCATAGTCACAGATGAAGCCTCGAGGTCATCATTATTCTTTATGTCATGATAATCGCCATCGGCGCCATCGGCAGCCTTGGCGATAGCCATCTTAAGTTCTTCAATTTCATTATAGAGAGCTGTCGACTTGTCGCGCAGCTGCACACCGCCCTGCCATGATCGCGCAGCCTTTTCTGGGTTGCGCTTATATATATCCTCAAGGAATCTGAACTGCACCTCGTTGCGTGCTGACATATTCTCATTGGTGCGCTGGATAGAATCCTGCACCTGTGCGAATCCATTGAGCACATCGCTCGACACATTGAGGGCGAGCATAGCGGTGAGGACGATATACATAAGGTTTATCATCCGCTGGCGGGGTGACATCCTCGCCACATTATTACCTGCTCCTGCCATTTCTTATATTCTAATGTGTCGCTGATTAAGAGTTCTGATTGCTGATGGACTGGTCGAAGGGGTTGATACCGGGGGCCGCGCTCTGAGAGGCGCCCATCATAGGATTGACCATATTGATGGTCATGGCGGTTATCATCTTCTCATAAACGGAATTGAGCTGCTTCATATAGCGGGCCATCTTCTCTGTTTCCTCGCAATAGCGCGAAGATTCATGAGCGGCCTTGTCATACATGTCGCGGATATCCTTGAGACCACGGTTCACACGGTCTATGGATTCAAGCTGCGAGCTGATGCTCTTGAGCTGAATTTCATATATGGTATTAAGACCGGCGATATTGCGGTTGAGGTCTTCCATCTGAGCCACATAGCCCTTGGAGTTGGCGGAGACATTTTCCGAATTTGAGGAAATCGCTTCGTAAGAGCCGAGCAGTGTCGAGGTCACGCGGTTAAGGGCCTCGGTAGTTTCATTGAGGCGGGCCATCTGCTCCGACATGCCCTG
Source organism: uncultured Muribaculaceae bacterium (assembly GCA_947175145.1). Lineage (GTDB taxonomy): Bacteria > Bacteroidota > Bacteroidia > Bacteroidales > Muribaculaceae > Lepagella. The sequence goes on along the minus strand of CAMWLY010000020.1, from coordinate 25,234 downwards.
AATCTGCTCAAGGTATTCGCGCGATGCATCGGCGAGGTTTGCCACAGTTTCAGGGTCGGCAGCCTGTGGTGCTGAGGCGAGGACTCCCCCACCCCCGGCAGTGATAACTCCGGCATCGGCAGAGCCGCCATGAATTTCGAGAGTACCGTCGAAACCGGAACCTCCATTGACTATCACTCCGCCGCCACCGGCGCCGAATTCGGGACGATCTTCCGGATTCTTGGAATCGAGCACGGGGAAAACATCTTCCCAGGCATATTCCTTGGGTGGACGGTCGAAAGCAGTGAGGATAAACATGGCAATCTCGGTTCCCATGCCTATGCAGAGCAGAGTGCTGCCGCCCGGCAGGTGCAGAATCTTGAAAAGGGCACCCCAGATCACGATAGCCGCACCGATGGAGTATGCGAAGTTAAAAAAGCGCTGGCCTTTCTCGCCGTGCAGAAAGCGCTCTATTACGTTGGCGTATTTACGTATCTTAACCATGATGGTAGAATTCGAAAAGTATATAGGGTCAGAGCAGAGAGTGACCGAGGTTGATTATTTATTTTTTTTCTTGGTGCCGCGGGCGAAGCCGATTTGCGAGCGCACGCAACGGAAACCGATATATGAGCGCTGTTCGTTCTGATACTCCCAAGCCCTAAGGTCGGCGCGAATATTCTGAGCGGCATCTTTCCAGGAACCGCCGCGCACTATTTTGCGCTTCATCTTATAGGGGTCCTCTTTGGCCGCATCATAGCGATACTCGGGATTGAGGTCTGATGTAAGCTTGTCGATAGACTCGGTGTAGGCGGTGGAGGTCCATTCGGAGACATTACCGGCCATATCGTAAAGGCCGAAGTCATTGGGTTTGAAGGTGCCGACCTGCGAAGTAATCACATGGCCGTCGCGCACGAAGTCACCCTCTCGGGGTTTGAAGTTGGCATAGAAGCAGCCTCTTTCGTCCATGGGCAGAGTTTCCTCCCAGGGGTAAGGGGTTTCCGAATTACCGGCACGAGCGGCATACTCCCATTCAGCCTCAGTCGGCAGACGGTAAGGCTCAATATAGATACCCTCTTTGCCGAGAGAGCGGCGCAGGTAGTCGGTACGCCAGTTGGCAAAAGCGTTGGCCTGCTCCCAGCTTACACCCACCACAGGATAGTCATTATATCCGGCATGTGAGAAATACATGCGGGTATAGGGTTCATTGTAGGCATTATCGAAGTCATTGATCCAGGCGGTGGTGTCGGGATAAATGTTGATAATATATGTATTAAGGAAATCATAATCGCCGGTAAGAGGGCGGCTCACTGTCTCGCGCACTATGCGACCCTCCTCGGTGAGATAAGCCGTATCCTTGGAGATCACGGGCAGGTCGGTGGGTGTGGGGAGGTCAGTGTTATACTCGCGGCGCTCGGCATCAAGACGATTGCGGCGGCGCGCAGCCTCTGAGTGATTATAGATCTCATAGCGATAGTTCATCTGAGTGGGGTCGAGTTCGCGCTGTCCGGTGATCGGGTTGGTGCGATACACACTCTCGATGGCGCGCTGCTCATCTTCATTGGGGTTGCGCCATGGAATAGGTTTGTTCCAGTTCAGATAGGGTTTGATGGGATTACCCTCTTTATCCTCTTCGATTTTGAAAGCTTCATTGCCACCGAAAGCGGGGTCGGCAAGACGCTCGCGGATAATAGAATCACGCACCCAGAACACGAACTGTTTATATTTCGAGTTGGTGATTTCGGTTTCATCCATCCAGAATGAATCGATAGAGACACCGCGAGCATTTTTACGGATACCGGCCACAGAGTCATCGGCAGCAGGTCCCATGGCTATAGTCCCGCGGTCCACGAGCACCATGCCGTAGGGCGCGGGTTCTGCAAAAGAAGCTCCGCCGACTCCGGTAACCTCGCCACCGGCTCCACTGCGGCGCATACCGGCACATGAAGCAAGTATCACCGAAAGAGTGAAAGCTATGACGGCAACCGGCAACATCCGACGCAGGCTCCGCGAAGCAGTGTATATGGTTCTGAAATCTTTCATCTGTATCATTGAGTTATTTTATTCTGTAATCCGAAGTAGTGCCGGCTGAACCGGGCGATTTATTTACATGATGCGAATTGATCGCTGCTTATTTTTATTTTTCTGACCGAAGTTGAGTTTGACCCGATAACCGGCCATCAGTTCATGGCTACCGGAAGAGGCCTTGGAGATGCCTGTAAATGAGTAATCATAAGCATAACCCAAGAAGAAGTTTTTAAATTCTACCGAGAGCATCGCGGTGACAGCCTGACTGGTGCGGTAACCGATGCCGAGCGATATGAATTTATTGTAAGTGGCCCGCATGGTTGCCTCGGCCGAAAAAGATTTGAAATCAGTGCGTACCAATAGTGACGGCTGCAAAGAAATTAACGAGTTGCGAAGTGGAATATTGCCGTCGGCGGTGAAATAGGCCTGACGCGGCAGTGTGGCCATGAACTCCACGGTCTCCTTGTCGGAGCCTCCTTCGGAATCCAGAGTGACTTCCGGCTCGAGTATATGAAGGCATGAGAGACCGACCGAGAAATATTTGTGGTTATATTGCACACCGGCCGACAGATCAAATGCATTGCCCGATATGTCGGTGGTGGGAATTTCGGGGTCGGCGGGCTGATGGAAATCATCTCCCTCGGGGATATAGACATCGCTCCCCTTAAACTTGGTGTTATAGAGTGCGGGCTGCACGCCGATTGTAAACTCACCCTTCAGGGCGCGAAACTTATAACCCAACTGCAAACCGACATTAAGATTCTGATAGAGACCTATACGCTCGGAGTTGGCGAGAAGTCCCACACCGAAGCGGAGTTTCTTGCCGAACTGCAGAGGCATATCGGCGGTGCCGGCAAATGTGCGCGGTGCGCGCTCGATACCTACCCACTGCAACTTGCCGGCCAGTCGGATACGCACATAATCGGTATTGCCGATAGCTGCCGGGTTATAGTAGGAGGGCATGGCCCAATATTGCGAAAATTCGGCGTCGCCCTGCGCACGCGCCACAGGCATGAATGAGACCATAAGGATTATGCCTGACACGATGCGAAGCAACCGCGCGAATATGTGCCGCTCAATATGCCGATATGTTTGTTTCATTCGAAATAAAAGGTCAGCATGAACATATTTGATTTCACCTTCTTAAGCGACTGAGTAATCTTGAAGGTCTCGGGATCATCATCGAGATCCGGGCGCTTGTGGCGAAGAATATCTGTCAATCCAAAGCAGAATTTGATTTCGGGATTGAATTTGAAGAAAGGGAGGTAGAAATCGCAACCGAGCCCGACTGTGAGATAGGCGTCGGCGGTATTGAACATAAGGAAATCAGATTTCTTCTTACCTACATCAAATGCTCCCATGGCACCGACAGTCACATATGGACGCGCATTATGCAGGCGGTCACCCGAAATCTTGAGATCAAGCGGGGTGATGACATATACACTCTTGATGTTCTGAGTGTGGGTAGCGCCGGTCACGTGGTCACGCATCACTGCATCTTTGAAGCTGAATGACATGCCCGGAGTGAAGCGCAGGTTGAAATATTGATGCAGGCGCAGGTCGGCGAGCACCTGCACATTGATGCCGGGGTTCCAGGAGGGTATTTCGGTAAACCACTGCTGCCCGTCGGGGGTTACGAAGCCGTTGTGAGTAAAGTTGAGATCCTGCAGGCAAGTGCCGATAGAGAACCCGAGATGCCAACGCTTCATATCGGCGTATGGTCGGTTCATCTCCTTCTGCTTGGGCCGGGCTTCGGCTGTGGGCAGCGACACACCGGCTGCGCCAGAAATAATCAGGCAAACCAATAGCAGACGCAATGTCGGGAAATCTAACCGGAAAGGAAGCATTCTGAATTTCATCAGTATTTTAACGCTAATCCTCCCCGCTATATTTGACAATCGCGAGATTTAACGCAATTTTACACTCCCTTCACCAAGATTTGTTAACTAAAATCTACCGCCGAAACCACCACCACCGGTGCTTCCGCCGCCGAATCCACCACCGAATCCACCACCGAATCCACCACCGTTGCTGCGACCGCCACGCAGTGCAGCCGCTCCGAGTGCGGCTGCTGCGGCTATAGCTGCCGGATCCTCCTTGCGCGGGATACGATAGCGGCGATTGTTGCGATGATGGCAATACTGACACTCATATATCTTTACTCCCTCGCCTTCGGTGCGTGTGGTGGCAGGCTTGATTATGGCATCGCCCACATGCATCATGGCTATGGTGCCGCAATTGTCGCATTTGGTATATTTGGACTGGTCGGTTTTGTAGGCAAAACGCTCCACTGTGCCACATGTTGGACATTCCCACACATCATAATCCACAGTATTCAGCCTTTCTTCAAAATCCTGAGCGTCGCTGAGGAGTTCATTATCCTTATCTTCGGAAAGTCGGTGCATTTTTGCATTGCAGGTCGGACACTGCAATTTTTTGGTGCGCCAGTAGCGGTATTTCAGATATGTCAGCAAAAGAAATATCGCACCCGCTCCGGCTGTAACAATCGCCAGTACCCACATAGTCTTGAGCTGCGAACGCCAATACCGGGCCTTCGAATAATTGTCGGGGCATTTGCGGCTCTTGCGCCGGTCATTTATGAATATCACAAAGTTGACAATGAATAGAATTGAGACAACTATGTAAATAAAATTCAGAAAAGTCTGCCGGTCGAGAGTTTTCAGCTGACCCTGACGGTTATCGGCCTCGGCGGATTGCAATTCTGCGGCCACCTCTGGATTCTCAAGCGCACTGCATAACAGGTCTACCGATTTTTCGGCTGCAGCATCAAGGTTGCCGGCTTTCATCTCGGGCACAATCACATTGCGATAAATCTTGGCGCAAGCTATGTCGGTCAGCACTCCCTCGGTACCATAACCGGGCATGATGAAGGCCGCCCTCGAACCGGGGGAGAGCATAAGCAGGACACCATTATCTCTGTCAGATTTACCGATACCCCATGAAGTAAAAAGCTGTTCGCACCATTGCTGCGGCTCGGCATCTCCGATTGAGGGAGGAATCGCCACTACCATCTCGCACGATGTGGTGCTTCGCAGCTGCGCAAGCTTGCGGTCTATGCGCGCGGTAACCTCGGGAGTGAGCAACCCGGCCGGGTCGGAAACATAACGCATTGAGTTTTCAAGCTGCACATTGGGCATATCAGCCGGAGTGAAATTCTGCTGCGCCAAGGCGGCAGCTGCGGTGCAGACCGCTATGTATAGGAATATCAGTAACTTCTTCATACAGGGATTAGGTAAAAGATTTGCTTTCAGTCTCACACGGCAGGCAGGCTGTGGCCGTTGAGCTTACGGTAAAGATCGAGTGCATAGACATCGGTCATGCCCGACACATGGTCGAGCACAGATTGAATCCTCTCGTAGGGGGTAGCACCGCAAACATCATATTGCTGCGGGATAATCTTAAGTATCAGGCTCGAATAATTGCGCTCCGGATTCATCACTGCTTCGACCAGTGTTTCCATAAGCGAAGTTATGATTTTATGACCGCCGAGTTCGATATCGACAACCATGGGCGCAGAATAAATATGATTCCACGCTGTTCGCGTGCAGTCGGAGTAAGCATTGCCCAGTAGCGGCGACAGGCTCGATGTCAGCGAGTCGCTGAATTTACCTGCGAGGAGGGATTCTTCATTGTCTATGAAGATTTGGGCGCACTCATTGACCAGCGCTCCAACTACATTGCTCCGCAGATAGGCTATCTGCTCGTTGGGGTCGGATAGCCTGCCGAGCACGCTCTGCATCTTATCTCGCCTTTCGGGTTCAAAGAAATTGAAAAAGAGCTCTTTGATATGCGCCGTAGGCAGGATTGCGAGTTTATGGGCATCCTCTATGTCCATAATCTGATAGCAGATATCATCGGCCGCCTCAAGTATATATACAAGCGGGTGGCGCGCGAATTTACCGGGAGATAATTCAGGGATACCGAGATGTTCAGCCACACGGCGGTATATCGGCTCTTCGCTTTCGAAGAATCCGAATTTACCCTTTTCGTTGGCATGAAGCGATGTAAAGGGATATTTTACGATGGTCGCTATGGTTGAATATGTCATGGCCATGCCGCCGTCGCGCCTCCCTTTGAACTGGTGTGTGAGCAGCCTCAAGGAGTTGGCATTACCCTCGAAATTCACCAGGTCGGCCCACTGGCGCTCTGTCATGAGAGGGCGCAGATCCTGACCTTTACCTTCGCTGAAATATGTGGAGATAGTCTTTTCGCCGGAGTGTCCGAATGGAGGATTGCCAAGGTCATGACATAAGCAGGCCGCCGCCACAATATCGCGCAGGTCACCGAGTTTTGCCTTTACCTCCGGGGATTTATGACGCGGCTCCAAACCGATGGCCACTTCGTGGGCTAACGAACGACCCACCGAACTGACTTCAAGCGAGTGAGTCAGGCGGTTATGCACAAAGATGCTGCCGGGCAAAGGGAATACCTGCGTTTTGTTTTGCAACCGTCTGAAGGGTGATGAAAAAATCAAACGGTCATAATCACGCTGAAAATCGGATCGTGTCTGCCGCCGATTTTCATGATATTCTTCAAGACCGAGTCTGCGGTCACTTATCAGTGTATTCCATTCCATTTTAAAAAGCCGGTTATAACCCGACACGTCGCAGCCTGAGAGTTGAATTGTGAGCCGGGAAATGCAATGTCAGGATATCCGGGGCTTCATATTGAGCTTTGGCTGCACCGGCTACCGGATTCCCCTGCGGGTCAAGCCACTCCATATCATAGACATCTGCGAATGCACTGCTCAGCAATCTCCCTTTGGTATCGCCGGCATTCCACTGATGCAGAAGTTTCTTAGCTCCGCCGAGATAGATGATACGATAATTGTCACCCTCGGCTGCAATCGCCAATTTATAAGCACCTCCGAGCTGCAGTAAGGAGTTATCGAGCGAGTGATCGAAGATTTCCCACTCCCCTTCTATGGGGTCGAGACTGCGGGCGAAGTATGATTTACGCACATCGGGGTTGGCGAAGTGAGTGAAAGCACGATCGGCTCTCCATTCTATTCCGCTTCCTGTCAGGGCGATATGGTCAAGTATTATATCTGAGCCGGGGCTCGGGAGGATAGCGATTGAATCGTAAGGCAAGGAGTCATGCCATTCGCTGAGCAGGTTATAGGCCGTGCGTCCGCATTGGAGAGTGAGATGTCCTTCGGCCGAACGTCTTAACCGCCAGCTCACCCAGGGTGAGCGGTCAAGTCCCGAGGCTTCGCCAAGTGTGGTGCTTGCTTTGCTATCGCCCACACGCGCGGTGACTTGCGAAAGCGCATGTTCATCAGCCCAGGGGCAATACTGATTCAGATTCACACGCATTGTGTCGGCATCACTCCAGGCCACAATCTGCCAGTTGCGGTCAGTGCGGCGCTTCGATGCTTCGGTGCAACATCTGAACGACATATTAAATTCGCGGGCGCGCTGCAAAGGTAGTTTTATCTCGCTGATTCTGCTCTTATCATGGCTTGCGGCCGATATATAGGCAGGCTTCAAATCGCGGGCAGAAGCTATCTCGCTGATGGCTGTGAATACTCCCACAAGCCCGAAGATTATGATTACCGAACCCATAATCTTATTTATAAGCCACATGCTCCGCAGGTTGAAGTGGGTACGCACCTTATTTACAAAGAAGGTCACTATCCACCACCAAATGAGCGCACCGCTGATGATGCTTAGGAATCCGACTATATAGTGGAGCCATGTGATTTCGGGAAGCAGAAAATTAAAACGTGCGAAAAGTCCGATTATCAGAAAGATAATCAGCGGGTTTGAGAATGTAAACAGAAAGCCCGAGAGTATATCTTTTTTCGGACTCGATGATACTTCTCCTGGTTTTTTGAGTGAGCGGCTCGGATTCGAACGGAAGAGATAGATGCCGAAGATAATCAGCACCGCACTTCCAATAATCTGGATTACATTCTGATTGGCTTTCAGAAACTCCTCGATAAATGATAATCCGAATCCGGTGACCAGGCAATAAAACAGGTCTGACAGCGCTGCACCTATGCCGGTGTAAAGCCCGACAAGTCTACCCTTTTCGAGGGTGCGCTGCACACAGAGTATTCCCACCGGGCCCATCGGAGCGGATATGATTATGCCGATGGCTACCCCACGCCATATCATATATATCAAAGCTTCGATAAAATTCATATCCGGCGAGAATTAATAATCGGTAATAAGATAGCCGCCATATTGAGACTGGCGACATTCATATCTTTTAAGTCCGAGTTTACGGGATTTTGCCGGTCCGCTCATGGGGGCTCCGGCCTGCTCGCAGACATTGTAATGAGATCCGCAAACCGGGCATACTGCCTGCGGGAGCATTCCATCGGTCTGCATGGCTACCCTGACGTCGGGCTTGGCTTCGACCGGGCAAGAGAGATCGAATGCCATCGGCACCATGGATTCTGTGGTAAAGGGATTGAATCCGCACACAAGCAAGACCCCTCCGAAGCCGGTATAGGTTCGTGAGCTATAGGCAAAATCACGAGGTTCACCGAGTGACTTGATGAACCGGCGGTTTTGTCCGAATGCACCCACACCATAGGTCTGCCACAATGCAGGGCCGGCTAGGTCTATATATACAGGCAGATTGGGAATGGCATTATCATCGATATTGTTGCAACCACCGGCAACCAATGTTACCAATAGTAATGCCACTTCGCATATTCGCCTGCCGATTCCCTTCATTTTGCGGTTTATTACATCGGAAGCCTGCCGAGCATCACGGCAAACTGGTCTACCAATTTCTGCAGAGGACCATTGACCATCGGCTTGAGCATCATCGGGATATTGATATCAATCTCGACTCTTGCCTCACAGAGTTCATCGGATATCGGAGAGACATGGAGCATCAGGCTCATAGGCACTGGAGTTCCCTCACCTTCCATTTTAATCAGGGTCGGTCTTACGGTTTCCGCGAGCCTGAGTGTGACATCGCCCACCGGACCGCCGGGAAAGGTTATGGTCTGCGGGGTGACCACAACCTGCTCGAGCATGGCTCGCTGATCGGCCGGAACTTTATCTTCTGGCACTTTCTTAATCAACTCGCCAAGACCTTCGAGATTCGAGAGTTTATCAAACACGCGATCGGCAGAGGCCGATATGCTTACATTTTCGCTTTTATAAAGAGCCATTTTTCTTAGAATTAAGATTAGGGAATCCAGTTGGCCGGGTCCTTGCGCCACTCCTTGAGAGTTGCTTCCTCATCGGGCTGGATATATTGTATCTGCACTGCGGTATCGACCAATGTGTCGTAGCTGCAGAGAGTATGCACATTGATGTCGGCATCGCGCAGACGCTTTACCGTAGAAGGGAAGTCATAATTGAACACACTGACCACTCCTTCGACTTCGGCACCGGCCATTCGGGTTGTTTCGGTGCCGCGCAGCGAACCTCCGCCAGTGGCCACAATATCCTCGACCAGCACCACACGCTGACCCGGCTTCAAATCACCCTCAATAGAGTTCTCCAAGCCATGATCCTTGGGTGCCGAACGCACATATACAAATGGAAGTCCCAATGTGTCGGCAGCAAGAGTGGCGAAAGGTATCGCCGCAGTCGACACCGCAGCGAGTGCCTCTGCTGCAGGATAATTCTCAAGTATGATTTTTGCTATCTCGACTTTTACGAAATTACGAACATCGGGATATGAAAGTATGCGGCGATTATCATTATATATCGGTGAGTTCCAACCTGTGCCCCACACAAAAGGCATCTCGGGCTGTAGCTTCACTGCGCTTATGCTAAGGAGTTTCTCCGCAAACAGGCGGTCTGGTGTCTTCATTTTGTATTGTTTTTATGCGCTTCAAACCACAAATTTACATCTCGGCATTGAGAATTGCAAATTAGCAGGCACTATTCAAATAAAAAAACAACGAAGCGGAATGGAAGTTTAGAATGTGACTCCGAGGGTGAGCATGGATATAGCAGCATCGGGCACGGTGCGGCGCAGTGTTTGGGCGGCCGCCAGCATTGTGGCTCCGGTGGTGCAGACATCATCGAGAAGCAGAACATGCCGATTATCAAGCTGTTCGGGCTTTGTGACGGCAAACAGGCCGGAGGCATTCCGCAGGCGGCGGTCGAGTGTCTGCTTGGTTTGTGTGCGACGATGTCGAGTCATAATCATGGCGTCTACAAGCTCCAGGTCAGAGCCTTCGGCAAATCCCACGGCAATCTCGCGCGCCGGGTTGTAACCGCGAATTGACTGCTTGAGCCAATGCATTGGAATAGGCACTACACAATCCACATCGCTCAGAAAGGGGGTGGTGCGGAGTTCCTCACCCATGACACGCCCCAACCTGCGCGCCAAACTGCTATAATGATGATATTTAAGATCTATCATCAGCCCGGCGATTGGGGATTGCGGGGAATAAAAGAAATGGCCGGAGGCATGGCGAAAAGGAACAAGCCCGGCAAACCGCTGCACCATGGCATTGCGTGAGTCCTCCACGCGGTGAAAACCGGTGCGCGGTAAAGCTCCGAGACATATAGTGCATAGGCACTCCTCATCTTCAGCCAGGCTCCCACCGCAGATATGGCATCGGCGCGGAAACATGAAATCCACTATATATTTAAGCGGATTCACTGCCGGGAAGCTAATTTATTAACAATCGAACTGACCATATCGAGTTCGTAACCGCGCCCGGCAAGAAATCTGGCCAATTTCATTTTATCGGCATATTGAGTCAAATCGAGATTCCCGGCCTTTTGCGAAGCCACTCTAAGCGCGATGGCGCTATATTCCTCCGCATCAATCTGTTCCAAAGCATCACGCACGGCGGAATCCGGTATGCGGCGCAGTCTGAGTTCGGCTTGAATTTTGCGCCGTCCCCAGCCGGAGAACCGCACCTTATCGTTGGCAAACGCGCGCGCAAAACGCGCGTCGTCGATAAATTTACCCTCGCGCAGTGTTTCCAGTATGCTGGCGATATCAGACTGAGACAATGCTTTAGCGCGAAGTTTCTTCTCGATATCCGCGCTGCATTGCTCAGAGCGCGCGCAGAGCGAAGCCATGCGCTGCAGCATCTGACCGGCTGTCACAATCCTACTAATTTTCATTTCCTGAATTTTATGCGTAAATCCTTAATCCTATAATACCGAAAACGGGTAAGTATCCCAAAACTACACTATTTATTGCAAATACACAACCATAATCCGATAGACTGCGAACAATTTAGGGGTATAACTTGGTTATAGTAATAAGAGATGTGATTTCTCCGGATACCACTAAATTGTAACATCGGCATCAAGAACTTTATGCCGGTTTATAATCTATTTCTAACCATGAATAAATTCACAAAAATTGTAGCCACTGTATCTGACAAACGATGTGATGTAGAATTTATCCGCTCGCTGGCCGAGGCAGGGGTAAATGTGGTGCGCATGAATTCGGCTCACCTTGAATTCGAAGGATTTCAGAAAATAGTTAATAATACCCGCGAAGCCGATGATTCTCTGGCGATTATGCTCGATACCAAAGGCCCTGAGGTTCGCACTACCGCGACCATGACCGGTGAGGATATCGAAATTATAGCCGGTTCAAAGGTTACGTTTGAAGGGAACCCTGAGAGACTTACGACACCGGATTATATCTGCGTGAATTATGCCGATATCACCAAAGTAGTAAAGGTCGGTGACCGCCTGCTGATAGATGACGGCGAACTTTGTTTCAACATTGATGAGGTCAACGGGAACACTCTGACTGCCACTGCGGAAAATGGTGGAATGCTCGGCTCGCGCAAGAGTGTGAATATACCGGGTGTAAGTCTGGATCTGCCATCGGTTACGGAGCGTGACCGCCGCAATATAGGTTATGGTGTGCAATTGGGTGTGGACTTTATCGCTCACTCATTTGTAAGGTCTGCCGATGATGTGAGAATGGTTCAGGAAATTCTTGATTCATTGGGTGGCAAGCAGAAAATCATTTCGAAAATCGAGAATCAGGAAGGAATTGATCATTTCGATGAAATACTGCAGGAAAGCTATGGCATAATGGTGGCACGCGGTGATCTCGGAATCGAAATTGCCGCCGAAAGGATACCGGCTCTTCAGGCCATGATGGTCCGCAAGTGCATAACCGCCCACAAACCGGTGATTGTGGCCACCCAAATGCTTCACACTATGATTGAGCACCCGCGACCCACACGCGCCGAGGTGAGCGATGTGGCCAATGCGGTATACCAACGCGCCGATGCGATAATGCTTTCAGGAGAGACCGCCTACGGTAAATATCCACGCGAAGCGGTCAAGGTGATGACCCGCGTGGCACATGAAGTCGAGGCCACAATGGTTCGCGAGGAGGAGGTTCCACCTATTTCTGACAGAAACATCACTTCATTTCTGGCACGCGAAGCTGTGATTTCCGAGCGCCAAATCGGCACGAGTGCAATTTTTACAGATGCATTTCGCGGTGTGGCCGCACGCACAGTGGCTTCATTCAGAGGAAACACCCCGACCTATGCTATCTGCCACAAGCGCGATGTGCAGCGCTGGCTGGCACTCAGCTATGGGGTCAAGGCTTATTATGACCCGCAGCCCGACAATTGGATTCCACGCCATTCGGTAGGAGCTGTGGAGCAGATAGTGCGCGACGGCCATGTGAAGATGAATGACCTGATAGCCTATATCACCGGTACACGCCGCGGAGCGCGGGCTATAGAATTTCTGACACCTCAGGATTTGTGTGACGAGGAACCTCAGCATGACAGCTGCCACTAACGGGTGCAGGAAGCAAACCGGTTGCGATGGGAGATGTCGCGGTGCAATTCCACATCAGAGTAACCGGAATGCTTGAGCAAGTTCACAAGATCATCGGCATAAAGGGGATTGATCTCGAACCAGAGTCTGCCACCGGGCTTAAGACCGATTTGTCCGAGTTCCGCTATACGCGAATAAAATATCAGCGGCTCGGCATCGGGCACGAAAAGCGCGCGCGCAGGCTCATATTCCAGGACATTGCGTTCCATAGCTGAACGCTCATGCTCAGCAATATAAGGGGGATTACTTACCATCAGGTCAAGTGATTCCTCTTTTGGCATATAGCTGAAAATATCCTGATGTATGAAATCGATCTGCGCATGAAGCATTTCAGCGTTTTGACGGGCGATGGCAAGTGCTTCGTCCGATATGTCGAGGGCCGCAACCACGGGGAAGCGAAGGTGGCGCGCCAAAGCTATCGCTATGGCTCCCGAGCCGGTGCCGACATCGAGAATATGTAGGTCGGATCGGTCACGATATTCCGAGATAATCAGGTCAACCATCTCTTCGGTTTCCTGACGCGGTATCAGCACTGCGGGGCTGACCTTAAGATCCATGCCATAGAATCTACCCTGGCCGAGCACATATTGTATCGGCTCTCCCGACACCACACGCTCCACAATCTTGCGCATGCGCTTCATTGTTTCAGTTGAAAGCACCCTGTCTTCATATATAAGCATATTGTTATAACTCCAGCCCATAACCGCATGGAATATCAAGGCTACCAGAGCTTTTGCTTCGCCGGAACCATATATAGATGCCAGTTCTTGGCGCATCTGCAGGGCAAAATCGTGCACCGTGATGTTATTATTATCTTTCTCCTGATTCATTTTCTCACACTATAGCATAAAGGGGGTAACAAAATTAGGCAATCTTCTCAAATTAAAAATAAAATAAGCTGCAAATAGTGTCGATTTAGAATTTAAAACTCAATTTGATAACCGACGAAAAATTCACTAAATTTGCAGTTCGGACCCGTGAAGTCCCAAGCAACAATGAGCGCAGACCTTTTCGAATATTCCAATACACATCTGAGTGACACTCAGAACCCGGAGAATCCTCAGGCCGGACAGTCGCAAGCCGGAGGTTATACCGATGAATCTATCCAGACCTTGTCGTGGAACGAGCATATCCGCCGACGCCCGGGTATGTATATCGGCAAATTAGGTGATGGTTCGCATACCGACGATGGCATCTATATCCTTGTAAAAGAGGTTGTAGATAACTCTATCGATGAATTCAATATGGGTATGGGAACCCGGATTGACATAACCATAGATGATGAGGGGACTGTGGCTGTGCGCGACTATGGCCGCGGCATTCCCCTCGGCAAGGTCAAGAATGTGGCCTCGGAAATCAACACCGGTGGCAAATTCGATGACAAGAACTTCAAGAAGTCAGTCGGCCTTAACGGTGTGGGCCTAAAGGCGGTCAATGCTTTATCAGAAACCTGCACGGTAAGCTCCGTGCGCGACGGCCAGAAAGTGACCGTGGAGTTCGCCAAGGGGGAATGTGTATCTGAATCGGAACCTACTCCTACCAATGAGCCCAACGGCACCTACGTAAGATTTAAACCCGACAACACTCTATTCCAGAATTTCCGCTTCAACCCGGAGACTGTGGAAACTATGGTGGAGCATTACACCTATCTGAATTCGGGGCTGCACATATTTTACAACGGCAAGAAATATCTGTCGCGTCATGGTCTGCTTGACTTGCTTAAGGACAATATGACCGCCGAGCCGCTATATCCCATCATTCATCTGAAGGGTGACGATATAGAGGTGGTTCTGACACATACAGATCAGAATGGCGAGGAATATTATTCATTTGTAAATGGTCAGCACACCACACAGGGTGGCACTCACCTCACTGCATTTCGCGAGCATGTGAGCCGTACCATCAAGGAATTTTCGGGCAAGGGATATGAGTTTGCTGACATTCGCAACGGCATGGTGGCAGCTGTGGCTGTCAGAATCCAGGAACCGGTGTTTGAGTCGCAGACCAAGACCAAGCTCGGAAGCAAGGAGATAGCTCCCGATTCAGGGGTAACAGTCAATAAGTTTGTGGGGGATTTCATCAAGAAGGAACTTGATGACTATCTGCACAGGCACACAGATGTGGCCGAGGCCATGCTACAGAAAATCGCAACTTCGGAAAAGGAACGCAAGTCAATGGCCGGAGTGGCGAAACTCGCCCGCGAGAAGGCGAAAAAAGTGAGCCTGCACAACCGAAAGCTCCGCGACTGCCGGATGCATTATAATGACCCGCTCAAAACCCGAAAAAGCAAAGATGGCGAAATCGAACAGGATCCACGCGAGGAAACAGCAATCTTTATCACCGAGGGTGAATCAGCTTCGGGCACAATCACCAAGGTGCGCAATGCTGAAACACAGGCTGTGTTTTCGCTGCGAGGCAAGCCACTCAACTCCTACGGCATGACTCAGGAGGTGGTTTATAAAAATGATGAATTCAACCTGCTTCAGGCCGCACTCAATATCGAAGATGGTGTGGAGGGACTCAGATACAACAAGGTAATAATCGCCACCGATGCCGATGTAGACGGAATGCACATCAGATTGCTGATAATCACCTTCTTCCTGATGTTTTTCCCGGATCTGGTAAAGAAAGGCCATGTATATATCCTTCAGACCCCGCTCTTCAGGGTGCGCGACCGCAATGCTGTGCGCCGCTCCAAAAATGCGCGTAAAAAGAAAGATGAGGCTGAAGAAGAGAAGAATACTATCTATTGCTATACCGATGAGGAGCGTCAGGCTGCAATCGAGCATTTCGGGGCAAACGCCGAGATTACACGATTCAAAGGTCTCGGAGAAATCGATGACCATGAATTTGCTGAATTTATCGGTCCAAATATGCGACTCGACCAGGTGAAACTCAAAAAAGAGGATACTCCCGATTCCCTGCTTGAGTTTTACATGGGTAAAAACACCAAGGAGCGCCAGAATTTCATAATCGACAACCTGGTGGTTGAAGATGATTCGGAAATTTAGCTATGAGAAAGATGCTTTATGCGGGCTCTTTCAGGCCCTTTACGACAGGTCATAAAGATATAGCCGATAGGGCTCTGGCTCTTTGCGACGAGCTTGTGATTGCCATCGGTCTGAATCCCGATAAACCCGAAGAGCATATCGATGAGCGTGTCCGCACTATTCAGAAGGTATATGCAGGTGATAACCGGGTGCAGGTGGTGACTTATACCGGTCTGACATGCGAACTCGCCCGCGAACTCGGAGCGTGTGCATTAGTGCGCGGTGTGCGCGGTGTAATTGATTTCGACTACGAGCGCAATCTGGCCGATGCCAACAAAATGCTGACAGGCATAGAGACTGTATTACTGCTTGCAGATCCTAAACTGGCCGCAGTCTCCTCCTCACTCGTGAGGGAACTGCAACGCCACGGTGCCGACACATCGGAATTTATTCCTTAAGACACAGATAATCATTTAATTCGATTAAGAAGATATAGCTGATGAAAAAACTGATATACTTTGTAATTACTCTCTGCGCGGCGGGATTGGCAGCTTCGGCGGTAATGGCTCAGCAGGGACTTCCGCCTGATCAGAAACTGCGGATTGCCGAGATGATTGTGGCCGATTATTATGTAGATACCGTAAATCAGGAGAAGCTTGTGGAAACAGCCATCAAGTCGATGCTTGAGGAGCTTGACCCGCATTCCTCATATTCTAATCCTGAGGAGACCAAGGAGCTCAATGAGCCACTGCAGGGTAATTTCAGCGGAATAGGTATCACTTTCAATATGAACCGCGACACACTCTATGTGATTCAGACAGTGTCGGGCGGTCCCTCGGAAAAGGTGGGAATAATGGCCGGAGACCGCATCATCATGGTCAATGACACCTCTATCGCGGGAGTTAAGATGAAAAACAGCGATATCATGAAGCGTTTACGCGGTCCCAAGGGCACAAAGGTAGATGTCAAGGTGCTCCGCCGCGCAGCCGGCGCTTCGGATACGATCGATTTCAGAATAACACGAGCCGATATACCTATCTACAGTGTTGACGCAGCTTATATGGCTGACCCGATCACCGGATATATACGTATAAACCGCTTTGCAGCTGAAACAGGCGAGGAATTTGCAAAGGCTGTTAAGGAGCTGCGACGCAAGGGTATGCAGCAACTGATTCTCGACCTCACCGACAATGGAGGGGGTTATCTGAACGCGGCTGTGGAACTGCTCGGTGAAATCCTGGAGCCGGGTCAGAAGGCAGTTTATACCGAGGGGCGCCAGTCTCCGCGATATGATTTCCGGGCTCAACCCAAGGGGAAAAACTCTCTGCTCGGCAATGACCGGCTTGTGGTTATGGTCAACCAGAACAGTGCGTCTGCTTCCGAAATTACCTCGGGAGCGATCCAGGACTGGGACCGCGGAGTGATTGTGGGGCGCAGATCATTTGGCAAGGGATTGGTGCAAAGGCCATTCCCATTTCCCGACGGCTCGATGATGCGACTGACTGTGGCGCATTACTACACTCCCACCGGCCGAGATATTCAGAAACCCTATAAGCAAGGTGAAGGCTCGGAATACCGCAAGGATATTCTTGACAGATTCCACAGCGGCGAACTGATGCATGCCGATTCAATAAAGTATGTGGATTCGCTCAAGGTCAATACCCTCAAATCAGGTCGCATCATATATGGAGGCGGCGGCATCTCGCCCGACCTGTTCGTGCCACTCGACACTACCGCATTTACCAAATATTATCGCGATGTAGTGGCAAAAGGAGCACTTAACCAATATGTGGTGGGCTATGTAGATGCCAACCGTAAAGCTCTGAAGAAGAAGTATAAGAGTGATGATGATTTTGTGAAAAATTTCACGGTCACACCTGAAATGTTTGAAGCTCTATATCAGACCGCCAAGGCAGAGGGAGTGGAACCGAATCCTGAACAGGCCGAGATTTCAAAACCTCTCTTTGAACTGAATATCAAGGGGCTGATAGGGCGTGACCTGTTTGAACAAAGCACTTTCTACAAAGTCTTCAATATTTATGACCCGATTTTCAAGGAGGCTCTCAGGGTAATAAATTCCGATGAATATGACAGTATTCTCAACGGCAATTCGAATTAAACGCTGCAAAAATCCATAATATCAGATGAAATCCAAGCTGACCCTCATAACTGCATTCTTATTATCACTGAGCGCTGCCTATATTCAGGCGCAATCGCTTGAGCCTGCCAAGCTTCCCACGGAAGTGCCTCTGGAAACTACGGTTGACCTCGACACTGCATACTGCGATATCTGCAAGCCGCTTCTCTGCGATATACCGCTGACCTCGACATACCCGATCTCGACCATGATGGGGCCGAAGGTATTTACCGGCTATCACGGCTATATCGAAATCAGCGCTGACACATTGAAGCGCCCTAACGATGTATCCAAGCATCTGTGGGTAAAAAATATTTCCGAGGAGACTCCTGATGTATTTGAGGAGGTGCAGGACCCGCAGCCTTTCGGACCTTTTGAATGGACATATATGTCGCCAGAATGGCTCAGGGAGTCCCGACGAAATAATAAGCGCCAACGCGACATATTATACCGCATGATGATAACACACCCGGAATGCATCAGCTATGCATACTGGGATTTACCGGAGCCTCCGGTGCTTCCTGAGGAGGATCACTCGCTTCGCGGTTTTCTGCGCAGAATCAATGTGCCGGATATAGAAATAAAACCCACACTCAAGGTCGGTGAACTGGGACCGCGCACCAATTGGCTCCACACTGTCAACCTGCTGCTTCAACTTTCGCAGGCCTATGTGTCGGGAAACTGGTATCAGGGCGGTAATTCGCATCTTGCTTTCCTCGGCGGTTTTCTGTGGGATGTGCAGCTGAACCCGGTGTACTACCCCAACGCAATGTTTCAGAGCACTTTCTCCTATAAAATCTCTGTCAATTCCACTCCGGAAGACCAGTATCACAAATACAATGTGTCGCAAGATATATTCCAGTATAATCTGAAGACCGGTTTCAAGGCTTATCATAACTGGTTTTATTCATTTACGACTCAGTTCAAGACGCAGCTGGTAAATTCATATCCCGCCAACTCACAGACCAAGAAGGCATCTTTTCTCTCGCCTGCCGAGTTGAATGCCGGTATCGGTATGACCTATTCAAAAGAGAATAGCGCCAAGACACTGAAGCTGTCGGCCTCGATTGCACCGATATCATATAATCTCAAGACCTGCATAGACCGCAAGATTGATCCGACCCAATTCGGCATCAAACCTGGCCGACGCTGGCTCAACGAATTCGGTTCGAATGCCGAGATTAATTTCTATGCCAAGTTCTGGGGTAATGTGACATATACCACACGCCTCTTCTTATTTACCGATTACAAGAATTTCCAATCGGATTGGGAGAACACGCTCAATTTCCAGTTCTCCTCGATATTCTCCACCCAGATTTACGCACATCTGCGCTATGACACGGCCACGGATAAAAAGCTTTCGCCGGCGTGGGGAAAACTGATGATGAAGGAGATACTGAGTGTCGGCATATCATATAATTTTTCGACCAAACAATGAGGATATTCCGCGGATTTGTGATAATCACGCTTCTGATTGTTTGCACTTTACAAGCAATTTCGGAAACGTCAACACCAATTGTCAACGAGGGATTGGCCCGCGAATGGTGTGACACGCATATTATCGCAAATCCGGAGGGTATATGGGAGTACCCGTCAGATGAGACGAAGGTGCTGATAAGACAGTCGGATATAAGCCGCTACAGATATGATATAGTGGTTATAGATACCCCGGATACCAGGATCATGCCCGGACAAATCATCGGGTATCTGCAATCGACCGCCGACCCCGGGCAATTTGAGATGCTGGTAAGCCGCACCGGAGCACTCGGCAAGTCGGATATGTCAAAATGTGCCGCCAAACTATCAAGAGGGGGTAACACTATGGCTGTGAAGGGCAGAAAAATCAAATTTTCCCTTAATACCCGATGGCTGCTCTCAAATTTCTGGCGGGCACTTCGCGTGGATTTCAAAGACCCGCTCGATGATTTGCCCTGCGGACTGATACGCATATATCCTCAACCTGACACCAAGGGTCCTGATTATCTGTAATTAATGATCATAACCGGCTTGTATGAAATTATATCACTTAATACTGGTATTGGCATTGCTTCTGACAATCCCCCTCCCCTCTGCCGCCAAAAAGAATACCCTTAAGCTAAAAACTGAAAAGCAATCATCGGAGTCCGCGGAAGATAAGAAAATGGTCAGGGGAAGCTTTATGGTAGCATCGCAATGCACAGACTGCAATAACGGGTACACGCTCGACCAAATAAAGTTCTTCGGCTACGATAAACCGGCCAAAAGCAATAAGGAATCCTTTTTTCTTACTAATATGACCGACCGCACTCTCAGCGGTGTATCGATATACATAACTTATTACGCGGCTGACGGCAGAATGCTTCACCGACGATTTGCCAAGCTCCAAGAGTCAATACCTCCGGGAGAAACCCGCAAACTTGAAATTCCCTCATGGGACAAGAATCATTCTTTCAGATTCGCGGGCAGTCAGGACACACGCAGCAAGGGAGCGGCCTACACGGTGACCTTTGATCCGGTGGCTTATTATCTGCGCTTCTGATTTGTGTCAACACGCGAAAATCCTTAAAATCCTAAATATGAAGAAACTCGCACTTATAGCAACCGGGCTAATGGCCGGAGTCGCAGGATTATTCGGCGCTTCAAAAGCTGTCTCTCCAATCACAAATGTGGAGCCACCTTATTGGTGGACCGGCATGGCCTGCGATACTCTGCAGATTATGCTGACCGGTGACAATATAGCTCACGCTGATTTCACACTGAATTACCCGGGTGTTAAGCTCGACAGTCAGGTATCGCTTGACTCTCCCAACTATAAGTTTCTTTATCTCACAATTGCACCCGATACCAAACCCGGAGAACTGAAATTTGAGTATAAGCTTTACAATCATAAATTCACCCTGAAATATGATCTGAAGGCACGCGAGAAAGCGGCTGAGGAGCATCGCGGTTTTGATGCAGGCGATGTGCTCTATCTGCTTATGCCCGACAGATTTGCAAAGGGTATAAATGACAAGGATATTGATCTCGGCGGATTTGATTATCCTGTGACACCGGATCGCTCGGATCCCAACGGGCGCCACGGAGGAGATATGGTCGGCATCAAGAACCATCTGGATTACATCGATTCACTCGGAGTAACGGCAATATGGGTTTGTCCGGTACTTGAAAATGATATGCCCGGCGGATCATATCATGGTTATGCCACCACAAATTATTACCGCATAGATCCTCGATTCGGTTCAAACACGAGCTATCGTGAACTGATTGATTCAGCCCATGATCGCGGTCTGAAGGTGGTGATGGATATGATTTTCAATCACTCCGGCTCCAACCACCCCTGGATTAAGGATGCCCCTTCGGCCGACTGGTTCAATCACCCGGAGATGGACACGATGACCAATTACCGCCTGACTACCGTGCATGACCCCTACGCCTCCGACTATGATCTGGATCATACGGTCAACGGTTGGTTTGTGCCGACCATGCCGGATCTGAACCAGAAAAATCCACACCTGATGAAATATCTGACGCAGAACAGCATGTGGTGGATTGAGGCATTTGATATTGACGGTATCAGAATGGATACTTATCCATATGCCGATATGGAGGGTATGTCGAAATGGGCAGGTCAGGTCATGCAGGAATATCCGAATTTCAATATTGTAGGCGAATGCTGGTATGCCAATGAAGCCGGAGGTGCCTTCTGGCAGAAAGGGAATAAGCTCAATCCTGTGGAAACCAACCTGCCGACTGTGATGGATTTTTTCTATATCCTGAACGGACGCAAGACCTTTGCCGATGACACATTGCCCTGGGCCGAAGGTCTGAACAATATCTATGATCATCTGGCTTATGATTTTCTCTACCCCAACCCGCAAGGAATCCTGACCTTTATGGATAATCATGATTCCGACCGCTTTCTGGAGAAACTGCCCGAAAATCTGAATTCATGGAAGCAGGCTATGGCTTTTCTGCTCACGTCGAGAGGAATACCACAGATATATTACGGCACCGAATTGCTGATGCATGGTTCCAAGGAGGGTAGCGACGGTTATGTGCGTCTGGATATGCCCGGTGGCTTCCCCGGAGACAAGGTTAATGCTTTTACTCGCGAGGGTCGCACCGATTTGCAGAATGAAGCGTGGGACTTTCTATCCAAGCTACTGAATTGGCGCCGCAGCGAAGCAAGAGATGTGATGGCCACAGGCTCGCTGAAGCATTTCCTGCCTCAACAGGGAGTCTATGTGTATCAGCGGAAACTCGGTGACAAGGAGGTTACAGTGATTCTCAACGGCAAAGATGAGGAAGTGGAAATGAATATGACTCCGACCCGCGAAATTATGCCCTTTGGAAGCAAACTGCGCAACATACTGACCGATTCAGATGTTGTGATAGATGAGACCATGACTCTGGCACCACGCACAGTCATGGTACTCCAGAATTGGTAATAAATGATTCCACAGCAAACCCGACATGCCATATGGCAAGCCAGACTCCGGGGCGCAAGACTCGGATACCTGCGATGGCAGAACAAGCATATCTCTCCCGGTGTGCTGCTGATTATTATTGCCATGGTTATGGGTATGCTCACCGGAGCCGCAGCAGCTATGCTCAAGCGCCTGATCAGCATATTCGACTCTCTATTTCTGACGAACCTGCACACCGACACGCCTAATTTCAAGCTGCTGATATGGCCGCTCGCCGGTATCCTGATAACAAGCATTTTCCAAAGATATGTGGTGCAAGGTAATGTGGCCCGCGGCACAAGGATTATCAAGCAAAATCTCGAGCAGAAAAGGTTTAGTCTGAATCCGCTGAATATCTTTAATCCGCTGTTAGGGTGCTCGGTCACAATCGGATTCGGATCATCGGGCGGCAGCGAGGGACCGACCGCTCTGAGCGGTGCGGTGATAGGCAGCAATGTGGGTAGATGGTTCGGTGTATCCGACAAATGGCTCGGATTGCTGGTGGCGATAGGTGGTGGAGCAGGTATCGCCGCCATATTCAAATCTCCAATGGGTGGTGTGCTTTTCGCTCTCGAGGTATTGCAGATTCAGATGACTACAATTGCTGTAATTGCACTTGTTTTCGCTTGCCTTATCTCATCGGCCACGGCATATCTGCTGAGCAACTTCACTTTCGATATCAGATTCTCTCAGATGATGGAGTTTGATACTCACAATATCGGCTGGATTTGCCTGCTGGGAGTATTCTGCGGATTATACTGCATCTACTATAATTACACCAAGAAGAAAAGCACCAAATATTTTTCTTCAATCAGGAATCCATGGTTTGCAGCTCTAATCACGGGTGGCATAATGTCGGTATCCGTGTTTGCATTCCCGACACTTTATGGTGAGGGCTTCAGAGTAATCACCGGACTCATCAACGGCAACGCGGTATCTTTTGCCGAGGGGGGTATTTTAGCCGGACATACCGAGGGGTTCTGGGTGCTTGGTTCACTCGCGATAGTGCTTCTTCTGAAGAGTGTGCTTGTGGCGGCGAGTTACAGCGGCGGAGGTGTAGCCGGTGATTTTGTGCCCACATTTTTTGCCGGAGCGCTTGCCGGTTATCTCTTTGCGGTGATTGTCAATAGTTTATTCGACACTCAGCTTCCGGCCTGGTTTTTCGCCCTGGCCGGCATGGGGTGTGTGATGGGCGGTACCGTGCATGCACCGCTGATGGCTCTGTTTATACTCTGCGAGACCACCAACACATACGCATATCTATTCCCATATCTGCTGGCTATCGGACTGTGCTATGCAACCGTGAAGATTATAACACCCAAATCATGGTATGGAGAAACCAAGCACGATGACCTGATGGCTCTTATGAACATCAGTAATAACCGGGACCTGAATACCCGGGGCGAAAATGAGGATTAGAAATAGCTCCGGTTATATATTCGGTGCCAACATCTGTAATCAGGATAATTATAGATATTTAAGATTTGTAAAAATAGTAGAAAAAGTGTAACTTTGTTAGACCCATAGTATATATGTGGGATAACATTTATGAAAAGATTTCTCCACATTCTCAGCGTCCTTGTAACTCTGACGAGCATAACCTTCACTCTATCCGCACAGCAGCAGGAAACTTCCAAGCAAACCATAATAGCGAATTTGCGTCAGGAACTGACCAAGACAAAATCTGCAAAAGACTCAATCATAATATTATACGACATTTTTGATCTTTCGCGCCAGCGTGAGAAAGTGAGCGTAGGCAATGAAATCCTAAAGACAGCCTCGCATATCGGAGATGTAAGGACAAAGCTTGATATATACCGTCAGCTGACATCATCATATCATGATGACAATGATTTTCTGAAGCTTATCAAGGCGGTCAAGAAATTGCCTGATTCACGCGAGAAGAAAGAGACTCTGACTTTTCTTGAGATGAAGAGGCTTTCATTCTCAAGCAAGTTCACACCCGAAAGCGAACGCCAGAGAGCGATAGCGAAACTTATAGCCGACGAACCGCAGGATAAAAAGGGGAATGATGACGATGCCACAGAGAAGCTGATGGCACTTTACACGCTTGTGGAGTATTTACGCAATGAAGCTCCCGGCGAGATGCTCGAGAAGTATCTCGACAAACTTGTGAAGCAAGTCAATAGTGAATCATTTGAGCTTTACGCTCTGCCTAACACCGTGTATTCGGAAGCGGCAAATATTTATTCGGATGCCGGAGATGCGACCCGCGCCATAGAGGCAGACCGCAAACTTCTCGAAGTGATTGACGGCCTGGATGCAAAATATAAGGCTCAGGGGCGCGAGTTCAGGGATTATGCCCGCAATCGCTACGTGGTATACCGGCGCATGATGCGCAACTACAAGGGTCTGAAGCCCGGTGATGCAGATGACCTGATGGAAAAGGCCAGGCAGCTGGCAGAGATAGATGCCGATGTAAAAGCGGACCTTGAGCTGCAGCCCCGAATGAAGGCTTATTACAATATGGCTACCGGGAATTACGCGGAGGCTATACCTTATATCAAAAGATTGCTCGACAAAGACACGGAAACTACTTCATACAATGGTAATGCCGTGCGTCGCCAACTTCTTGAGATGTTGGTGACCGCCGCCGAGAAAACCGGTGATGACCAAACCCGAATCAAAGCGCTGACAGAGTATAACGCTATGCTCAATGAGTATGAAGACCTCAAAGCCTCACAGCGATATAAGGAACTGCAAATCAAATATGATATAGCTGACCTCAAGGAGCAAAATTCCCAACTGGAACTCGAGGCCAAGGATTCGAAAATCAAATCTATGCGCCGATCGATGATTCTGGAGCTTACCGCCTTCGGAATCGTGGTTGTGGTGCTCGTGTTTTTCCTGCTATACTGGTCA
>CAMWLY010000019.1 GCA_947175145.1 uncultured Muribaculaceae bacterium | reverse complement strand
AATACTTTTCGAACTAACCTAACATCATGAAACGATTTCTTATACCTCTAAAACAACACCCAAGCAAAAAGGTTCACCAAACCCGAAAAATTTTTCTAAAGTTTTATCAAGTACACTCTCTTGAATCCAATAATAATGTCCGGTTCTGAATCCAACATAAATTCAGAACCGGACACTTATAAAGTTTTATTCAGGACTTATCAGCGATTAAAAAATTTCTCTGACTTACCGCCGCATGTAACTATAATCACCCCCTTGGGCAGCAACATACGCTTAGTCTCAGAGGGTTTGCAGATTGCATATATGGTACCTGCAGTATTCATAATCATAGCAACCTCAGCACTCTCATTGGTGACAGTCACCATGCCTTTGTCGGTTGTCACTCTGAGACCTATGGGGAGGGTTTCAACACCGGCACCTGCTTTCTTAGTCACAAGAATCTGGTCTACGCAGATATCTTTTGTACCATTGCGTGCAACTCCATGGAAAGCTATTGAGCTTTGACTCTTGCAATACTGCTTAGGCACTTCGACTTTAAACTGTTTCCAACCGGCTTCCCCATTAAAATCAACTTCCATAAGAGGAATATATACATGATCATTGGCAGTAATTTCGAGGATAAGGCGATCACGCATTTCACCTCCCGGCAGATAAACCCAGAAACTTACTTCAGCTGACTCGGCACCGGAAAGATTCATCTTGGCTGATGTGATACGGCCCTCATATCCCGAGGGAAGTTTTGATGCAGCAAAATATACCATGCCACCATCATTACCCACAGGAGTGGCTTCAACACCGGAAGCGGAGGCCGCAATACCCCAACTTGCCAGGGGGTCACCTTTGACTGTTGAGAGAACCCAAGGATTCTTATCGAATTGAGTATTTGCGAATGTTTCTTCAAAGGGCACACTATAATCAGGGCCGACGAGAAGCATGTCGGTAAGTGCAGGCTCTGACTCCTTATCACCATTTACAGCATGTATCTGATAGTAAACCATGCGCTGTGAAGAGGTACCCGAATAACGCTTATCTGTAAAAGCACACTCCTTGAGGCCATCTGCGAGCACTGTTCCATCGCTGGCAAGCACTTTGTAGCTGAGGTTTTCCGCCTTGAGTGGAGTGCCATCTACATCTTCGGTGGGAGCGTTCCATTTTACCAGCACGGTATTTCCATTGGAGTAAATGCTGCAATCTGCTTCGGTCACAGGTTTAGGCTGCTGCAATGTAACAGGAGCTGTTGCAGCATCAAGCACCTCGATGTCATCAATAATCAGATAATATGACATCATGGGGCTCACACAGTGGAATGCGATATTCCAAGTGCCGTCGGCATCAACTGTGAAGGGAACTTCATACGTCTTATTCTTCTCATTTTTGATGGTCTGAGAAGTCAGCAACTTGCGGGTCTGTGTATTCACATTAGCACCTGCACCGATAGTAACTTCAAATTTCTCGGGATCTTCCTCAGAGAATACCCTGGCGTTGAATTTAAGCTTATATTCCTTATTCTTACTAAACTCAATCGAGGGGAGAATCAGCCATGAGTCCGCAGCATCGGCCTTGGTAAACTTGTGAGCCATAGCCTTGAAATTCTGTGCGGTGTTGTGCCAGCGGAACCAACCTCTCTCCTCCTCGTTATTAAGGATAGTAAATCCATCGAGGCTCTCATCTGGTTCAAAATCTTGAGTGTAAGGAACTGTGAACGCTTGTCCCATAAATACTGAGTTAGACATTGCGGTAGCACCTTCGCCCATTTCATTATAACCGGTCACGGTGTAATAATAGGTAGCCGTGCCCTGGGGCAAAGTCTCCTTAATGGTCAACTCCTTATATTTTTCAGCAATGGTATCTCCCCCGGGATATCTGCGCACCAGATATTCCACTTCATCAGGATTAACCTGACCTCCATTCAGGCCGGTGGTTGGAGCAGACCAGTTTAGGGTTGCTTCCAGGCCCTGGAGAGAGAGGGTCAGATCACCAACGGGGCCGGGTTTGTCTGTGCCGGTATATTGACTGCGCACTGCCTGCGGACCTTCACCCATGGCATTGCTTGCAGAAACAACCAGAGTGTGATTCCCTGATGCTACCTCTGCTTCAAGTGTCACCTCTGCACCGGGAGCCACACTTTTTGTGACTGCCAAAACGCCATCGACCCATAGCTTCACATCTACGCTGCCCGAAAGTGCCGAACCATCAAATGCTTTAGTTGGAGCGTTGCATGTCACTACACTTTTGCCTGATTCGTAAGCAACTTTAAGATTCTGAAGAGCGCCAGGAGCATCGAGACCACGACGCGGGGCTTCTACGAAGAGGGCTGTAAACTCTTCGAATCCGGGCATATCGGCAACCTTATTTGCTTTACCGGTGTGTGTGTCTATGGTATAGAGGGCCGACTCAGTCTCTGAATTGTATGCCCAGTATATCACGTTGGTCTCCGGATCCACTGTGGCACTTTGGATATATTTCGGTTTCAGACCGGTATTACCGATTTTCACGATATTGCCATCGGTCTTATCCAAATAATACACATAACCGTCATAACCCACGGAATAGAGGTTGCCGAAATTATCACATGCCAGGCAAATCATCAATGGAATTTTGGCTATGCGGCTATCTGTGCCCTGCATTTTATCTATCGAAGCAAAGTCACAGAAATCGGATTCGTAAGGACCCCATTGAATCGCATACAGATTGCCGGTAGTGGGATCGTAGGTCATATCATAAGTGATATTATCCTGATAATCGCTGAAATTATGCGTATTTACAAACGACCAGTTATCGGTATTTACCACACACCAGTAGTTATTGAAGGTTATACCGGTTTCAGAACTGTCATCGGCATACATCTCCCAAAGATGATAATGCAACCGGCAGTCCGAATACGCGCCGCCACCATTAATCAGCAAATTGGGGTGAGTTGCAATTTCCTGAACCTTGATCTTTGATTCCGGCTGGAATGCATAATAACCATACTGACTGTAATCTTCAATCCATTCAGCCGATACAAGCGAGCCATAAATCACCGGCAATCCGGGAGTGAAGGTCGGCTCTGTAACTTTCAATGGTGTCGATACCGGCGAGAAGGGCTTGATATCCGCAGGCTGCTTCTGCGCCAAGCGTGCCGAAGTTGAAGCTTTCTGCTCAACAGCACTTGATTTTACTCCAGGCATGGTGGTGTGTACAGCTGCCAACGAGATGCTACCCGCTGCACCGGCCACCAATGCCAGAGTCTGTAAACGATTAAGTCTCATTTCAATGAATGTTCGGTAATTCAGTATTTATATTAGATTTATTCTATCCGCTTTTCAGCATACGTTCTGCTGAACTCACAAATTTAACAAAACATTATTAAAAATCAAAAACTATTATTCAATGTGTGGTAATGTTAGATTTTTTTGTATTTTTGTAGGTTTTATATACCCAACACCAATCAATCGAACAACAACTACATCGATTTTTATTATGAAGATCCGACAATTCATCTCCTCTATATTTCTTGCATCATGCGGAATTATCCCGCAGCTCACCATGGCTGCACCGGCTCGACAGGGGGTAATCACATATACCCAACCCGATGGTTCTACAATCGAAGTGCTGCTGCATGGCGATGAACACACCAACTGGTACAGCGACCTTCAGGACCGACCTCTCAAGGCTGATGCCGATGGTAAACTTACTGCTGCCGATGCGAGCTGGCTTGAACAACGAATCAAACGCACCATAACTGCAAAATCGGCATCTCAAAAGCCTCACAAAGCGACTCAACTGAGTTTTCCGACTTCAGGATCTCAAAAAGTGCTGGTGGTACTTGTGGAGTTTCAGGATCGTTCGTTTACCTACAATTATGATAATTTCAACGATATGCTGAACGCTCCCGGCTATTCTGCCATGGGGGCTGCCGGAAGCGCAAGCGATTATTTCAGAGATAATTCATATGGCATATTCACACCAGAATTCGATGTGTACGGACCTGTGAAGCTTTCTCAAAACATGGCCTACTATGGCGGCAATGATGATGCCAACGCACACAAGATGGCGGTTGAGGCATGCCGGCAATTGGACAGCACCGTGGATTTCAGTGAATATGACCGCGACCATGATGGCTGGATAGATAATATCTATATCTTCTATGCCGGATATGGAGAAGCCGACGGAGGCGGGAGTAATACCGTGTGGCCGCACGCTGCAAATATTTATCAGAAAGGTGAGACTCTGATGCTTGATGGAGTGATGGCCGGAGGATATGCTTGTTCAAATGAGCTTATGGGCAACACGACTTCAATGGTCGGCATAGGCACTTTCTGTCATGAGTTTTCTCATGTGCTCGGGCTTCCGGATTTATATGCCACCAACGGCTCTGATATTGATACACCATATTATTGGTCGCTAATGGAGCATGGTAATTATAATGGCAACGGCCGGTGTCCGGCCTCGCTGACCGCCTACGAGAAATATTACCTCGGCTGGCTCTCCCCTATTGTAATTACAGAGACTGACCGGGGGACTATCAGACTCCCCGAGCTCAGCGAAGGACTCGCGTATAAAGTAGACATGCCGGGCAATGAAAATGAATATTATTTTCTTGAGCACCGCACCCGCAAGGGCTGGGATGCAGGATTGCCCGCAGAGGGACTTCTGATATGGCATATAGATTATGACCCCTCGGCATGGGCCGACAACCGCGTGAACAATGACCCGGCTCGTCAACGTGTGGACCTGATTGAGGCCGGTGGCAACCCGTCGCTCTATAAATCAGCTTCTCACCCATTTCCCGGTGAGTCTCAGATACGCTCTTTCGAATCTTTTACTCCTCGCTTCTCCAATCCGCTGAATATCAAAATATCTGATATTAATCTCACATCAGGAATCATATACTTCGATCTCAACGGCGCTTCCGAATTACCATCAGCACCGCAGGCTCCGATCATTACCGATACCGATGATATATCGATAAGTTTAAGCAGCGGGGGAGATTCTTCACAATTATTTTATTCTGTAACTCAACCGCGCAACGGCCGCTCATATCACTTAGCGCCACACACTCTTAAGGCGCTGACAAACGGAGATATGAGAATTGATGACCTTGAACCGGAATCTAATTACGAAATCAGGTTATGGCAGCGACAGGGAGTCGCTTTCAGCGCACCTTCTGCCGCCGCTACAGCTACCACTGAGGCTGCCCTGTTCGGAGGCAATGCCCCTGTGGCATTGGAAGCCACTGAAATCAGTGCCGACGGCTTCACCGCCAACTGGGAGTCTCTTCAGGACGCTGAGGAGTATCTTATTTCGGTATACTCTATGGTCGATGGCGGTGCTAATGAAACCACTTCAGGCTTTAACGCCGGTGAAGATTTACCCTCGGGTTGGAACACTAATGTCACCACCACCATGAGTGTTAAAGGTTATTACGGCAACGCCGCTCCGTCGCTTCGCATGAGTAATAATGCTGATTTCCTGCAAAGTGCCATAAGCAACGAAGATATTACCAACATATCTTTCTGGATGCGCGGTTATAAGGCCACCTCAACCACTAAAATAATTCTTGAGGGTTATACCGTAGGGAATTGGCAACAATTCTGGCAGTCTGAAAACATAAGCAACTCCGAGGGAACTACAGTAACACTACACGGTGATGCGATACCTGAGGGCACAAAAGCCTTGAAACTGACTCTGGTGAATCCGGAATCAGGAAGCGTCTGTATCGATGATTTCACAGTAGGATATGGCACTAAGCTCGTGAGAGATTATCTAATCAGCGATCAATCCGCAGGTAACTCCCTGAGTTACCGATTTGAAAGCACCAAACCTTTGCAAAACTGCAATTACTATGTGGTCGGTGTGAAGGGTGAACGCAAATCCGCCATATCAAATCATGTGGCAGTTAATCCCGACACCTCATATGCGGAAATAATCACTGAAGATTCCGACGCATGCCGTATATTCAATATTGATGGCACACAGCGCGATAACCGGTCAATATCTGATCATGGCATCTATATAATCCGGAAATCCAATGGCAAGAGCCAAAAGATAATCAAATAAGATTTTAACCTCTCAACATCATGAATATAAAGCAACTCACATCAACTGTCGCGGCCGCTCTACTGGTTTCCGCCGCGGTAACATCGGTTCCGGCATTCGGAATATCGAAAAGTGCAGTTAAACAGAATGCTCCGAAATTCCGACACTGGAGCATGTCTGAACAACCTCTGCAATCAGTACCGGCGCGCACGATGACGCTTCGCGTACCGGCTAAGTTGTCGACAGACGGAAATCCTGAAATCGTAGCCAACTGCATTACCTCAAAACCGGGCTACGGCATGTATTCGATGCGCCCTTCAGCCAAGTCGATGGTTAAGATTGCCGATGTTCCCCCGATGCATGGCGGCGCGGTTTATGTAAACGGCAAATACTATGGTTGTGATTATGATGTGGATTACACCACATATCAGATAAGCAAAGTCACATGGAATGTATATGACGCTCAGACCTGGCACTGTGAAAGTTCGAAGGTTTGTCCGGCAGACTATAGCTATGTAGCTACAGACCGCACATATGACCGCACCACCGGCAAGGTCTACTCCATCAACTATGACAAATCAGGCGATGCGCTTTGGCTTGCCACTGTGTCACTGACTGATGGCAAACCTACTTATATAGCACCCCTTGAAGAGACTGTATTTACAATCGCAGCATCTCCCGAAGGTCAGCTTTACGGTATAGACCCCAAAGGTAAGTTATGGAAGATTTCAAAGACTGACGGTACCCTGACTCTTGTCGGCGCAACCAATATTTACGATGATTATGAAACTTCATTCACCCAGACCATAACCATAGATCAGAAAACAGGTAAACTATATTGGATAGAATTTCATGCCGAAGGATTATTCCAGGGGGCATCCGCGATATTTGAGGTTGACCCACGCACTGCCAAGGCGGTAAAGATTTGTGATCTTCCCGATGGTCCGGAGATGATGGGAGCATATGTGGCGGATTATCAGGCAGCCGGCGTTCCCGGGGTACCGCAGAATTTAGATGCTGTAGCAGCATCAACCGGCTCGCTGAATTACAATTTCTCTTTCACTGCTCCTTCGCAGGGAGCCAATGGTGAATCTCTCGGTAATCAGACTCTCACTTGCGAAATAACCGTAGATGGCGATCTGATCGACATCATAGAGGTTGAGGCCGGCAAAAATGCGGTTTCGGGACCACACACTCTGCTCAAAGGTCTGCATACTGTCAAGGTTACCGCAGAAAACGGCAGTGGAGTATCCGAGCCCTCGGCAAAGCTCTTCTATGCAGGTTGGGATGTGCCGACTGCTCCGGGCAATCTCAAGGTCAGCGTCAGCGGCACCAAAGCTGAAATTTCATGGACAGCACCCACTGCAGGTGCAAACAACGGTGCCATTCGCACTCCGATAAGCTATGAAGTAATCCGAATTCCCGATAATGTTACAATTGCCAAGGGCATATCGGCTTTGAAGGTATCTGACAATGTGACCAAACCGGGGCGCTACGCCTACAAGGTACTTGCCACTTCGCAAGATGGCACAGGCCCGGCCGCGGAATCCGATTACTCGGTATTGGGAATGTTCCAGGTGCCATATAACTGTAGCTTTGTCAATGAAAATGAATTCCTGCTTTACACGATAGTCGATGTGGCAGGCACCGGAAAAATCTGGAATTATGACGAGGATAACCGCCGCATGAGACACCCCTGGAGCGCAAGCTCGCGCACAGATGATTATGCTGTTTCTCCGGCATTTAATCTTGATGGCAACAAGTCATACAAGTTGACTTTCAACGCATATCAGATGGTTGAGAATTACGATGAGCATGTGCAGCTGTGGCACGGGTCATCACCCGATCCGGCTGATATGGAGATGATACTCGACACCGGCAAATTGAGCGAGACCCCGACTACTTTCAGTGCAGTCTTCGCACCGGCGGCATCAGGCGCACACTACTTCGCCTTCCGTTCGGAAGCCGCCCCCAATGGCTTTATGTCATACGTAGATGATGTGACACTGGCAGAAGCAGGTGCTTCGGCAGTACCGGCAGCCGTGACAGATCTCACCGCCACAGGAGCAGCTAACGGTGAACTCAGAATTGACCTCTCTTTTAAAGCACCGCTTACCACTATGCGTGGTGACAAACTTGATGCTATAAGCGAAATCGAGATCAGCGACAACGATTCAGGTCGAGTTCTGAAGAAATTCACGGCACCCGCACCCGGAGAGTCTTTGAATTGGAGTGATCCGGAAGCCACACAGGGCATCCACAACTATAAAGTGCTGGCACGCTCTGCTCAAGGTGACGGACAGGCTCAGGTAGCCACCGCTTTTGCCGGTGTGGATATACCGATGCCGGTATCAGACCTTACCCTCACCGGTGATGCAGGGTCAATGATACTTAGCTGGATAGCTCCGACTCGCGGTGTGAATGGCGGTAATATGGAAGGTGTGCTCAAATTCAAGGTAGAACGTGTGGTCAACGGAACACCTGAAACAATCGCTGATAATTTGATTGACAATAAATATACCGATGATTGGGATACCGAAATTCAGGCCTTTGTATATTACACTGTAACGTCTATAACCTCTGCCGGCAGCTCCGATGGAGTTTCCACAAGGTCATACGCTGCAGGACACCCATACGCGCTCCCCTACATGGAATCATTTACAGGAGGCACACCCTCGACACAGCCCTGGAGTGTGGAGCAAGTTGCAGGATTGCAAGGCTCATGGAAAATCACATCGAAGGGTGAAGATCCCTATTGCTCGGCACAAGATTCAGATTCCGGCATGGCAACTTTCGACGGATATCACTCATGGACCCGTGACTGCGAACTCAGACTCGTATCTCCGGCAATTGATTTCAGCGACTGGGCCGATCCGAAACTGACATTCTGGATGTATCACTTCAATGGCCAGGGCTGGTCAGAGACTGAACCGGTAGGAGAAACCATGATTGTCGAGGCTTCCGCCAACAACGAACCGTTTGAAAAAATCGAGGGAGCCAATTATCAGTCATACGCTGCGAAAAGCGGTTGGACCGAACACACACTTGACCTGTCAAAATATAAAGGTTGCGGACATGTGAGAATCGGATTTACCGGAAAATCCGCCGGCAATTTCAATATGCACATCGACAATCTGAAAGTTGAAGCCACCGAACCTTATGTAAGCTCAGTCAACTCGGCAACAGATAAAACTTTTGGAGTGCATACTGAGGCCGGCATCATAATCTGGAAGAACGCTTCATCTACAGTTAATATATACGACACCACAGGTCGCAGATTTGCATCTGAAGATAAAACTGACGGTTCCGTAGAAGTCAACTCCGGAATATATCTGGTGAGCGATAGTGAAAAGGCTGTAAAGGTTGTGGTCAAATAAAACATAACCTATCTATTCAACTAAAAATCAAACCAATAACAATTTTATAATGAACAAATTTTCAAGACGCTTTACCCTGGTACTTGGAACAATGCTGCTGATTGGAGCATCTGAAGCCTTAGGAGCAACCCCGCTTCTCAGCTTCGATTTCAACGATGAAGCACAGGGTATCGAGGATTTCGTGGTACTCGACAATTCAGGAAGTACTTATTCATCATGGGTTTGGAATAAATACACTGTTGGTTCTGTGCCCTATTATTATGCAAAGTGCTATGAGTGGCAAAAGTCATCATATGATGATTATCTTACCACAAGTGAGGGTGTTGCACTGCAGCCCGGTCATGCATATCGCCTGAGCTTCGATGCAAGTTCAGAATCAAGTTCCCAGACACCCAGGCTTCAGGTATGCTATGGCACCGGTGACGATCCTACCACATACACAATTGCAAAAGAAATAACTCCTGCATATTCCAATAAATATCAGGCACAACCATTCACCCGATATGAGGTATATTTTGATGTGCCCGATGCCGGAGATTATCATATCAGTTTTCATGCTGTCGGCAATTACGGTTGTGGCATCGACAACATAGTGCTCGAAGATGCCGGCTCTCCGAATACCCCCACAGCACCCACTTCGGTAAACGTGGCAGCCGCAAGTGATTTTTCTCTTTCAGCTGTCATCTCGGTTGTTTTGCCCACCAAATCAATTACGGGCGCTGACTTAACATCGATTGATGCTGTCAAGATAATGCGTGGTGAAACACTTGTGGCAACCGTGACAGATAATATCCCTGCACCCGGAGAGACTTTCACCTGGACTGACACCAATGCCGAAGAGGGTATTAACTCGTATAGTGTAAGTGTGATATGTGGTGATCTCGAATCAGAGAAAATCAGCGGTAGTGCATTTATCGGACCCTTGACACCCAAAGCTCCGACGGCTGCCTCTGTAACAGAAACCGCCGAGGGTCTGCTCGTGAAATGGACAGCTCCGACCAAATCGGTCAACGATATAACTCTCGAATCATCTTTGCTCAAATACAATGTGATTCGTGTGACCGATGATGCCGAGACCACTGTAGCCACAGATCTGGTTGAAACTGAATTTACCGACAACTTCAATCCTGCCTCAAGAACTGAAGTATCATATAAGATAGAGGCAGTCTACTCCAACCGCACTTCGGAAGCGGTAGCTACAGGCACGTTAATAGTCGGCAACGCCACTCTCCCGTTTGCTAATTCATTTGCCGGCCAATCACTCTCCAACTGGAATGTAGAAGTTATCAACGGCACTAAGAGTTGGGAGGCAAAGGCAAGCACATCTTCCCCCTCAACCTCTCCTCAGGATAATGATGGAGGTTTTGCCTGGTATAACTCCTATAATGCAACTTCCAACAGTTCATCGCGCATTTCAACTCCCACAATAGCGACATCAAGTGCAACCAATGCTACAGTGGAATTCTGGTTTATGCACAATTCCTCAGGCAACGACAGAATGGTATTGGAAGTGCAGAAAGATGGAGGTGAATGGGTAGAAGTGTCCGGATCTGAACTTAAAGTCAACGGCGCACCAACCGGTTGGACCAAGTATTCCTTTGGTATCCAGTCCATGATTGAAGGAAGCTCAAAATTCAGAGTCGGATTCCGCGCTATCTCCGCTTACGGCTATAATACATCAATTGATAATGTGAGAATCTATAATGCTCTGACTGAGGATTTGGTTCTTGCGGAACTCAATGTGCCGGCAGCTGTGGTGGCCGGCAATGAGCATGAGATTAAGGTGCTTGTGCGCAATCAGGGCGCACACACTGTGGCCGGTGATGCTTACAGTGTTGTAGTGACCCGCAACGGTGAATCTCTCGTAAGCATGGAGGGTGCTGAAATAGCATCGGGTGCAACAAGCGAATTTACACACCTGTTTGCATTCAACGCCAATCATGCAGCTGAAGCCAATCATGAGTTCGCGGCCAAAGTTATCTATTCTCTCGATGAGGATAACTCTAATAATGAGGCAACTGTTTCAGTGGCGGTTGCTGATTCCGGAAAGCCTGTTGTACCGGCGGTTCGTGTAAACCACAATGAAAATATTGTTACAATAGACTGGGATCCGGCGGTAGATGCCGAAGGTTATGTGGCAACTAATATCGAAGAAACTTTTGCTACAGCAGAAGATGGTGAAATAATAATTGAGGGTGAAGGCGCAGACCAGATCACTATCCGCAAGGGTGTGGCCGGTATCGACTGGACTCCTGTAGATCTTGACGGCAAAGAAGTCGGTGCCCGATATGGCTTCACTTCGGGAATCTGGGATTATTTCCACCCCAACAATTCATATGCTCCCAAAGCGCAGACCGGTGGCAAAGTAATTGGTGTGATGTGTCCCAAAGATAAATCAGATGCCAACGACTGGCTGATTTCTCCCGCTCTTAACCCCTATGACAAGTGCAATTATCAGGTTGAGTTTGATCTTCTTCACATGGATACAAGCGGCACACTTGAAATCAATGTGATGTATACCGAAGATGACTTCGATTTGGATACATTCAGTCCTGATAACTTCTCTCTTGCACAAACTATAGAGATTAGAAAATATTATGACCAGAAATGGAACAGATATACTGCAACCGTGCCGGGGAAAGCAAAACATATCGCCCTTGTTAATGTGTGCAGCGGTAATGTCAGCAACCTGATTCTGATTGACCGCATTTCGATTAAGTCTGATATGGACCAGGTGCTCGGTTACAATGTATATCGCAATGGCTCCAAGCATAACGAAGAGCTGATAGAGGGCACTTCATATCAGATTGATCTGACAGAAGAGGCTCCGGATATGGCACCTGCCATGCGCGCTGCCGATCGCACAGAGACATACCATGTGACTGCTCACTACCCCGAGGGTGAGAGTGCGCTCAGCGATCCTGTTATGGTAGTGATATCGGGCGTAGATGATGTTTACAACGGTTCCTACGGAGTTACGGTGGCCGATGGAGGTATCAAAGTAATGGAAGCTGCCAAGATTTATTCACTCGACGGCAGACTCGTAGCCATGACTTCAGGTGAGGCTTTTGTAGCTCTCGGCTCAGGCACTTATCTGGTTAAAACTGCCACAGCAACAGTCAAGGTGATGATACGATAAGTTATCCGCCAATAAAAATGCAGGTGTATCCAATCGGGGTACACCTGTTTTTATTTTTATGAACCTGACTATATTCAGGCTACCATTCGTAAGAGATATTTATACCGAGACCATTGATTGCAGCTTCACGCTGCCAGTTTGTGGCGTATCTTGAAGTCATCAGTCTGTAATGCACACCTAAATCAAATGCCTGGCGAGGTTTGGTGCGGTTGATCGGAACACGCACTCCGATTGATGGCTGCAGGTAAAAGAACTCTTTGCTTGTAAGCAGTCCATCGCCGATTCGCACAAATCTGTCATTGCAGAGGAATGTGCAGCCTACCCTCAGATTCAGGAATAATGATGATTGTGTGGAGGAATGTCTTGTCACAAATCTAAAATCTGAAAATACCGGAATCATAATAGCCGTTTTCACCGAATTCTTCCAGTCCCACTTCTTGTCTGTTTCCTTGAAATATTCACCCCAGCCGGCATCAATAGTTGTCCACATCATATCAATACCTATGCCACCACCGATATAGATATTATCGGTAATCATGGCACCCTGCGAAGTGGCGGCGGTTACAAAATTTGAGCTCAGATGCCCGATACCCTGTGTATAATTGGCTTCGACATATCCTTTATAACCTGTATACGCCACCGGGTGAGGAGCATCACTAAAAGCGATATTCGTCATGCCATTGACCACATCATTCAGTTCAGCATGTGCCGTGGCTGACATGCCTAAAAAAATAGATGCTAATCCTATGATAAAATGACTGAATCGCATAATTGTGTTTTCATAGTG
This sequence comes from uncultured Muribaculaceae bacterium, assembly GCA_947175145.1. GTDB lineage: Bacteria > Bacteroidota > Bacteroidia > Bacteroidales > Muribaculaceae > Lepagella. The sequence goes on along the minus strand of CAMWLY010000019.1, from coordinate 15,330 downwards.
GAGGGATCTGATATAAAATCCTCTTGTACCATTAAAACATCAATACTATGCCATAAGTTTTAGTTAAAATTTCTTTAGATAGGTTCAATAACCCGATTTTTAATTAATTTTGTCAGCCTATGACATACGTGGCACCGGTAGATGAGAAAGAGCTTGTGGCGGATCTTCAGAATCCGGCAAAAGCGCGCGGTGCCTTCGACACGCTTGTAAAAAGATATGGTGAGCGTATCTATTGGCAAATACGCAAAATGGTAGTCAGCCATGATGATGCCAATGATTTACTCCAGAATTGCTTTATTAAAGCATGGAATAATATTCACCTGTTTCGCGGGGATGCCAAGCTGATGACATGGCTTTATAAAATCGCCATCAATGAATCCATAAATTTTCTTAATAAGGAGCGACAGCGTCAGGGTATAACTGAAGATGGAGATGATTCCTTTCTGCTTGCAAATCTTGAAGCAGACGATTCCATCGATGGAGAAGCGCTTGAAGCGGAGCTTAATAAAGCAGTGTTAGCTTTGCCCGAGAAACAGCGGATAGTGTTCAATATGCGCTATTACGATGAGATGAAATATGAGGAGATGTCAGAAATTCTCGGCACATCAGTAGGTGCTCTCAAAGCCTCGTATCACCATGCGGTAAAAAAGGTGACAAGCGCGCTCCTTGATTATTAGACAACTGAGCGTCTGCTCAACGATAATTTTACGATATTTACGATAAACAGCACCGGCAATCAGTATCATTATAATCACTGATTGCCGGTGTTATGTTATAGCTAAATAATAACTTTCAATTTATCATTTGCCGCTCTCTTCTCTGGTGAATATATGTCTCAATCTGGAGAAGATGCGCTGAGAAGTGGCTTTTGTCGGCACGATATTCGGTTGCTCCTTGAGGCTTTCTACTGCAGCCTTTTCTGCATCTGTAAGAGCCTCCGGCACATATACCATAACATTGACAAGCAGATCGCCTCTCACGCTTGAATTCATCTGAGGAAGACCTTTACCGCGCAGTCTGAGAACTTTACCCGGCTGTGTGCCTGCAGCTATTTTAAGGCGTGCGCGTCCGTCGACGGTCGGCACTTCGGCAGAACCTCCGAGAGCTGCTGTCGGGAAGTCAAGCATAAGATTATAGATCAAGTCATTGCCATCGCGAATCAGCTCCGGATCTTTCTCCTCCTGAATCTTTATGAGCAGGTCACCGTTGACACCACCGCCACGAGGGGCATTACCCTGGCCACGCATGGTGAGTGTCATGCCATCTTCCACACCGGCCGGTATATGGAACGATATGATCTCATCTTTCTTAATCACGCCACTGCCATTGCAATAGCTACACGGCTCTGTGATAACCTTACCTTCACCATTACATTCCGGGCAGACGGATTGACTCTGCATCGCACCCATAAATGTCTGCTGCACGGTGGTGATGTAACCGGTGCCGTGACAGCGCTCGCATGTATGGAAAGCAGTGCCATCTTTTGCACCGGTGCCATGACAATGTTCGCAGGCCACAAGTTTCGGTATCTTCAATTTCTTGTCGACACCGTTCATGATATCTTTGAGTGTAACCTTAACGGTGATTCTCAGGTCAGTACCCTTATTCACATGCTTACGCGGACGCGCCGATGCGGCACCGCCGAATCCGCCAAACGAATCATCTCCGCTAAACCGACCGCCGAAAATATCGCCAAAGTGTGCGAAGATATCCTCCATAGACATTCCGCCACCGTAGCCTCCACCGAAGCCGCCGAAGCCACTGCCACCTCCACCGAAGCCCTGGGGACCCATGGAGTGACCGAACTGGTCATATTTGGCACGCTTCTCTGTATCGCTCAACACGTCGTAGGCCTCAGCCGCCTCTTTGAATTTCTCTTCAGCAGCCTTATCTCCCGGATTTTTATCGGGGTGATACTGAATGGCCTTCTTTCGATAAGCCTTTTTTATTTCATCTGCTGTGGCATTTTTCGATACCCCCAGCACTTCATAGTAATCTCTCTTTTCAGCCATGACACTTAGTTTTTCACTGTCCTACTACCACCTTGGCGTGTCTGAGCACTTTATCATTGATGGTATAACCTTTCTCAACAGTGTCTATTATCTTACCCTTTTGACTTTCATCGGGAACAGGTACTGCCGAAATGGCTTCATGACGGTCAGCATTAAATTCACGGTCTTCAGGATCCATCTCCTTCACACCGTTTTGCTCCATATATTTCTTAAGTTTCTTATAGATAAGTTCCATGCCCTCGCGAATTGAGGCCACATCATCAGTATCAGCAGAGGCCTTGAGCGCACGCTCCATATCATCGACCACAGGCAGCAAACCCTTGAATGATGATTCGGCCGCATTCTTAATCAACTCCGATTTTTCACGCAATGTGCGCTTGCGGAAGTTGTCGAATTCCGCCATAAGAAACATATATTCCTTCTTCTCCTTCTCAAGCTCGGCCTTAAGCGCATCACACTCCTTCTCAAGATTGTTTTCAGCATCAGCGGCATCGACAGCATCCTGAGCCACTTCAGCGGCTCCCTCATTATCTTCGCCGGGAGTCGGATTCATATCATCAACAATTACAGCTTCAGGATCCTGAACCTGCTGCTCCTCTTTTTTATTCTTCTTAAAAAAATTATTCTCCATTTCTATCGATTATTATGGATACTCGCATTGTAACCATGATTGTATCCGTTGCAAATTTCAAGCCAAAAAATGTTAATTAGAAGCTTAAAGCAGACATCTTATAATCTTAACAACCAAGTGGCCTCGATAGTTGGAAAGGTTGCAAAAAGAGACTCGGCCGACCTGCCTGTCACCTCAGTATCAAAAATACCATATATGCAGGAACCTGACCCTGTCATAGAGGCATAGACTGCTCCTGAAGCGTATAGATTTTCCTTAATTTCTCCGAGTTCCGGATATTTGGGGAATATGGATTTTTCGAATGCATTGATCACACAATCTCTCCATTCGCTAACCTGAAGTTTTGCCAGAGTGCGCAAGTCAAATTCCGGTTTTTCTGGCACCACGCCTGCAAATGCCTCACGTGTAGATATCGAAATCTTCGGTTTGACTACCATAAGCCATTTGCCGGAGAGGTCGAGAGGAATCGGGGTCAAACGCTCACCGACACCGGAAGCAAATGCAGGTTTGTTGAGCAGGAAATAGGGACAATCAGCACCGAGAGCCAAGGCCATTTCTGACAATTCTCTCTCGGTTGGTGCAAAACCCGTAAACTCACGCTCCAGTTCACTGAGTGCTCTGAGTGTGAATGCGGCATCGGCGCTTCCGCCACCCATACCGGCCTGATCAGGCAAATGCTTATCAAGCCATATATCTATATCCGGCACAAGATCGGGTCGATGTTCCAGATAGATACAGACTGCCTTGTAGACAAGATTTTTCTCAACAGGACAATCTATCGGATTACCGCTCAAATGCAATTTTATACCCTCACCCATTCCTGCGGGCAAGATCTCAAGTGCATCGCAAAATGACACTTGATTCTGCGGAGTACCCGCATATAGACCCACAGGATAAAATATAGTCTGCAAGTCATGATAACCGTCAGCTCTACGGCCGGTGATTTGCAGACCTATATTTATCTTGGCATTTACAAAAGATACCATCTCTTATTCCTCAGTGAGTTCAAAACCCCACTCCTGCCCTTTTCGCACCATCGGAACACCCTCTTTCATCCATTTGGGCATCGGGTCACCCTTTAAATAGTGGTCAAAGAATTGCTGCAGTCTGCGGGTTATATCCTTACGATTCTTGCGGGCACGTATATTATGAGCTTCACCATTGTATTGGAGCATCCACACTGGTTTCTGAAGTCTGCGCAGAGCCATAAACATCTCTATCCCCTGATACCATGGCACTGCACCATCGGCATCGTTATGCATAATCAGAAGAGGTGTCTGAACCTTATTGGCGAAAAATACCGGTGAGTTCGCTATATACTGCTGGGTCTTATCCCAAAGAGAGCCTCCGATACGGCTCTGGCCCTGCTCATACTGCGGCTGGCGGGAATCGCCTGATTCCCATCGGATACCACCATAAGCCGAGGTCATGTTGGCAACAGGAGCTCCTGAACCTGCACAAGCAAACATATTGGTGCGTGTCACGAGGAATGCTGTCTGATAGCCTCCCCAGCTCTGACCATCGATACCTATTTTCTCTTTATCAATCCAGGGATAACGGCGGCACATCTCTTCGGCACCGGAGCAAACAAAATTATATGCATCTTCACCCGGACGACCGGAGTTATAGTGAATATCGGGCACAAATACTACATATCCGCGGCTTACATAGAATGGGTAATTGACCCAACTCCATGAGGGCTCCATGGTGTAATGAGTATACAGGTCTTCGCTGCCGGTTTCATAAAACACGCAAAGCATCGGATATTTCTTTTCAGGATCGATATTATCAGGCACATATAATACACCCTCCGATTCAACTCCGTTATATGCGCGCCATTTCACCAGCTGAGCTGTGCCCCAGCGATAATCCTTCATCTGCGCATTCGCATCTGTGAGCTGCGCTGCCTTAGCGAAGTTTTTCCCCTTGCTGAGCCATATATCGGGTGATTCCGAGAAATTAGCACGCTGCCATGTGTAAACTTGTGCATCGCGGGCTTGAAGCACCTGGGTATATGAGTGTCCGTCGAGCACCGACACTTCCGGGTTCTGAGCTTTACCATAGGTCATGGTAGCAAGACCCTTATACTTATCTGTATAATCGAAGATATTGAGCAGCATGTTACAACCGGCCGTGAGATAACGACGCTCCGGATCTGTGTTGCGGTAGCGAATCTTGTAATTATTCTTGCGGCCATAACCGGCTGTCAGACAAACGGGTTTGCGCTTACCTTGCGGGTCAAGGCTCCAGATGTCGTATTTATCATATACGAGCAGATCTTTATCATCTTCACTCCAGGCTGCAACACCATAGGCTTCCGAGGGCATCGGGTGGTCATCATCTATATCCCACAAAGGCTCCGGAACATTCTCACTTACACATCTGGTAGTACCCCCGGCAATATCATATACATAATACTGTCGGTCGCGGAACCAAACCACATATTTGCCCGATGGCGACATTTCGGGCTCGGCACTGCGCTGATACTTACCTATCTCCTTCCGCAATCCGGTATTCAGGTTTACCAATGCCATATCGGTGTCTGCGAAGTAATCCCACTGATAAGACACAATATTGTCGGTCGGATCCAATATCAGGGCATTATCCGCATCCCAACGGTTCGGAGCCACTACTTTAGCAAGCGGTTTATCGGTAAGAAGAACCGGCTGCATACTGTCTAAGTCAATAGACACCGGATAATTATTCTCGCGGATTTCCTTAAGCAGGTGTTCCTCAGCGGGTGGATTGAATGCTTTATCCCAGACCCAGATATCAAGTTTACCAACCTCAAAATCCACAATAGTAGTATCATTAGGTGCAATCACCGGTGCCACACCGGCTATAAGTCTGCGGTCATTGTGTGAGAACTTCAGCTCTGTATACTGATTAGGCATAAGCACACCCTGCTGACCTCCATCGAATTCGAGCGCGATTCGCTGAGGATTCTTATATGGAGCAACTGTGCGCGCAAGAAAAACATCGGTGCGTTTTGTGCCGGTCTTCACACTGTCATCGGAAGCTGTAAAGGCCAGCGCCGAACCGGATTCGTTGAACACGGGCTTCCCATAGAATCTTTTATCGCGGTCTATGATGGAATAACTTGTATCGGGGAGATTGAATAGTGCCACACCATTGGTATGAACCGAGTCTTTCTCAGGCTTTTTCATGGTTATGGCCAGATGCGCTCCATCGCGTGAGAATATGAAGTTATCTACCCATTTGGTAACTTTGCGGCTACCGGTGCGGGGATTATATATCACCAGCGGTCGGCCGGTATCCTTGTCCTTAAGCTGCTTGGGAGTAATCAGAGTGGTATCTACAGATTTAAATGCGACCCACTCTCCGGCATCTTTGGCGATAATATAATCGGTGACATCACCGACCTTGTTTACCCTGAGTGTGGAGAGATCCACAATGGCCAGAGAATCCTGAGGCATCTCCGAATCCTTCTTCTTGTCAATTTTCGCTTTGCGGGTATCGGCAAAATGAGGTTTAATCAGAGCATACGCCCATTTGCCATCGGGAGCAATCGAGGGTTTGTAACCACGTTCTATATTGATTCGCTTGCCTGTCTTGGTGTTGTAAAAGGTTAATACTCCGTCTCCTTCCTGCGGATTTACTGCGAAAGCTGTCCACTCTCCGGTGCGGCTCACAGCAAGATTGCGCACTGATTTCCAGTTATCGAAATCCGAATGGTCCAAAGCTTTCTTCTGCGCGCTTGCTGATGAGGACAGAATAAACGCTGCGGCGGCCACTGCGATACTAAGCAGATGTTTCATATTATATTTCAGAGAGATTCTAAATGATTCGATTTTAGTTTAATACCTGAATTTATCTCCAGTCATACATTGTGCAGGTTGTGCCCCATTCGGTTTTTCTTGGTGGCCATGTATCTCTGATTGTATGGATTTGTCGGCACCTCGAGCGGTACAATCTCTGAAATCTGCACACCGAATCCTTCGAGACCGATTCTTTTCACCGGATTATTGGTCATCAATCTCATCTTCTTGATACCGAGGGAGTGAAGTATATTTGCTCCGACTCCATAATCGCGCTCATCAGCCTTGTGACCCAAATGCAGATTGGCATCGACGGTATCGAGGCCATTTTCCTGCAGTTTATAAGCCCGGATTTTATCCATAAGACCGATTCCTCTTCCCTCCTGGCTGAGATAGAGCACTGCTCCGCGGCCCTCTTTCTCAATCATCTCCATAGCTTTATGAAGTTGCTCGCCACACTCGCATCTCTGCGATGCGAAGATATCGCCTGTGGCACATGAAGAATGCACGCGCACCAGCACAGGTTCATCGGTGGTCACATCACCCTTGATAAGAGCGATATGTTCCAGACCGTTGTCTTTCTGGCGGAAGGGAATGAGTCTGAAATGACCATACTTTGTGGGCATATCCACCTCTTCACCCCTCTCCACGAGTGAATCATGCTTAAGACGATAAGCTATCAGGTCGCGGATTGAGATTAGTTTGAAACCCCATTCATCGGCTCGCCGGCGCAATTCAGGCAGACGTGCCATGGAACCGTCATCGCTCATGATTTCCATAAGCGCGGCTACAGGCTCAAGACCTGCAAGCCGGGCCAGATCAACTCCGGCTTCGGTATGGCCTGAACGCTGAAGTACTCCGCGATCCTGAGCATAGAGAGGGTTTATATGACCCGGGCGTCCGAAGGTCTCGCTATTTGATGCCGGATCTGCAAGAGCCCGGATTGTGGCGGCACGATCCTGAATCGAAACACCTGTGCTGCAACCCTCCAGCTTGTCGACGGTTACCGTAAAGGGGGTGCCAAGCACTGATGTGTTGTCATCTACCTGCCGATCGAGTTTCAACTCGCGGCAACGCTCTATGGTAATGGGTACACATAATACTCCGCGAGCGTTTTTGAGCATGAAATTCACATCTTCGGGTGTAATTTTCTCTGCGGCAATTATCAGGTCACCTTCATTTTCGCGGTCTTCATCGTCGACCACTATCACAAATTTACCGTTGCGGAAGTCTTCAAGAGCTTCCTCTATGCTGTCGAGTTTTATATCCATTTTCTCGCTATGTTATTATGCTTTTGATTTCTTAAAAAGACTGAAATTTACCGAGCCGTAGGTCAGCTGCCTGTAAAAACCGCCCAGACGGCTGAAGTCATGATTGCGACTATGCTCGATAATCACGTTCGTGTTGTCACTGACCAGGTTTGAATTAAATATCAATTCGGGAATCTCGGCAAAGCGCGGGTGATTATATGGCGGATCGGCAAAAACTATATCTACCGGTGTCTCGCTTTTTTTGATAAACCTGAATACATCGCCGCGCACCAGGGTCAGTGTTTCATCACCGAGCTTATCGCGCACCGATTTGATGAAAGCCGATTGCACCGGAGCCTGTTCCACAGCTGTGACAGCCGCAGCTCCCCTGCTCACAAATTCCCAGCTTATCGCACCGGTTCCGGCAAAGAGATCCACAACTTTCGCACCCTCGATTATTCCTTCGTTTTCAAGAATATTAAATAGATTTTCACGTGCGAAATCGGTGGTGGGACGTGCAGTAATGTTCTTGGGAGCATCAAACCTTCTTCTCCCGTATTTTCCTCTAATTATGCGCATTAATTTATTATCAGGATTTAATTAACCGATGATTACCTCTATTGACGCAACATTAATGCCACCGGCAGCGAGAGCCCCATCTGCTGAGCCACAGTAGGGGTCATGGTCAGCATGACATAACCGATTTTCTCCCTGAGCAGCGGCAGCAATTCTGTTTTTACTTCGCGCAAGCCGGAGAGAGACACCTGTATAGACTCAGGATTAAGACCATACACATTAATCAGATTATGTATATGATACCTTATATCCGCAATCTCCCGCCAGGAATGAGTTGAGGCTGAAAGCAGTTCCTTGCGATCAAATGCCACCAGATCACACTCACCTTTACGGATGTCCACAAAAATTCTGGCTTCCTCGGGTGAACGGCTGCGCAATCTTGAAACCAGAACTTCGAGGTGACTGTGTATTCGCGCCCCCGGGAAGGTGCGTTGCAAAAAGGCTTTCAGACCCGGCACAAGAGCGAAAAGAGAAGCCTCCTTACCGGCTTCCGCCACCATCACATCCTCCTCTTTACCACCGAATACCATGGAATACCAATCCTCACCCTGCTCCTCATCATCAGCGATACTGTCAGAGGGAACCCAGAGTGTGTCGGGAGCTACTACGATAACATCGGCGGTGAAGTCATCAAGCACCTGCGGATGATCATAGATTGCACTCTCGATTTTAGACAGGATTTCTGATTCCGATACTTTCCAACTCTGCTCGAATATGGTAACTAATGGTTCTGTAGGATTGTCGTGGCGCAGGTATGCACATGCACCGGTGGCTGACACACAGATTATCAATCGCCAGTCAGCCACATCGCCTATGCGCACACTCTGATAGGTGTTGCTCGGGTTCATACCACAAAAATAGGGATTTTTTTACTCAATTCCTCGCGCTAATACACCTTTTCGGCTTATTATTTTATAACAATAGGCCAAAGAAAGCCCTCTGGCAAATAAATATGCTTCGAAGCCAAGCCAAAGCAATCGGTTGGGAGCAGAGATTTCAACGTGAACTGTAGCGAATGCCACAGCGAAGAATATTACTGCCGCTATCAATGTAGTGATGAAAAGTATCCCTGTGCGCGCAAGCCCGATGAAGATTCCGTCAAACAGAAATGCGAGCACTGTAACAGGTGGCAAAATCACTACCCATATCCACATGGATTCGACTTGCCTACGCACTTCCGCCTGATCGGTAAGAAGTGATGTTATGCCTCCTGATGCAAACGCATATATGAGCAGAAAAATCGTAGCCATAGCAGCCCCCCATTTCATCAGCGCGACTACCGTGCGGTGTAGCTCCGAGCTGTTTCCGGCACCGGCAGCATGGCCTACCAATGCTTCAGCTGCGTAAGCGAAACCATCCATAAAGTAGGAGAAGAAGAGAAAAAACTGCATCATCACGGCATTGCCGGCCAGTACGACCTCCCCCATTCGCGCACCGAGCGCGGTAACTGTTAGACTGACACCCATTATACACGCAGAGCGGAAAAACAGGTTGCGGTTCACGGAGAAGAACCGACTCCAGCGCACTTTTGAAACACCCCGGCTCCGGGGGTGTTTCCTGATCTCTCTGACCACAAACCAAATTCCTGCAATGAGACCTATCCAGTTGGCAGCCAATGTGCCGGTGGGGATTCCGGCAAACCCCATGCCGGATCCAAAGACCAGGGCCACACTTAGAGCTACATTTATCAAATTGATTCCTACAGATATGACCATCGGCACTACAGTATTCTGCATACCGATAAACCAACCTGTGACCGCCATCAATCCGAGTTGCGCGGGGATTCCCCATACCAGAATTTTAAAATATGTATCGGCAAAGCGGGTTACTTCGTCACCATTGGTCATGGTGCTTAGCAGCAACTCTGCCAGTGGTCGCTGAAGCAGAATGCAGCAGATAGATATAATAGCCGCGATAATGAATGATTTATAGAGCACATTACGCGACAAGGCATAATCGCCGGCTCCGTTGGCCTGCGCAGAGAGACCGGCAGTTCCTGCCCTGAGAAATCCGCACAGCCAGACCACTACATTGATCATCATCGCCCCCACGGCGATCGCACCCAGACTTGCCGTATCCCCCAGATGCCCGGCTATTGCCGTGTCGGCAAGACCGAGCAGAGGAACTGTTATATTGTTGAATATCGCAGGAACGGCAAGATGTAATATCTTGCCGTTCAGTGTGCGACTATTGCAGGTCGCCGAATTATTTTCTGCCTGCTTTCTCATACCAAAAGCCGACTCGCAATTCGCGAAGATTTTGCCATCTCCCCGACAAGCGGCTGCTCCATCAGTTTCATAACCTCTTGGCGGTCATATTTCTGACCGAACAGAAACATAAGTTTGGTAAGCGCAGCTTCCGATGTCAGATCGTGGCCCGACACAACTCCGGCTTTATAAAGCGCTGATCCGGTTTCATATCTGTGGGGCATCACTGAACCATTGCCACACTGCGAGATATTGACTATAACAAGTCCGCGATCTATCGCCTCGCGAACCGCATCTATAAATTCTTTATTATTGGGAGCATTGCCGGCTCCAAATGTTTTCATCACAACCCCCTTAAGACCCGGAGTGTTGAATGCGTGGCGGATCATGGTGGTGGTAATTCCGGGGAATATGCTGAGATACATCACATTGGTATCCATGCCATAATGCACCTTGAGCGGTGCGTCTTCCTCGGGAGTCCACAACACATCTTCGCGAAATTGAATTCCCATGCCAATCTTGGCCAGTCGCGGGAAATTAGAACTCTTGAAGGCATTGAAGTTATCGGCACTATATTTCGACGCGCGATTACCTCGCCATAAATAATTCTCAAAAAGTATCGCGACTTCGCGTAGCATAGGAGTGCCATCTTCGCGGCGCGCAGCCGCCACCTGAAGCGCTGTTATAAGATTTTCCTCTCCGTCGGTACGCACTTCGCCTATCGGAAGCTGACTACCGGTAATAACCACCGGTTTTCTCAGATTCTCAAGCATAAAGCTCAATGCCGAGGCTGTATATGCCATGGTGTCAGTGCCATGAAGCACCACAAAGCCATCATAGTCATGGTAAAAGCATTCTATCACATAGGCAATATCCTGCCAATGACTCGGATTCATGGCCGATGAGTCAAGGGGTATCTCAAATTGAAAACTATCAATATTGAAATCAAGACGCTTGATTTTAGGCACATTATCTATGAGTGTCTCGAAGTCGAATGCCTCAAGGCTCCCGGTTGTGGCATTTTCTATCATGCCGATAGTGCCACCGGTATAAATTATAAGTATCCGCGGACGCACTTCACCGGCATCTGAGGGCTGGGGCACCGTAACCGACTTGATGCGTGAGAGAATCTGCTCGCGCGGATGCTCTCCTTCGTGGGGATAATGATCAGAGGAGTAGAGTTCTGCCATAATGCGTTCTCTTCAGTTGCTTGTTTTCGCAAATATAATCAAAAAGTTGCTTCAAACAATACCATATGAATCATTTTTGATATTTATTTGTAGATAAACGCAATCAGGCTATATCACATATTGAGCGACATAGCCTGATTTTTATAGCAAAAAGCTTGAAGTACTTCTCTTAGAAGATAACCTTTGAAGCTTTGTTACCCTTTACCACGATATAAAGACCGCTTGTGGGATTTGCTGTGCGGACACCCTGAAGTGTGTAGTATTCTGCAGCTGCATTTTCTTCAGCAACAGTGCTTACAGCACCAACTTTGTCACCCTTGAGCACAAAGTTTTTGATTTCCCATGCGCGTGATTTTGTGCCATCTGTGAGATAGCGGAAACCGATAGTGATCTTTTCGCCATCAAACTCAGAGAGATCCCATTCGTTGGCAGCAAATGACTTTGACCAGTTGCCTGAAGCAGGAATTTCGGGGAAGTTGCTGAATGCAAGTTCCTGAGTCTCGTTATTGCAAATCACATAGAGTGTGTAGTTCTCAACCTGAGCAATGGGGAAGTCATAACCGAAAGCCTGCTCTACGCTGAGTGTGCAGTTCTCACGGTCTGTGAGGTCGAAATCATACTGCATCTTGGCATCAGCTGCATGATTCGCACCACCATAATATGAGTTGCAGATTGCGCACTTGGGAGCAGTCTCGCTGGTATTAATTTTCCAACCATTGAAGTCACTGAGTGCTGTGTCATTGATCTTAACCCAACCATCCATATTTTCTTCAAATGTGTTGCGGTAAACCACATCTTCGGGCAGATCGGGAGTTACCGGGGGTTCAATGTCACCCTCTTCATCTGAAACCACAATCTTGGCAACACGAAGTTGCTTGGTCATTGAACTCATCTTGATATTGTTCAGACCGGTGCTTACGATAGTATATTCAGTACCCGCGAGTTCACCTGCCCAACCTGTGCTGAAGGTCATCTCTCCAACATATTGGTTATTGCTGTAATCATCGAATGTTACGATGACCTGCTTCATCTGGAACGAACCTGATTCAATAGTTACCGATGAACCCTTGTAGACACGCCAAGAAGGATATTTTGTTGGGTTTACGAGGTCAGTAGCTGTAGAAGACTCTTTCGCAGTGGTAATTGTGAAAGTCTGATCACCGGCTTTAACAGTTGTGGTCCAACCTGCTGCTCCGCCAGTCCATTCTGTAGGATTGGTGTTGTCGAACACGGTGTAGCTGGTTGCGCTCATAGAAGCGGCACACGCTACAGCAGCAATGCTAAGTAAAAGTTTTTTCATAAGTTGTATTGTTATTTGGGTATCGGCCGGCTTGAATCAGCCGATACCCGGGTTAAAAAATTTTCAATTTATTAGAAGACAACTTTGCGGCTCTTGTTTCCTTCAACTACAATATAAAGACCTGAAACAGGATTAGCCACACGCACACCCTGCAGGTTGAAATAAACAGGAGCTGCGTTTGTAGCATCCTCAACTTCAGATACACGAGAAGTCTTATTGCCGGTCAGCATGATATTTTTGATTTCCCAAGTACCGGCAGTTGCTTCAGTAGATGTGTACTTGAAACCGAACTGATATTTGCCATTGTTATATGCTGAAAGATCCACAGGTGTATTGGCATAGAATGTCCATGACTGGCTTGCGGGGAATGAAATCTGATAGTCAAGAACAGTCCATTCGGTAGCATCTTCAGCTTTTATAGCTAACTGACAGAATGGAGCCAATTCGGCAGTGTTTGCTATGAGTACATTGTTTACCTTGTATTGATTGACAGCATTCTCAAAGTTTAGCATAATATTTTCAAAGCCGGTCAGGTCAATCATTTCAGAAGCAGCAATAGCCTCGCAAGGCTTGTTAGTGCTGTTAACATATGCTGAACCCTTAAGTCCATACTTGGAGTCAAGTTTCCAAGGCATAGTATCACCGCTTAACTGTACGAAATCAAATTTTTCACCGAGTGAAGATGTGAATATTACACCTGCGGGAAGCACAGTGAGAGTATATGAAGCTTCACCGGCCCTGAATGTTTCTGATGCTGCTACTACTGCTTTGATTACAGTTGTGCCGGTGCCAATGATTTCAACAGCACCGGTGTCGCTGTTGACAGTAGCTACAGTTTCATCGCTCGAAGTGTAAAGCACATCACCGTCACTGTTAGTCTGAACGGCGGGTGCATCAAACTCCTCACCAAATGTTACGGTATATTCGGTGATACCGAAAGATACTTCGGGAGTCTGGAGAACTGAACCGGAAGTTGTGCCATAGTACTTGATGCTGTTAAGCTGTAACAGTCCATTAGATGAACCTTTTTGACAATCTACCTCCAGCTTGTAAAACATACCTGTTGCCGGATTTGCAATATTTACGCTATAATCAGCTGCCTTTGTTGTAAGATTATTCTTATCAATTTCGTAAGTGGCTACAGGTTCTGCATTTGCATCATTAGAATCCAGCACATAAAGCTTTATACTATTGATGCTTGCTTTGGTTCCTGAAGCATTGATTGTAACCTGATCGATAGCGGCCTCTGTCCATGCTTCTGCATTAACAATAGTAGCAACGGAGGCATTATTTTTAGAGCCACATTTCACGTACGCCCAACTACTATTATTATTATTCCAGTTAGTGAGAAGAAATTCGGTTCCGTCAGTCACATTTTTCCATTCGCTAGTATATGAGCTGATACCCTTCTCATTGTTTTCTTTATTGAATACGCAGGAATATATCTCATCTGACGCGGATATACCTGTGGTTGTGGCTACTAAAGCCAATCCAAGTAAAAGTTTTTTCATAAAAGTATAGTATTTTGATGATTTGCAGGTTATTATAGTCGCAGATATAAGACTGTGTGCAGATTAATAATACGGATTCTGTCACCGGAAGCAAAATTAGCAAAATATCATAAACAAACCAAAAATAAGTATAAATCAAATTAGCCTAATTGAAAAATGCAATTTAACCCAATATCTCACAACCACGATAACACGAATGTCGACTGCAGCATGAACACACGCATAGCACCGAAGAGCAGGCGGCAGCGGGTGTTTCCGATAGCTTAGGCAGTTGCGAGTGGTACCAATGGCTCGGACAGCAGCGAGGGCTGCCGATAGAGCGAGCGGCGAGGTTAGCTTCGATAGCTCGGACAGAAGCGAGGGGTCGCAGGTGGATTGGAAAGCTATAATAGCTAAAATAGCTACTTTAGTTACTTGAGTTACTATAAGATTTATAAGATGTATAAGATTTATAAGATTTATAAGATGAATAAGATGTATAAGATGTATAAGATTTATCAAAAAAAAGAGGCTTGATTTCTCAAGCCTCTAATTCAAGGTGGCGATTATCTGCTCTTCCGCTTTCGCCCAAATACAACCCGGTCATCGGCGTGATAAGGGTTTACTTCTCTGCTTAACTTACATTTCCGATAAGTCTTATAGGTCTTATATGTCTTATAAGATTTATATGACTTATTAGCAAAAAAAAGAGGCTTGATTTCTCAAGCCTCTAATTCAAGGTGGCGGTTATCTACTCTCCCGCTTTCGCCCAAATACAACCCGGTCATCGGCGGGTTAAGGTTTAACTTCTCTGCTTAACTTACATTTCTGATAAGTCTGATAGGTCTTATGTGATATATAAGATTTATCAAAAAAAAAGAGGCTTGATTTCTCA
>CAMWLY010000018.1 GCA_947175145.1 uncultured Muribaculaceae bacterium | reverse complement strand
GGATAACTTATGGATATATCAGTAGTAATTCCATTATTTAATGAAGAGGAGTCGCTTCCCGAATTGACCGAATGGATAGAAAGGGTGATGAATTCCAATGGTTATACGTATGAAATCATTTTTGTAAATGATGGTTCTACTGACCGGTCCATGGATGTTATCAAGTCGCTTGCATCGAAAAATCCGAATATCCACGCTGTTAGTTTCTCGAGAAACTATGGTAAATCTCCTGCATTAAACACCGGATTCCGCAAAGCAAAAGGAGACGTGGTAATCACTATGGATGCCGATTTACAAGATTCTCCTGACGAGATTCCGGAGCTGTATCGCATGATAACCTCAGATGGTTATGATTTGGTATCGGGTTGGAAGAAGAAACGTTATGATCCCCTCTCTAAAACCTTACCGACAAAATTATTTAATGCTACAGCCCGAAAAGTAAGCGGTATTAAAAATCTACATGATTTCAATTGTGGATTAAAGGCTTATCGCAAGGATGTGGTGAAGCGCATCGAGGTCTATGGTGATATGCACCGCTACATTCCTTATTTAGCCAAAAATGCCGGTTACAAGAAAATCGGTGAGAAGGTAGTACATCATCAGGCGCGCAAATATGGTGTTACTAAATTTGGCCTCGACCGATTCGTAAACGGATATCTTGATCTCGCCACACTTTGGTTCCAATCAAAATTCGGTATCAAGCCGATGCATATATTCGGCCTTTTGGGATCATTGATGTTCATGATAGGCTTTTTGGCAGTAGTTACCGTGCTTGTGATGAAATTGGTATCAATGAACTCAGAAACATATCATTTCTATATCACGAAATCAGTTTATTTTTATCTATCGCTCGCATTTATGGTATTAGGCGTTCAGTTCTTTTGCACCGGCTTTATAGGCGAGATGATAACAAGAAATTCACCGGAGAGAAATTCCTATCTTATTTCCGAGGAATTCTAATTATGACTTCTTATCGTATTCGTCATATAGCAAGCATGATATTGGCATTGGCCGTGGTAATGCCTCTATCTTTTATTATCGTGAGTTGTGATTCTACTTGCGATGACAACAGAAACACATTGCCATTAGCAGGATTTTATGCAATGGTCGAGGGTAAGATGCAATCCGTATCAGTTGACTCTCTTCAGATAGTAGGTTTAGGAGCACCGGGAGATTCCATACTATCTGATATGCATAGCATGGCAAGTACAGTTCATTTGCCATTCAGAATTGACCAAGATGAAACTGCGTATGATTTTATTGCCCGGAAAGATAAAAATACATCTATTCACGACAAGGTAATATTCAGATATTCACGTGTGCCTCAGTTTGTAAGTCAGGAATGCGGAGTGAGCTATCGTTTCAATATAAATCAAATTAGTTGGGAGGGGGCTTTCATCGACTCTGTGACCTGTCCTAAAGGATACATTGACAATCATCCTTTAGAAAATATCCATATTTACTTTCACGTAACAAAATAACCATGAGAGTAAAAGTATTGGCCATATTGATAGGTCTGATTTTTTTCACGATAAATATATCAGCACAGGAACCCGGAGATAGTATCAATATCACTGAAACCCGCGCCGACAGCACTTTGGTAATAGTCCCCAAATCTACTGCCACTAATCCTTCGGGACCGATTATTAATCCGGTTGATATCGATGAGGGTCAACGACCGGTGATACTTCACTATTATGACAAGCATGGGAATCCGCTCCCTTCACCGGTATTATTTCTTGAGGAAGATACAGTTAAAAAGGCATCACCTAAGCCTGTATTTCCTGCGTATGCCGGTACTGAAATAGGAGTAAATTTCGCTGACCTAATTATGATGGCATTCGGTCAGAAATATTCAAATTATGATTTAAGAGCGAATGTTTCGATATACAACTGGTTTTTCCCAACTATAGAATGTGGATTAGGATTTGCTAATGATACTCCGGATAATCAGAACTATACATATAAGACAAAACCATCTTTTTATACCAAGATAGGATTAGATTATAATTTTCTCTATAAGTCCAATCCTAAGTATAGATTATTTATCGGACTGCGCGGTGGCTGGTCTACTTTTAAGTATGATATAGAAAATATAACAATAAGTTCTGACTATTGGGATCAGACACAACAGTTTAACCTGGAGAATATAAGTGCTAACGCCTTATGGGGAGAGGTTCTGGCCGGTTTGAGAGTTAATATCATTTCCAGGTTCTCTTTAGGTTGGGAGATAAGATGGCATTTCCCATTTCATGTCACAGAGACAAATGGTTCAAAGCCATGGTTTATTCCCGGTTATGGTACAGGGAATTTCGCTATTTCAATTGCAGCAAGCTGGAGCTTTTAGATGACAGCGACTAAACAAATGTCTTATATTAAATTCTTAAATCTGTCGGGAATTTTCCCTACAATTTTAATACCGAGAGTAGAAGGCTTATTTAATGCGAAAATAGGCCGAATTAATTTTTGCATGTACAGAGCTTTGGTTACAGCTTTGTCCCACTCCTGAGCATCTATTGCAGACAACTGATGCAAATCACGCTGACGCTTCAACTGATGTCGTAGCCAACCATTAGCTACACGATTCGACTCAGATGAAATATCGCGCAGACTTTCCTGGTCAACACCCCCGAAGTGAAAGAGGTATAGATCAGGCATAATATGATAATTATGCCCTTTTACACGATGGTAACCACCTCCCCATGTCAGCGGTTTCGTTATAATACTCGGTTTGGTATAACGAGCGTGCAACCAACCACGGCCGCGCTGGCTTAGAAATGGTTTGTTGAAATCGATAGGAGCCTCACCGGGAACCTGCTGCAAAACATCAACACCTAAGCCTGACATACACGGGTATGTCTTACAACCTGACAAATACTCTCTAAGGGTTTGATTTCTAATCGGATCGATAAGAAGCATTTCATCGGCATCGGTTGCAATAACCATATCAACGCCCTTAGAAAATAATTCGGAAGCATGTTGCGACATGAATCTGGACCTTTGGTGGTCAGTCGAAACAACATCTCCTTTCATTTTAGGTATTAGATGGGTCTCGACTCCTTCACAATATTCGGGAACAGTCTGATCTTCTCCATCGAAGAACACAATCAGATTTTCACGACCTAATTCGCGACTGTAGTGTTCCACCCATTTTGGTAGAAACCTGTCATTGCGAACCATCGTCATTACCTTAATATTTTTAAGCTGATTGGAGTTCTTCATATTAGATTAGAGTTAATCTTCTTTATTTGGATTCCAGGGCATTATCCTTATTTTCATCGGGAATAGCTAATTTCATACCTAATCTCTTATTAAACCATTCGGCAAGGAGTCGCTGGGCATTAGGTGTGAATCTTTCGAAGGAATTAATACAAATAAACTTCACCTGACGATCATGTATTAATTTCTTGAATCTCTCCTTGAATGTTTCAGAGGGATTCTTAGCATCAAAATATACAAGGCTCTGCCTCATGTCTTCAAGAGGCGCACCCAGTTTATTGATAGCATAAAGGTAAATCACCTCAATCGGAAGAAGTTGTGCCCGATTTCGGAATTTATATGATATATTGTTTATAAAAGCATGAGGGTGGTGCTTAAAAAATCTCTCAAATTGCGATTTTACGAGAGCATGAGGTGTATGATGCACTCTGACGAACCATACAAGAGCTTTCCCCTTGACCGTAGTCGCAGCCTGAACCATTGTGTCGCGGAATTTCACTTTGCTTTTTCCAAGCTTTGAAATGTAGTTCATTTCTCTGAGAAACCAGGCTGTGAAAGTGCTGTGCCGATACCCCCTGGCGATAGGTAATCCATCAGGAGTAAAAAAGTCAGAGGGTGTCACCGGATTTGCAAGTAGAAAATCATCGTTAAAATAGATAAACTTTTCACTTAGTCCGGGAATCCTCCACATCATAGTTTCTATAGCCAGGCTATTAAACACCGGAAGGTACTCCTCATAGTCTTTAAAAATTACTTTATGGTCAACTATTTCAACCGGAATATGGTTGATATCAGAACCCTTGGGTAAATGCTCATCAATCTTGGGATCCTGACCATCAGTAATGATATATATTTTGCGAAACCAGGGGGCAAATTTATTAATTGAAGCCACGCACCAGTAAATCTCACCAATATTGCTAAAGCGAGCAGTACCCCCCACGTCTTCACGCACGGTTATTTTACTCTGAATATACTGAGCCCTTTTGGCATTTAACTTGGGATCATTGCCATCGACCCAGGCTATTACAGCATCTATTGCCTCTGATTTCGATTCCATATTTCAAAAATAGGGAAAATTTGGGAAATATCCATAAAGAAGCTAAATTTGTGAAATGTTTTTCAGCAGGTATTATGGAAGATGTTAAGCAGGTTGATGCCGTAATAACCTGGGTAGATGGAAAAGACCCTGAATTGGCCGCTAAACGAAGGAATTTTCTTGAAGGAAAAGACTCCTCAGATATTGATAAAAATCCAGAGGTTAGCGGACAGACACGCTATGTCAGTTTCGGCGAAATATGTTGGTGCGTAGCATCTATAAACCGATTCGCCCCATGGATTAGAAAAATCTATATTGTTACTGATGGTCAGGATCCTAAGATTGATGAGCATTTACCCAAGGGCTCTGATATAAACCATATTCCGGTTGAAATAATAGACCATAAAGTAATATTCAGAGATTTCGAAGATTTACTTCCCACCTTCAACAGCCTTTCAATCGAAACAATGTTGTGGCGCATTCCGGGTCTCGCTGACAACTACATCTATTTCAACGATGACTTCTTTTTGTGTGCTCCAAATTCATTGGCCGATAGGTTCAGAGGCGAAGCAATAGTTAACTATGGCAGAGTGATGAATACGCTTCTTGTAGGTGTAGCGATTAAGGCCAAGCAAATGATTAAGGGGAAGGGTGTACCGATGTTTAAAAGTGCTATGTATCGCGCAGCTCAAATTTTGAATTCCGATAAATTAATCTTTCACCAGCATTCGGCAATAGCTCAAAATAAAATTCTGCTTGAGAACTACTTCACAAAGCACCCTGATATTCTAAGAAAAAATGCGTCTTACAGATTTCGTTCGGATCTTCAATTTTCTAATGCAGCCTTATGTCTACTGCTTGCATATCAAGAAGGTAAGCTTATAAACTTAAAGCGTAATCGAACAGCATTTTTTAAAACTGAACCTTCGAAAGGGGATATATATATAGCGCGAAAAGTAGAAGAAGCCCAAAAAAATCACGCATTACAGGGGTGTGTAAATTCTTTTGATTTAGCGACCCAATGCCAGCGCTTACAATTTAAGGAATGGATAAACAGACTATTGGATATAAACTGAGTGTCACAGCTCTGACCGGAATAGCGCACATACCGCTCAAAGCATTATATCTTGTATCAGATATAGTATGTGCGATTTTATACCATGTAATCGGCTACAGGCGCAAAGTTGTGAGAAAAAATCTTACAATGGCCTTCCCGGATGCCTCAAAAGCACAGATCTCAAAATGGGAACGACAATTTTACCGTCATCTCGGAGATGTGTTTGTAGAGACTGTCAAACTTTTGCATTTTACTTATAAAGAGGTGGCCAAGAGGATAGAAGTTGTAAATGCTCATTTGGTTGATGATTATTACGCTCAGGGAAAATCCACAGTACTTTTTTTAGGACATTACTGCAACTGGGAATGGTGCTCGGCAATTACACCACATTTTCACAGTAAGGTAAAACCTTCGCAGATATATCACCCTGTATCAAATTCACTTATGGATTCGGTGATGTTGCGAATTAGAAGCCGCTTTAATTCCGAGAGTATTCCGATGCCTACTGCAGTCAGAAGGCTGCTATCTATCGAAAAATCGGGTGATAAATTTGTTTGCGGATTTATAGCAGACCAGAGGCCCAACGGAAGTGTGTTTGAACACTGGACAGACTTTTTGGGAATAGACACTCCATACATGGTTGGAGCTGAAACTATTGGAAATAAAATTGGTGCAGCTTATTTATATCTTGATGTAGAGAAAGTTAAGCGTGGATATTTAAAGCTGACCTTTAAGCCTGTTGTGCCGCCCGAAGATGATACTGAACCATATCCGGTAACACGCAGGTATCTTGCAATGCTGGAGGAAAGCATCAGAAGAGCCCCGCAATATTGGCTATGGAGTCATAACCGCTGGAAGCGAAAGCGTAAAGATGCGGAACGCCATGCCTTAAAAGGTAAGTAAGCGGATTTTGACATAACAGGGAAAATAATTAAATTTGCAAAGTATATTCGGTATTAACTGTCACACTTATCAAATGGTGTGTCATTTAAGCTGTAAACCTAAATTTTTCAAGAAAATGAGAAAGAATATCGTTGCAGGCAACTGGAAAATGAACACTACACTTGATGAAGGTGTAGAGCTTGCAAACAATGTCAACACGCTTCTTAAAGAGAAAAAAGCCAACTGTGAAGTAATAGTATGTGTTCCCTTCACACATCTTACATCAGTCAATGCGGTAATTGAGCCGGAACTCGTAAAACTTGGTGCTGAGAACTGTTCTGAGCATGCCAAGGGTGCATATACCGGCGAAGTAAGTGCATCAATGGTTAAATCAACGGGTGCACAGTATGTAATATTAGGTCACAGCGAGCGCCGTCAATATTTTGGTGAAAACAATGAGCAGCTATTAGCAAAGACCAAGCTTGCTCTTGAAAACGGTCTTCTTCCCATCTTCTGTGTAGGAGAGGTGCTTGAAGAGCGCGAAAACGGCAGCTACAATGATGTGGTTCGCGGTCAAGTTGAAGCTCTCTTCTCTCTTACTCCCGAGGAATTTGGCAAAATCGTTATCGCTTACGAACCCGTATGGGCAATCGGTACAGGCAAAACCGCTACTTCAGATCAGGCAGAAGATATGCACGCACATATCCGCAAAGTTATTGCAGAAAAATATGGTCAGGAAGTTGCAGACAATTCTTCTATTCTGTATGGCGGAAGTTGCAAACCATCAAATGCAAAAGAACTTTTTGCAAAACCCAACGTGGATGGCGGCCTGATCGGTGGTGCATCACTGAAGGCTGAAGACTTCATGGGAATTATCGAGGCTTTTGGATAACCCCTAAAGCATGACAAGAATACAGCTTATAGCTGCGCTTATATTTGCCTTGGTCGGAACGATTGTGTTTCCGTCCGAGGCTCAATCTGTGTCTAAAGAAAAAGAGAATCCGGAGAAAATTACCGGCAGAATTGAAATTGAATCCGGAGGAAATATCACAATAGATATCCCTGATAACTTACTTAACCAACTGACTGAGGAGGAGAAAATAACTCACCGGAATTCAGGTCCTGTGCTCAAACATGGCATTAATAAGCTTCAGGGTTATCGAATCCAGATATTCAGTGACGGACACAACCAGCACTCTCTTGAGGCGAGAGCGAAAGCGCGCGGAAATGCTGTTATTGCAAAATTCCCCAAATATAGAGGTCAGGTATATTCCTTTTCAAGTTCTCCCAATTGGTATACACGTATAGGAAATTTCCGCACTCAGGAACAAGCAAATGCAGCAATGGCTGAATTAAAAAGAGCTTTTCCTCAGTTCGCATCTGAAATGCGTGTGGTGAAGTCATCAATTGTGGTTATTAAATGATATAATTAAATAAGTTATGGCATCAAACAAACAATATGATGAGGCGCTCGTCAATGAAATTGCGCAGCATTATGAGGCCATTCTTAAGTTAATAGGAGAAGATCCTCAGCGAGAAGGTCTTCTTAAAACTCCCCGCAGAGCAGCGCGAGCTCTTCTCGACATAACCAAAGGTTATCGAGTAGATCCATTTGCTATAGCCACCCAGGCGGTATTTGAACATGCCGGCTCCAAGATGGTAATTGTAAAAGATATAGAATTTCACAGTATGTGTGAGCATCATATCCTGCCATTTTTCGGGCGTATATCTATAGGTTATATCCCCAAAGGCAAAATGATAGGATTGTCTAAATTAGCGCGTCTGGTGGATAGCTTTGCATGCCGGCTTCAAGTTCAGGAGAGACTTACAGCTCAAGTTTGTGAGCTTCTTAGTCGTGCATTACCTAATGATGGGGTGATTGTGACTTGCACGGCACAGCACTTGTGCATGAAAATGCGTGGAATAGAAAAGCAGGAGTCTTGGACTGATACCTGCGATTACAACGGCAAGTTTTGTGAATATCCTGAGCTTCGCGCAGAATTCCGCAGCCTTTGCGGGTTGAAGTAATGCAATTTACTTGCCGGTCAGATGCTCTATGGCAAGACCTGCAAGTGTGAGACCAAATATTGCTGTAATATGCATAAGCGATCCATTCGGTCGCTTTTCTTTTTTATCTGAAGTTCCAACTTCAGATGTAGAAGGATAACAATTTTTGAGTAATTCCGGGCTGTATACGCACTGGAATTTTCGATGAGGTTTCCGGCCGCTCTTCTTAAATCTGTCGCGAAGTGCGCGTGCAAGCGGACAACCTTTTACCTTCCAAAATTCTGCAACTTCTACATTAAGCGGGTTTATCTTAAGGGCAGCTCCCATTGAAGATAAAAATTTTGATTTTGTAGAAGTTGCATTTAAA
Organism: uncultured Muribaculaceae bacterium; assembly: GCA_947175145.1. Lineage (GTDB taxonomy): Bacteria > Bacteroidota > Bacteroidia > Bacteroidales > Muribaculaceae > Lepagella. The sequence goes on along the minus strand of CAMWLY010000018.1, from coordinate 21,078 downwards.
ATAAGTAATGCTTTGTCGGCGAGTGAGTCTATGCAATCTATAATTACATCATAGTCCGATAGATTAAAATTAGCGGCCGTTTCAGCTGAATACAATTCGTGTCGGGCAATTATATCTGCTGAGGGATTTATCTCAAGCAGATGTCGGCACATGGCGTCGGTTTTGACTTCACCTACGGTGTGTGCAGTAGCCATGAGCTGGCGATTAATATTAGAGGCGCAGACTAAATCACCATCTACGATTGTAAGATGCCCTAAACCGGTACGTATCAAACTTTCGGCACACCAGGATCCGACACCGCCTATGCCAAAAATAATTACTCTTGCATTCTGAAGACGGTAAAAACCTTCCTCTCCGAGTAATAATTTAGATCGGCTGAATATATCATTATCTATAAAGTCTGACACGGAATCTTTAGATTTATTCGTCGCTAATATCCTCTTGCTCGGTATAACTGTTTTTAAGAAGTTTAACCAGCATAACCATGACATGATTCGTCGCCGATTCAATCACGGTATTTCTATCACCATCGAAATGAATTAATTCGGTAACTACTTTATCGCCATATTTAGCAGCCATCCACACAGTGCCGACCGGCTTAAACACTGACCCACCATCGGGTCCTGCAATGCCCGAGGTAGCGACCGCACATTCGGACTTCATAAGTTTTGAGACTCCGAGTGCCATCTGCTCTACAACCTGGCGACTCACTGCACCATATCTGCCGAGATCGCTACGCGACACTTTAAGCACATCTGCTTTTACATCATTGCTATAGCTGACCACACTGCCTAAAAAGTATGCAGAGGAACCGGGAATCTGAGTAATCTTATGCGCTATGTTACCACCTGTGCAACTCTCAGCGCACGAAACTCTTAATTCGCGTTCGGTAAGCAAATCGGCCAAGACCTGTGCCACCGATTTATCGGCAGTGGTAACAACCTCTTCGCTAAACATATCCTGAAGTTGCTGATGGAATTTATTGATTTTAAACCTCAGCAGTTCAACTCCTGAATTGACTCCCGAGAGAGTAATCTTTGTTACCAGATTATTACTTTCTATCGAAATTTTTACGAATTCAGGCAATTGTGTCTCGAAATGAGTCAGAATATTGCGAAGTTCATCGCGGGTGTATCCGTAAATTACGACATGACGAGTCTCTTGAGAAGATTCTCTTCCCTTTGAATTTGTGGAGTCAGTATTCATGTCAGTATCTTTCATGATATGTCAGTATTATAGCGAATTTATATTGAAACTCTTGCGAAAGGTGGAATTGACAAATCACAATATTCTCCCCGTTTATATTTGAAGTATCCGGCAACAGCAATCATAGCTGCATTGTCAGTAGTATATTTCAATTTTGGGAGCCACGCTGTGATGCCATATTTTTTACATAAATCTGTCACACCTTTGCGCACGGCCGAATTAGCGGAAACGCCACCACCAATGGCTACGGACTTAACTCCGGTCTGTTTTATAGCCTTTTCAAGTTTATCGAGAAGAATATCTACGATGGTCTTTTGTAAAGAGGCGCATAAATCAGGCAGATTATTCTTTATAAAATCAGGATCCTGAGCGATGTTATCTCTAAGTGTGTATAAGAACGAAGTCTTCAATCCGCTGAATGAATAATCAAGACCCGGAATATGCGGTTTGCTGAATTTAAATTTTGTGGGATTACCTTCTGACGCAAGCCTGTCGATATGCGGGCCGCCGGGATAGGGCAGTCCCATGACCTTGGCACATTTATCAAATGCTTCGCCGGCAGCATCATCTATAGTAAGACCGAGTATTGTCATCTTTTCAGTCGACTCCACAAGAACAATCTGTGAATTACCACCGGACACGAGTAAGCATAAATAAGGGAATTCAGGAATTGGATCAGTTTCATTCTCTCTGATAAACTGAGCAAGCACATGACCCTGAAGATGATTGACATCAATCAGCGGTATGCCAAGTCCAATTGCAAGACCTTTTGCAAAAGACACACCTACATGAAGAGAACCAAGCAGACCCGGACCCAATGTACATGCAATAGCTGATAAATCTGATTTCTCAATTCCGGCTTGTCGCAAGGCTTCTGATACCACCGGCACAATATTCTGCTGATGAACTCTTGATGCAAGTTCAGGCACAACTCCACCGTAAGCTTCATGCACTTTCTGACTCGCTAAAACATTACTGGCAAGCAGGCCATTAACGAGCACAGCTGCCGAGGTATCATCACATGATGACTCGATGGCTAATACTATATCTTTGCAATTTATCATTTTTTTAAAAGGATATAGCACTCTATATGCTTCCTCTTATTACAAAGTTAATGATTTAGCCTTGAAAATAAAAGAAATTCCAATTTTTAAATGTAATTTTGTAATATGGCTGTTGCCAAAACTATCTATAAGGTGCTTCGCAGCATTGTGTTCACTGCCGCTATTACGGTTGTGGGGAGCATCGTCCTATTATATCTCATCCTATCGTTGCCTCCTGTGCAAGAGGCAATAAAGGATAAAGCTGTAGCCGAACTTAAGACACTTCTAAACACGGAGGTAAAGATCGGTAAAATTGAATATTCGCCATTCAATGAATTACGCCTCAACGATGTTGAAGTTTACGACAGAGCGGGGAAACACTGTGCCTCAGCCAAAACTTTGGCTGCAGGAATCGGGCTGTGGAAACTCATAACTGATCAAAAGATTGAGATTACTTATGCTGAGGTTATTGGATTAAATCTCGCCATCACCAAAAATAATCCCGGTGAACCGCTGAATATCCAGTTTATTTTAGATTCATTTAAATCAAAAAATGAGAAAAAATCTCAGGTTATAATTACACTCAGGAATATTGTAATCAGGCAATCCCAAGTAACTTATAACAATCTGTGGATACCTGTTAAAAGCCCCGAAATATTTGATATTAACCATATAGCCCTATCAAATATTCGTGCCGATTTGGAAATTCCGAATATCAACGGAGATGATATTTCTGTAGATTTAAGACGATTGGCACTCAGCGAAAGGAGTGGATTGAATATTGATAAACTGTCTTTCAAAGGCAAATTTTCTCCGGAACTGATACATATTACTGATTTTATTCTTGATACCGGCAATTCCGACATCCGACTATCAGATATTAATTTGCCAATATCTGGTTATAACTCTATCTTATCTAATCTCAAGGAGAGTCATCATAATTTGCGCATTACAGCAAATCCTTTGTTAGTCTCTGAATTTGCCGGGTTCTATCAACCACTTAATTATCTGAATACACCTTTGGATTTTAGTGCTGAGATTTCCGGTAATTTTAGCGATCTCGACATCAAAAAGATTGTATTGAGAGAGATAAGGGGAAGTGATAATTTATTGATGTTAAAAGGGCGTGTTGAATCTATTGATGACTTTAAGCGCCTTAAAGCAGATGTTACAGAATTGAACCTGAATCTTTCGGAGCGATACTTGGCAGCTGTTGGTCAGATGACTTCTAATCTACCCTCTGCGGTTAATAAAATAATTACTGAATTACACCATTTGCAGGTTAATTTTAAGGGATTTGCCGATTTACTATCATCGTCGGCTGCCGGAGAAATAGAATTGGAATCAGGTGTGGGGAATCTGACCGGCAATACCCAAATGAATTGGACTCAGAAGGGTATTCCTACTTTATACGGTATCAACATACAATCTGAAAATCTTAATCTCGGAAAAATTTTAGGTCATACCGAATATGGTAACCTGACCGCGTCGGTAGAGGGAGATGTGACAATAAACGGAGTTAATTCAGATGGGCATTTATCGGTTGACATAAGCTCATTTGAATGGAAATCTAAAAATATTAATGGAATAGAAGCCGAAGTAGAAAAAAATGGTCCAAAAATGTCGGGCCATGTTACTATAGAAGATGACGAAGCCACAGCCGATTTAAACATGAATGCCGAATTAAGGAAAGGCTCCAATTTATTCCATATAGACTCAAAAATTGAGAAGTTTAATCCTTTTGCATTCGGATTAAAAATCCCTGGAAATATTAATTCTCTAAAAACATCAGTCACTGCGGATCTGATGGGTTCAAATCCTGAAGATTTTTGCGGCACTATTAGAATTAGGGATTTGGATCTTAAGGGGAAAAATCAGATTCATATAAACAACCTAGAATTAACTGCTGATGCTGTCGAAAAATCCAGATATTATAAGCTTGATTCAGATTTATTGGTAGGTAGTCTCACCGGCAATTTCACATTATCGGCGCTCGCAGATGTAGCAAAATATAATTTGTATAAAGCTCTTCCATCTATATTTCATGCGCCAAATCAAATGAGATGGAACGAACATCAGTATGCCGATATAGATTTATCTATAATACCGAATGAGTCTGTATATTCAGCGCTCGGAGTAAATATTCAGCCCGGAACTGTAGCTGTAATAAGTGGCCATATTGCTGATGACCCCGGAAACATTGAACTAAATATCGATGCCCCATATTTAATCAAAGGCAAAGATAAATTGATTAAGAATACAGGAATTAATCTTACTTCCTCTTCGGGGAAATTAAAAATAAATGGAGCAACAGATTTCCCTATCAAAAATGGCAGATGTCAATTTAAAATCGATGGCTCTGTTGGATCGGATTCCATTAAGATAATTCCATCGTGGCAAGGTTTAACTGATCCGAGTAATCATGGTGCAATTGATCTGGCTGCAAGGATTTACCGAAGTCACTTCGGTAATCAGATATTTTTGAATGCAATGGTGAATCCATCATCTTTTACACTTGCAGGCAATGAATGGTCCGTCTCTTCTGCTGCCATAGATTATGATGACAACAAATTATCACTTACTCCTCTCCTTATCTCTAACGGACCTCAATATTTAAAGATCAGCGGCTCAGCCTCTAAAAATCCTATGGATATTTTAGAGGTTAATCTGATGGATATTGACCTTGAATATATATTCAACATATTAAATATCAATTATGTCGATTTCGGTGGTAGAGCTACCGGGAGAGCTTTGGCATCTCAGATATTCGGTAGTGAACCCAAACTGCGCACCGATGGCTTAAAGGTGAGGAATTTGGCATATAATAATACGGTGTTTGGAGATGCCGAACTTGAAAGTCATTGGGATCCTGTTACAAAATTTGTTGCTATCAATGCCGACATCGTCAAGAACGAGGAATCGGGAGTCTCTGTCAGAGGAGGAATATTTATTAATAGAGATTCGCTTTCATTCGACTTCGGAGCAAGAAAGGTAAATGCACACTTCTTAAATCCCTTTGTTTCAGGATTTACTTCTTCAATCGAAGGCATAGCAACCGGTGAAGTTAAATTGGCCGGCACATTCAGTGAGATTGATCTGACAGGTTGGGCAAAAGCTGAACCGATTACAATTAAAGTGGATCATACCAACGTGTCATACAAGACTAATGATTCTATTTTCTTCAAGCCGGGACAAATTATACTACCGGATTTGAAAGTCTATGACCGATTCGGCAACAGCGGTATATTTGGAGGCATAGTAAATCATGAATATCTAAAAGAAACTACGTTTGATTTTCATATCAAGAATGCAGACCACCTTCTGGTATTTGATACAAACAGGTCTATAAATCCGAATTGGTATGGCCAAGTATTTGCATCAGGAAACGGCACATTAAGAGGTCGTCCGGGGGAAATTCTCCTTGACCTCAAAATGCGAGCATTAAAACCATCGGAATTTACAATTGCACTCGATGAGACGCAAACAGCCATAGAATATACATTTCTTACCTTTACGGATAAACGTAAAGAGGAAATGCTTAAATTGCAGGAAATTCAGGAGAAAAGTTTTGAAGATGAATTTGTGGCACGCAATTCAATTATCAATTCCGAGACCCCTGAAATATTTTCAATGGATCTTGCCATAGATGTTGATCCCGGTGTTACGATTAACCTTATCATGGATCCTAAAGCCGGTGATAAAATCACGGCTCATGGTCAAGGTGGTTTCCAAACACATTATGATACTCAGACCGATGAATTTAATATTTACGGGAAATATACGCTTGATAACGGATTTTATAATTTTTCTCTTCAAGAACTTATCCGAAAAAACTTTCTGATAAGGGAGGGTAGCAGCATTGCTTTTAACGGGAATCCGCTCAATGGTATTCTTGATATTTCGGCAGCATACCGGACTAATGCCAACTTGGCTGATCTTGATGCTTCCTTCTCATCTGATCCGGATTTAAAGAGAACTGTAATACCGGTAGATGCTATATTAAATATCAAAGGTGCAATTGACGCTCCTGAAATCAGCTTTGATCTGGAACTGCCGACAGCCAATAATGAAATAGAGAGGAAACTTCGAAGTATCGTGTCAACAGAAGATATGCTGAACCGCCAGGTAATATATTTACTTGCTCTTAATCGTTTCTACACGCCCGAGTATACATCTGGTACACAAGGAAGTGAGATTGCATCAGCAGCCTCATCTACACTGTCGGCGCAAGTGCAAAATCTTGTATCATCAATCACAGACAAGGTACTGGTTTCACCATCATTTAAGTCAGACAAAAGTGATTTAAGCGATCTTGAAGTAGATGTGGCGCTGAGTTCGAGCCTGTTTGATAATCGTTTGTTACTAAATGGTAATATAGGTTACCGGGATAAATCAACCTCGCAAACTACATTTATCGGCGATTTTGACCTTGAATACCTGTTGTCAAAAGATGGCAAGCTCAGGTTAAAAGCATACAATCATTTTAATGACGCAAGTTATTACCTAAAATCTGCGTTGACTACACAAGGGATCGGTATAGTATATCGCAAAGATTTCAATGACCCCCTATCGTTTTTACGCCGAAGTAATAATCGCAAAAAGAAAACAAAAGAAAATGAAAGCCCTCAGCATAGCGAACATAAAAATTGATGGTCTGCTTGAACGGCTCAATATGCGCAGAAGTAGCTCGGTCGGTGTGGCATTCAGTGGAGGCGGCACACGCGGTTTTTCACACATTGGAGCGTTGCTTGCATTTGAGAGGTTCGGTATTAAGCCGGATATTGTAGCAGGAGTTTCAGCCGGTTCAATTGCAGCAGTGCTCTATGCAGCCGGTTTGTCTCCTCTTGAAATGCGTCAGTGTTTTGCTGAAGCATCAAATATGGCCGATTTCAGAGAATGGACAGTGCCAAAAGATGGGATATTTAAACTAACAAAGTTTGGAAGGATTCTTGAGAGTTGGTTGCCGGTAAAGAATCTTGAAGATCTAAGCATACCCTGTGTGGTATGCGCCACAAACTTGGACCGCGGCACACAAGTGGCATGGGCTAAGGGTGAAATCAGTCAAAGAGTAGTTGCATCATGCAGTATCCCAATTGTATTTAAACCTGTGGTTATTAATGGTTCGCACTATGTAGACGGGGGAGTGCTTCATAATCTTCCGGCATGGGCTATTAGAGACTATTGCGATGTGCTCTATGGAATAAATTGCTCTCCGGTCAATCAGAATTACCAGTATAAGGATTCTCTTATAGATGTGGCATTGAGATCATATCATCTCATGGCAAAAGCCAATCTGATACCTGACATACGTCTATGTGATTATGTAATTACCCCGCGTGAACTCTCAACTTATAAAACATTTGACCTATCCGCTCTTGATCAGGCAATAAAAATAGGTTATGAAGCAACATGCAGAGTTCTTGAGGCCGCACTAAATAATAAAAATCAATCTTCACGGTTTATTCGGAAGTCTAAATAGAATAATGGAAAATAAGCAAAAAGAAAAACTGATAATCTATCAGGCCTTCCCTCGAATTTTTACCAATACCAATGATAAATGTGTGCCCAATGGCAAATTCGAAGAGAATGGATCGGGTAAACTGCGCGATATCAATGCCAAACTCCTCAGATCTTTATCTGATATGGGGGTCAATACCATCTGGCTTACAGGTATTATTGAAATGGCGACAAAAACCTCATTTGCAGATGGCAGGATTCCGGCAGATAATCCCAATGTGGTCAAAGGAGAAGCCGGTTCCCCTTATGCAATCAAGGATTATTATGACATAGCCCCGGCCATTGCAACTGATGTAGATAAAAGAATGAAAGAGTTTGAGGATATGGTAAAACGTGTGCATCGAACCGGCCTCAAACTGATAATCGACTTTGTGCCAAATCACACTGCGCGTGTATATCACTCAGACAGTGCTCCAGTGGGTATCGAAGATTTCGGGCGTGCAGACGATATCACAAAGTTCTTTTCTCCCAATAATAATTATTACTATCTCACTAATCAGCAATTTGCCCCCAGTTTCGACATAACTTCACAGGGGTCTCAACCCTATGTGGAGTTTCCTGCCAAGGCTACAGGTAATGACTGTTACAGTGCTTTTTGCGGAGAAACAGACTGGTATGAGACAGTAAAATTAAATTATGGTTTCGATCCCGGAGACTGGTCTACTCATTTCAAACCGGCACCCGACACATGGCTTAAGATGCTTCATATACTGCGCTTTTGGGCAGCTAAGGGTGTCGATGGATTCCGCTGTGACATGGTATTTATGGTGCCGCGAGAATTCTGGCACTGGGCTATTCCTCAAGTCAAGAAAGACTGGCCTGAAGTAATATTCATAGGTGAAATATATGATGTGAACTCATATCGGGATTTTATAGACTACTGTCATTTCGATTATTTATATGACAAGGTGAATTTATACGACACTCTTGTTGGCATCGAACGATACAACTTATCCGCAGCACAGCTCACATCATGCTGGCAGTGTGTCGATGGCATCGGAGACAATATGCTCAACTTTCTCGAGAATCATGATGAAGTTAGATTCGCATCTCGCGAATTTGCTGATAATCCGGCCAAAGTCACACCTTTTCTTGTGGTGAGTTCCATGATTTCCAGAGGACCGTTTATGATATATTACGGTCAGGAATTAGGTGAAATGGCCCACGATAATGAGGGTTTCGCAGGTGATAATAACCGGTCAACCATCTTTGACTATTGGAGTTATGATACGCTACGCCGATGGTACGATGGGGGCAAATGCAGCGAAAAAAAGCTAACTTCTCATGAGAAGTGGCTTCGCAGGTTATATTCGAAGGTACTGAATCTATGCAATCAGGAAGCTGCTATAAGAGAGGGTGAGTTTTTTGATTTGATGTATGTCAACTTGCGTCAACAGAACTTTGATCCGCACAGACAATTTGCATTTCTGAGATACACCGAAAATCAAATTCTTCTCATAGCAGTCAACTTCGATTCGGAACCACGTAAAGTAAAAATCAATATTCCTGACCTGGCTTTTAACATGGCCGGTATACCCATGGGCGAAATAAAAGCAAAAGATATGCTCTGGGGCAAGGAATATTGTTGTGTCGTGGATCCGATGAAACCCCTCGAACTTGAGTTGGGAGGGTATAATGCAGTAATATTGCCATTGAAAAACTTAACGAAAGAGAATTTAAAACCTAATTCGGCTCAAGAATAAAAATTATCCCGACTACTCTGCATAGTTAAGAAATAAATTGATAATTTTGTAATGTGATTCAGAGGTCAGCAAAACAGGCAGGCCATATAAGTATAGAAAGAGAATTATCTATATATTATAAGATATGAACAACAACCTACCGCCGATCAAGATTTTCGCAGGTGAGGCCTCGCATTATCTCGGAGAGAGCATCTGCAAAGAACTCGGCATTGAGTTAGGCAAAATGAAGAAAGAGCGTTTTGCCGATGGAGAATTCGAAGTTGGTTACGAGGAATCAATCCGTGGAGCACAGGTATATCTCGTACAGTCAACATTCCCCACGAGTGAGAATCTGATGGAGCTGCTTCTGATGATAGATGCCGCTAAGCGTGCCTCTGCGGAATCAATCATTGCAGTTGTGCCTTATTTTGGTTGGGCTCGTCAGGACCGCAAAGATAAACCGCGTGTTTCCATTGCTGCAAAGCTTGTGGCTGATCTTCTGACAGCAGCCGGCATTACAAGGCTTATAACTATGGATCTTCATGCTGACCAGATTCAGGGATTTTTCAATGTTCCTGTTGATCATCTGTATGCATCTTCAATTTTCATCCCATATATAAAGAGTTTGAAACTTGAGAATATGGCCATAGCATCTCCTGATGTCGGTGGTGCAAAGCGTGCAAATTCCTATGCCAAATATTTCGATGTTCCTTTGGTACTTTGCCACAAGACTCGTGCTAAAGCCAATGTAATTGAGAAAATGACCGTCATCGGCGATGTTGCAGATAAAAATGTAGTACTTATTGATGACATCGTAGATACTGCCGGCACTATCACCAAGTCTGCAGACCTTCTGCTGCAGTTCGGAGCAAAATCGGTGCGTGCTCTGTGCAGTCACCCAGTGATGTCGGATCCTGCAACCGATAGGGTAAAAGAGAGTGGATTGGAAGAAATTATCTTCACCGATTCAATACCATACGTTCGTGAAAACAAGAAAGCGACAATTCTGCCGGTAGCTAAATTATTCGCAGATACGATTCGCAGGATTCACAACAATCAATCCATTTCTTCGCAATATCTGTTTAAATAAACAATCTTATCGTATGCCGGGGGTAGGATATTCAAAGTAATATCAAGCCTCCGGCATTTTTCAATCATTACCCATGAAAGATATGTCTCTCGCCGGTATCGAGCTTCTGATTCCTGAAGAAGCACGTATGAGAGCAAAACTCTCTGTTGCAATTGCAAACCGCATAGAAACCCTAATGAAGAAAAAAGGTTTATCTAAGAAGCAGTTTGCAGATGCCTTAGGTCGACGTCCGAGCGAGATAACCAAATGGCTTGGTGGCGAGCATAACTTTACTATCGCTTCACTTGCAAAATTGATGGCATTTTTTGGAGAACCAATTATTATTGTTGCAAATCAATCTTCTGAAAACAAACAATCAGACTCATCTTCTAACGAAAAGTAATATTGGTCATATAATCTGAATATTTGGTAATCTACATTTTAGGTTCATGAAGTAATTTTGCTTCAAAGCAAATTACAAATGAGCGAAAATGATTTTTTAGCATTCACCGCCAATGGTGGAGTAGTTGAGGCCGGGTCTCCTATGCATAATATGATGCATAAGTTAAGTCAAAGGGCTTTGAGACTTACAGCCGAAATTAATAACAAATATCATAATCCCGAAGAACTTCGCGAGTTGATGTCAGAACTTACCGGCACTACTCTCGATGAAAACTTTGCGCTATTCACTCCATTTTACACTGATTGCGGATTGAATATCAAAATTGGTAAAGGTACATTTATCAATATGGGGTGTTCGTTTCAAGACTGGGGTGGTATTTCAATTGGAAATAACTGCCTGATTGGTCATAACTGCACCATATGCACCGTGAATCATTCGGAGGATCCGGATAACAGAGGTGATATGAAATTTGCAGGAGTTGAAATCGGCGATAAAGTCTGGATAGGAGCTAATGTAACAATTCTACCCGGCGTTTCTATAGGCGATGGGTGTATAATCGGCGCAGGCGCTGTTGTGTCAAAATCTATACCCACCGGACATATGGCCATTGGAGTCCCGGCAAAAATAATACGAAAAATATGAAGAAAATACTTATCGGCATATTCCTTACAACGATAGCAGTTAGTGCAAATTCAGAAACTATGATAAATCAAAATACTAATCATTCTTTAGCACAGATTGAAGATCTTCCGCTCACTCCGGAATGGGATAAAACATTCCCCAAGAGTGATAATGTAACTCATCGGAAGATCACATTTGTAAACAGATATGGTATAACACTTGCCGCTGATATGTATTCACCAAAGACAATTCAAGGCAAAGTGCCCGGCATTGCAGTTAGCGGTCCCTTTGGTGCTGTCAAAGAGCAATCCAGCGGACAATATGCTCAGCGATTAGCCGAAGCGGGATATATTACCATAGCTTTTGATCCATCATTCACCGGAGAATCGGGAGGAATGCCCCGGCGTGTAGCCTCACCTGATATAAATACTGAAGATTTTTCTGCTGCCGTAGATTTCCTATGTAATCAACCTGATGTGGATGCAAACCATATAGGCATATTGGGAATATGCGGTTGGGGAGGAATTGCTATAGAAGCTGCCATCAATGATCCTCGAATTAAAGCGACAGTCGCTTCCACGATGTATGATATGACCCGAGTATCAGCCAATGGTTATTATGACACAGATAACACAGCTGATTCCAGGAATGAGAGAAGGGCTGCCCTATCTAAGCAGCGCACTCTCGATTACGCCGACGGGCAATACCGGCGTGCCGGGGGAGTGGTTGACCCACTTCCTGACGATGCACCACAATTTATAAAAGATTATCATGCATATTATAAAACCCCTCGCGGTTTTCACCCCAGGAGCGGTAATTCTACTGATGGCTGGAATACTACATCGGTACTTCCTTTCATGAACTTCAGATTTTTTGAATATGCTGATGAACTCGAATCTGCAGTAATGATTGTGCATGGTGAGAATGCTCACTCAAGATATTTCGGGGAGGATACTTTTAAACTATTAAAAGGAGATAACAAGAGACTCTTCATTGTGCCGGGAGCAAATCATGTAGATCTCTACGATAACTTCGATAAAATTCCTATGAAAGATATCATAGCTTTTTATAAAGAGAGCTTATAACCATCAAATACACGTGATACCATTACACTGAATTATAGAAAGAACAGTAATAAAAAAACACATGCGCTCTGGCGCATGTGTTTTTTTATTGATTTATTGCTGATTACAAGATGACCTTTGCTGTCTTGCTGCCGCATCTGCGGATATAAATGCCATGAGTAGGATTCTTTATTTTCAGTCCATCAAGAGTGAAATACTCAAATTCACCTTCTTCAGCTGAAACATCTTCAACTCCGGCTCCTCTTACATCAATCAGATATGTATATTGATATAGATTGGGGAAGAGTGGATTTGTCATCACACACATTATATCATTGATGTCTATCCTGAATTTGGTAATACCACTTTCTATAGTATACTCCTGTTCGGGAATTAATTCCTCACCGGTAAGTTCCCCATATTCATCAAACCAAGGAGAACCTACAAACCAGCGATATGTAGTCATAGAACCATCTCTTTCTAATTGTGAAGACAAATCGACAGTGTCTTTATTCAGTACTTCTATTACCATCGGTTTCTGATTAGAGTAAGCATATTGTACCCAATTCTCTTGTGGCAACGGCAAAGTCATGAGGGTAAAGTTATTGCCGGAAACAAACAGGCATTTAATATGGTCAAGACCACTTAAATCAAGATTTGTTAGCTTGTTATCACCAATATATAGTTGCTCTAAATCAGGAACACTGCTTAAATCAATACTTTCAAGTTCATTTCCTTGCAGTGAGAGGTTCCACAATTTCGGATTGTTAAGTGTAACATTTGTGAGCTTATTGGATTCTCCATAAAATAACTGCAGAGACTTAAATGAACTCAAGTCTACCGAAGTAAATTTATTGGCTGACAAATTGAGCAATTTGAGTGCCGGATAAGCCGACCCGTCGAATGGTATATTATCAAGCTGGGTGTGTGTCAAGGTCAATTCTTCAAGTACCGGGCTGGCTGGTAACTTCAAATCAGAGGTCGATATACCGCTTCCGTTCCAGTTAAAGGTAAGAAGCTGACTCATCTTAGATGCGTCAAGTTTCGAAACATTTATATTTTCGACACTAAAGACAGTTACATTATCATTCTCCTCATAAGAATAGCATTTTACTTCTGTGTTTGCAGGCACAGTCGCAGAATAACGGGTATAAGTATTCTTGAGAATATACTGATCAAGATTCCCATTTCCTTTCCAATCTATATATATTGTGGTGCCATTCTCTTTTCCTGCGAGTGAAAGCTCAGCCAAAGATGCAGAAGTGGTAGTGAACGTACAGAATACATTCTTAGGCATTTCTGCAGCAATCACATTAGTGGTGCGATAGGTATTATCTCCTGCAAAATCCGGGAATGCCGGGTGTGTCATAGAGCAATAAACTTCACCAACTTCTGTATCAAGGAATCTAAATGAACCATTATCCTCCTGAATCTGATCAGATGTCAGTTTTACATCGCCATCTACTGTGTACCATTCAAAAGAGGTCGATTGACCTTTACTGTCTGTGTATAAATACGCCTTAAGATTAGCGCTCGGTGCTTTAGTCGGAAGCTGCACTTTATTCTGAGGAGCGTAAATATAGTTCTCATAGCTTCCCGCAGGTGCGAGATTTGAGAATGTAATATTATTGTTCGAAATATTCAAATCCTTAAGCGGACAGTAATAGGGTACAGGTAACGAGGTCAAAAGATTGTTACTACAATCCAGTTTTGTCAATCCCATGCTGTCGTTGAGATCAAGTGAAGTCAGACGGTTGTTGGATACATTGAGGTCAGTCAGATCATAGCAACTTTCGATACTAAGATCAGTAAGAAGGTTCTTGCTGGCATTAAGGGTCCTTAGCACACCGGGATTACTGATAACAAGTGATGTCAGCTTATTATTAGCAACAGAAATAGCTGATAGAAAATTCTTTGACTCACGGAAATTAGCTCCTGAGAGATTGAGCGAAGTAAGAGCATTGTTGTCAAGATTCAGATATGTCAAGAGGCTATTCCATCCAAGGTCAATTTCTTTAATCTGTGTGTTGTTAATAACCAACTGTGTGAGGTGGGGCGCTTGATTGAAATCCGAAGTATTGATACGACCCTGGCTTACTCCAAATGCTGTAAGCATATGTCCCTCCGGAATATAAATTACAGTATTGGTTCCTGATCGTTTTCCGGAAATGTTTGGTGTTTCAGGTATAGTTTCCGATGTAGCGGTAAATTCTTTGAGAGTACCATTACCGAAGTCTACAAAGAAAGTCACGGGATTTTCCGGTGTTGCTCCGGCAATGCCTGCACTCATTTTCACGGTTGTGGCAGCAGCGCTGAAACCGATTTTTACAAGCGGTGAAGGCTTGCCATAGTTCTCCGCATTTTTAACCATGAACTTTTGTGTGCGGAGAGGAGCTTCAATAAAGAGTGTATTATAGAACTCCACATAAACACTGTCCGGACACTCTTTTTTGAGAGTGATCTTTCCCTTATTGTATTCGAAATACTCAGCTCCTAATTCCACATCATCAGATGGATTCGCTTTGTCGCAGCGGAAAAGCCTGGCTACTGTCATAGTGTTCTGACGCAATACCCTATGAGAAAGATCTATTTCAGTTCCTTCTTTATAGGATTTCTCCATCTGCATTGGATTTTGAGCATATAAATAGTCTCCAAATGTGGACCTTGGTGCCGGAAGTGTGGCGAAGTCCATGTTATTATTTCTCAAGTTGAGATTATATAATACCGGATTATTATCAAGATCTATTGAAGTAAAACTATTTCTAACGGCGTATAAATCTGTAAGCTTGGGGTTTTTACTCAAATCAATAGATTTAAGATTATTACCTGAGATAAACAGATATTTCAATTCTGGGTTGTGGGTCACGTCAACCTCTTGCATTTTAGTGCTGCTGAATGTCGAACCATCATTAGTACAATAGAATTCGGTGAGATATGGATTTTTACTCAAATCTACTGAAGTAACGTTGGTTTGAGAAATATTCAGAATTAATAGCTTGGCATTTTTAGTAACATCCATATAATTCTGAGGGGTACCATCGACTGAGAGTCGCAACAGTTCCGGACACTTGGTCGGGTCTATCTGTGGAAGAGTAGGCACATTAAAAGCGCAGAAAGAGACCAGATTAGGATAAGTTGTGATATTGAAACCGGGATCAACATAACCGATAATATTCATTTCGAGTATCGTTAGTTCCGGCTTGTCAGCACCTACAACCAGAGGTGAGACATTGAATGGGTTATCCGACAGATAAAGAGCCTGCAGCTTCTTCATGTGAGTAAGGTCAAGACTCTTTAGCAAATTATGCTCCATATTGAGTATTGACACCTCGGTCATAGCAGGAAAGGATATTTCATCTATATAGCAACCTTCAAAATCTATATAATCTATCAAAGAAGCGTCACCATATATTTTTACTATACCCGCTTTTGAAACAGTACAACTTATATATGTGCCATCAATTTGCTGAGTCTCCGGATTATATACGGCGGGAGTGATTTCCTCCTCAATCTTGCCGAATCCGCAGTCCACATCAACATATGTGTTTTCGGTAGAGCCAAGACAGATATGAAATACATTATCTGCCTGTGCATTTTCATAAACTGTGGTATGAAACGTAATAATAGGCTCTTCCGCGGAAGCAGCTGCACAGATGGTTGAATACCCGGTTAGGGTTGAAACCAGGGCTAATGCAGCAATACCTTTGGAAAACTTTGTTACATTAGTTAGATTCATAATGAAATCAGTTTATTGTTATTTTAACAGATGCATTATTAACTTTGAGAATATACACACCGGGGAGCAGTCCTGATGCATCTACGGATATTTCATTTCCTACGGCTACATTCCTCACGCAAGCCGACCCGGTCAAATCATAAAGCGTAGCCTCAATAGAGGATGCACCGGGCAAAAGAATATCGAAAGAAGCAGTGCCTGATTTTCTAATCTGGAGTTTTGTTTCGTTAGCTCCATCAATATTTATGATTCCTGAGGTAAGTTTCAGCACCTCTTTCAGGCCTTCGTATGCATCGAGCTTACCGGCGCCCCATTGCATCGGATCACCTGAAGTTAACACATCTTCGTCTTTTAATGCCGTGCGCATCAATATATCACGAGCCTGCGCTGCAGTGAGTTGAGGATATGCCTCGAGCCAGAGAGCAATCGTACCGGTGACTACAGGAGCAGCCATAGAGGTACCTATGCACTGATGGAAATCATGAAAGCGACCGGAAGACTCTACACGCGCTTGCACAGCGGTATCATCTGCACCTACAGCATCGAGATATGATTTGGAACTTGAGCTTATAATTGCCGCTCCGGGTGCACAGATGTGCGGAAGATTTCGACCGTCGATAAGAGAACCGTATGATGTGAAAGATGACATCTTACCTGCAGGTAAAGCCTCCCAATAGCCATATACGTTGCTATCCAGACTACCCCAATAATTTCTCGTATTGTAAGATCCTACTATGATTGTATTATTTCCGGTAGCGATGTCATTGATGGTTCCGTTGAATCCTCCATCAGTATATCCCTCAGCACCCTCGCTGCTGAAGTTAATCATACCTCCATCACCATAAATATCAATGCGCTGGCCATCTTTACCGGTGACTTGAAAACCGATGATATAATTACCGTTGCTATTCATTTGCATTGAATCCCATAGAGTAAAATCTATCACCGAGTAGAATCGATTTGAATCGGCATCTACATCACATGCAAGTCCAATATAGCCTTCAAAATATCGTGCTAATTGCGTATCAACTTTATCAGAAGAATCCTGCTGCCATGCCGGCTCCGATACCCAATATTGATAGTTCATTCCTCCATCACTATCTATCACAAGAGGGAATCGTGCAGTAACAGTCTTACGCGCTTTACTATATATCTGAGCCTGAATCTCAAACGGTTCTCTTGAATCAGAATATATATATACCTGACCGGCTCGAGGATTGTTGAAAATCTGGCCATTAGAGTCTTGAATCATACCGGTTACAGGATGCAGGAAAGTACCGACCGAGTTATTATCGGACTCGCATTTTTTAGTAATTGCTATCGGCATATCACCCTCATTTCCGGCTGCAACACACACAATTGTATTTACCTGCTTATCATCTATCACCTGATCAAGATAGCGACAGATGGAAGAAGTCCCATCATGAGGTCCGACATTAGAGCCAAGGGAAAGATTAAGTGCTACAGGCTGACCGGTCTCGTATGCATAGTCGAGTATGCTTTCACAACCAAGTGCTATGAAGTAATCTGACAGATTACCACCCTCGGCAGCTCCGGCTACAATATCCGCTTCGGGCGCAACACCATAGTAAGGATTATCCATCTCCTTAATATCACCCTTTGTGAAGTCTACAGCATATCCTGTGCGGATTTTTCCCTTATATCCGCCCGCCATTATTCCGGTGGTGTGAGTTGCATGGAAAGAATCATAAGCATCTGTATCCACAATATTCAGACGTTCTCCCGACAATTTTGCTACCTCGACGCGAGGTTCACCTGTCATGGATTGTCCATAGCGAAACACAGATAATTGTTTAAATCGATGATTCCCATCTTCGTCCATAAAATTAATATGATTAGGATCGAAGCCTCCATCTACTATTCCGGCCACTACTCCTTTTCCGGTAAATGCCTTTGGCAATCCATCACCCGTATGAATCTTATCTGCACCGATGGCCACACGAGCAAGATCCATCTTCTGATTTACCGGTGTCTCAAGTTTGATACTCTGCACACAATCCAAACTCTCTACTTCATCGAGAGCAGAAAGTGGGAATTCAGCCAGAACCATATTCCCCCTCTTGGAATTAATAGTAACTCCGGCACTTTCAAGAGTGGAATAATCCGCATTATTGCCGAGCGTAATAAAACCACGAACGGTCTCTGCGATGGCAGAATTACTCTGCTTTCGCCTTTTAACTTCTTTCTTCCCTGCTGAAGTGGTTGTAAACTCAATAGGGGAGTGTTTTGATCTAATACGCATGCGACTTGCAATATCAGTTTTCGCAAATAAAGCACCCGAAATCACAAGCGAAGCACACATCGTGCAGGCTATTTTTCGTTTCATGATATAAAAAATAGAATATCCCTTTCCTCTGAGATGGTTTATTCCCGGAGGAAAGGGATACAGGGTAATTATTTATTTAACAACTACTTTCTTACCACCGATGATATATACACCTGCAGGAAGAGCATTGATTTGCTGACTGCTTGCGTGATTAGCAACGGCTATGCCATGAAGGTTGTAAACAACCGAGCTCTCACCATTATCTGATTCATCAGCATCAACACCTGTTGTTATTTGCTCAGCAACTTTTACATTCACCGGACCGTCAGTTACTTTGTAAGAGTAAACTCCGTCTGCATCGGGAGTAAGTTTCTCATCGTTGACAGCTACTTCAAACGGAGCTGTTGCTGCACGCTTATGTGCCTGAGATGTCTGCGAAACCGGTTTGATATGAATCATAGTACCCGGGTAGCAGTTGTATTCAGTTTCTGAATTAAAATCTATGTTGGTATAGTGGTCGTGATATATTTCAACTATATCCATTATATCCTCTTCAAGATCGTAAGAGACAATATTAGTTACAGGATTATTGCTGAAATATTTAATTACACCAAAATCTTGGAAATCGAGTGTCTCGGCACAAGGTGACGGAGATCCTGTGATAACCTGATCATTTACAACAAACACAGGGTCACCACCGGTATAATAACCGAAGTGGAAAGGACGATCTTCATCACAATATTTCACGAAATTATAACCGGGGACTATTGTCTGCTCGCTATATTCCTGGAAACGGAAAGAAAGGTAAATGGGGTTAGCAACTGATTCATCAACATATACCACAGCGGTCTTGTTGCGCTTCTCCGCAAGGTTAGTAACGCTTATTGTGATTACACAGTCACCGGGAACTTCATATAATCCATATACAAATTTGCTTGACGCATCAGGGTCGTTATCAACAGAGATTCCGTCAACAAGCCAGCCATTGTTAGGCTGAATATTGATCTGTGCTGCATTTTCCGGAACAGAAATTACCGAGGGAGAAGTAGTAAATGAATATACCTCATAGTTCTCGTTTCGCACAGTTACTGCCTCAGGATGCGCACACACAAGAGTTACATTATATTTCTTCTCCTTCCTGGCTGAAATTACAACATTAATTTCTTTAACAACATCAACATCGTCATTTTCTACATAGTAATTGACGTATTTCTTGTTATCAGTATATGAAGTACTTAGAGGCTGAGAAACTCCATTGATTTTACAAGCAAAATCCATGAACCCTTCTGTATTGAACATAATGTTCAGTTGTTTTCCCGCAGTGACTGTCCAGCCCGCAGATGTATTCCAAGTATCGGCATTCACTACGGTTCCATCATACATCACATTGTTAACGATATTATTGTCAACTCCATCGCCGGAGAAGGAAATCTTGATGTTTGCATGAGTTTCCGGGCGATCGGTATAAATTACTACCGAATCCCCATTGTCTGGTGTATATTCATAATTACCATAATCACCGGCAAGCAAGCTTGTCTCACCATCATTGGTAACTTCAACTTTCCAAAGAGGTGAAGAAGAATTTGCACGAATCATATAAGATTCCCCTCCACCGAAATTTACACTCTTTTCAACATCGGTCACATTTACAGACTGATAAGTTTTAAGGCTCATCATGGAAATTGAACTGACGTTAGAACCAATACCCTTTACTGTGAAAGATCCTGATTGAGAAGCAAAAATCACAAACTGTGCACCGGCTTTGAAGCTTCCTGATTCGAGATAAATTGTGCCATCGCCGGAAGGAAGGTCCCCGCTATAATGAGGATTTGTTTCTGATTCATTGAGCGCTTTAGTCAATGTGTATCCTGAATTTGGCTTTACGAGATATGTTCCTTGTTTGTAAGGAACTTCTATAGCGCCATCGTCATTTGGTGTATTGTATACATCGTCTATTACGTAAGTGCCATTATCATAATGAGCAGTTGCAATATATGCACACCCATCCGGATTCATTAGAAATGTCACGGTAGGCACAACCGGCGCAACGCCTCCACCGGAAACAGTAACGCTAAGAGTTTCTCCATTAGACATGAAACCGGGGTGAATCGGGCATTGAATTTCACCATCATATTCACTGGTATCTATATTCATGCCTCTCGATTCATTTCTCACTGTCATCGTGTATGTGTTGGGCACCTTAAGTGTTCCGATAAGCATATCAGCTACATTAGGCGCAAGGGTATTCACATTTTCATTGAAAGTTATTACACCATCACCTCCATCAAATTGCAATACACCTATACCGGCATCATTGACCTTAATTGTATAGTTGGCATAGGATGATAATCCAGTCAACATCACAAGAAGTAATACAAATGTCCACAAGTAAAATTTTGTCATAATGTTAGAATTTAATTAGTATTATATTTTGTGACTCACTATTACTT
>CAMWLY010000017.1 GCA_947175145.1 uncultured Muribaculaceae bacterium | reverse complement strand
CCCCGACCGGTCGCAAAGCGCATTTGGAGGCTAAGACCGCTCCCGCTCCCAAAGAGGAGGCCGCAAAACCGGAAGCAGCAAAGGCTCAAGCTGCAGCTGCAGCTACCGACGCTCCGACAGGACCGGTATTCCGCGCTCCCATGGGTGGAACCGTGATGGAAATCAAAGTTAAACCCGGTCAGAAAATCAAAGCCGGTGATCTCGTGATGGTTTATGAAGCCATGAAGATGGAAAATGACCTCGCTTCTGACATGGGGGGTACCGTGAAGCGGATTCTTGTAAATGAGGGTGATGTGATGGCCACTGATCAGGCTCTCATCGAATTCGAATAATTTACAGAAAATATTTAAGTAATAAAATTGGGTGCGGTTCTATAAGAGCTGCACCCAATTATTATAAGTAATATTTTCAGATCTGAGGATTACTTATCAAAAATTCTGTAAGGAGATAGGAACAGAGAATCGGAACTCCGATCACAAGCAAGCATAGCAGGCCTATGCTCTTCGTGCGGTTCTCGGCCGGAATGCGCATCACTTTTGCCCCTTTGTATATCATATAAATAGTCCATATCGGCAGGAATACAAGCACCGGGTCAAACATCGGCACTATCTGAATGGCACTCCAGAAAAGTGCCAATGAAGACATGGCAATCATTATGAACTGACCACCTATATCTTTTTTCAAAAATGCTCTGCTGTCTGCCGGCAATATGTGCATTCCCAACAATCTCGCCACAAAGTATCCGAAGAAAAATGTTATAAACGTGCATAATCCTTCAATCGCCCAATCCGAGATGCTATAGTTTGCTTCATAGAAGATAGAAGCTCCTTCGGAAAAGGCGGCAAATCCTACAATCGGATAGAAGCACTTTCTTGCTACTTCATCTTTGGTAAAACGTGCACGTCTCAGTGATTTCCAACCCTCGACCGGGGTTAGCATAGTCTTGATTAAAATACCCGGAGGAGAAGGTGCGGACTTTGCGGCAACACTTTCGCCGGCATCTGATTCATCTTCTTCATCGAATTCCTCCATATCCTCTAAGTCATCATCGATGGTATAGAGCGTATCTTTTTCGGCATCGTCAGGTAATTGGTATAATGGTTCTTCCATAGAGAAAAAATCGTTCATGATTGGAAGTGCAAAGGTAATTTCTTTACATCGAATAATCAAATCAATATCTGCACTCCATAAGCGCCGATAACATTATTTCAGACATTATAAGATTAAGCAACTGTCCGGTATCAGATGACTGATACCGGACAGCATTTTAGTAATATATTCGCTAATTCGGATTATTCTGCACGCTCCTCATTGAGCAGACGAATCATTTCGATTGCGCTCTTGGGGATGCGTGTGCCGGGGCCGAAGATTGCAGCCACACCTGCTTTATACAGGAAGTCATAATCCTGAGCGGGAATCACACCGCCGGCTGTCACGAGGATATCCTCGCGACCGAGTTTCTTAAGCTCCTCGATAACCTGGGGAATGAGAGTCTTGTGGCCTGCTGCGAGAGAAGATACACCGAGAATGTGCACATCATTTTCCACAGCCTGACGGGCAGACTCAGCCGGGGTCTGGAAGAGCGGACCCATATCGACATCGAAACCGCAGTCGGCGTAACCGGTAGCTACTACTTTAGCACCGCGGTCATGGCCGTCCTGACCCATCTTGGCGATCATGATACGAGGCTGGCGACCTTCGCGTTTTGCGAAGTCAGCTACTGCCTTGCGGGCTTCCTCAAATTCGGGATCACCCTTTTCTTCATTGCTATACACTCCGGAGATAGTTTTGATTACAGCTTTATAACGACCTACCACTGCCTCGCAAGCATCTGAGATTTCGCCCAGAGAAGCGCGCAGACCTGCAGCCTTCACAGCCAGCTCGAGAAGATTGCCCTTAGAGGGATCTTTCACAGCCTCGGTGATGTCGGCAAGCGCCTTCTTCACAGCCTCTTCATCGCGATCCTTACGCAGCTCTTCAAGGCGAGCCACCTGAGACTTGCGAACCTCGGTGTTGTCAACCTCAAGGATATCGATAGGATCCTCATGATCGAGGCGGAACTTATTGATACCTACGATAGTCTGAGAGCCGGAGTCGATGTGAGCTTGTGTGCGGGCAGCCGCCTCTTCGATGCGAAGTTTGGGCAGACCGGTTTCAATAGCTTTCGCCATGCCGCCAAGTTTCTCGATTTCCTGGATATGCTCCCAAGCTCTGTGAGCGATTTCATTGGTGAGGCTCTCGACATAGTATGAACCACCCCACGGGTCAACCTGCTTGCAGACGTAAGTTTCCTCCTGGATATAAATCTGAGTATTGCGGGCGATACGCGCCGAGAAATCGGTAGGCAGTGCGATTGCCTCGTCGAGTGCATTTGTGTGAAGTGACTGGGTGTGACCAAGCACAGCGCCCATAGCCTCAACACATGTACGACCCACATTGTTAAACGGATCCTGCTCGGTGAGTGACCAACCGGAAGTCTGGCAGTGTGTGCGCAGAGCGAGCGATTTGGGGTTCTTGGGGTTGAACTGTTTCACGATGCGGGCCCAAAGCATACGAGCGGCACGCATCTTGGCGATTTCCATGAAATAGTTCATGGAGATACCCCAGAAGAATGACAGACGCGGAGCAAATGAGTCGATATCCATGCCTGCATTGACACCTGCGCGGAGATACTCAAGACCATCGGCCAGTGTGTAAGCCAACTCGATATCGGCGGTAGCACCTGCTTCCTGCATGTGGTAACCGGAGATAGAAATTGAGTTGAACTTAGGCATATTTTTTGAAGTATACTCGAAGATGTCGGCGATAATCTTCATAGAGAATGCCGGCGGATAGATATATGTATTGCGGACCATGAACTCCTTCAGAATATCATTCTGAATGGTTCCGGCCATCTCTTCGAGTTTGGCACCTTGTTCAAGACCGGCGTTGATATAGAATGCGAGCACGGGGAGCACTGCGCCATTCATGGTCATTGACACCGACATCTTATTAAGAGGTATACCATCGAAAAGCACCTTCATATCCTCGATAGAGCAGATTGACACACCTGCTTTACCTACATCGCCTACCACACGCTCATGATCGGCATCGTAACCACGGTGGGTGGGGAGGTCAAATGCCACTGAGAGGCCCTTCTGGCCTGATGCGAGGTTGCGGCGATAGAATGCGTTAGACTCCGCAGCTGTGGAGAAGCCGGCATACTGGCGGATTGTCCAGGGGCGCAAAGGATACATTGCGCTGTAGGGACCTCTGAGGAACGGGGGAATACCCGACACGAAATCGAGATGTTCCATGCCTTCGAGGTCTTCTTTTGAATATACCGGTTTTACGGGGATCAGTTCGGCGGTGAGCCATTCCTCACCCGCTACCGGTGTGTGGCCTTCGGGGGCCGTAATTTTGGTGATATCTATTTCTTTGAAATCAGGTCTCATGGTTGCGGATTATTTGAGGAGTTTGGCATTGAAATCTACGAGAGTGTCAAGCACATTGACTTTGACATGAATAAAGTTCTCGATACCTGCTGCTTTGAGTTCGTCCATGCATGCGGGTGCACCGGCCACAACGAAGATGGCGCGGCCATCAAGAGCCTTGAACGCCTCGGGAGCATACTGAGCATATTCATCATCGCTTGAGCAGAGCACAACTACATCTGCACCCTTCTCCATAGCTGCATCGATACCGGCCTGCACTGTCTCGAAGCCGATATTGTCTATGATCTCATAACCTGCGCAGCCGAAGAAGTTCGAAGAGAACTGTGCGCGGGCAAGACGCATAGCCAGATTTCCGATAGTGAGCATAAACACTTTGGGGCGCTTGGCAGCACGCTCGGTGTCGAGACGCAGAGCTTCAAACTGGCTTGCAGCGCGATCGAAGTTCAGCTTCTGCACAGCGCCATCAGCCGGTTCCTCAGCACCGCAACCGCACTTGCAGCAGCACGCATTGTCGGTAAGTTTGTCGAGAGCCTTCTCGTTGAAATTCGGGAAGATATTGGTGCCGAGCAGGTTTTCTTTGCGGCGAGCCACATCGAGATGGCGCTTCACGCCCGACTCGTTGACTTTACCCTGAATCTCACCTTTGCGAAGCATTGCAGCGAATCCGCCATTATCTTCAACCTCCATAAATACCTTCCATGCCTGAGCTGCGATAGATGCCGTGAGGTTTTCGATATAATATGAACCACCTGCTGGGTCAACAACCTTATTAAGGTGTGATTCGTCGCGGAGCAGGAACTGCTGGTTGCGAGCGATTCTCTCTGAGAATTCATCGGGACACTTATAGCAGCGGTCGAAGGGGAGAGTTTCAATTGAATTCACACCGGCCAGTGCTGCACTCATAGTTTCGGTCATGGAGCGGAGCAGATTCACATGTGAATCATATAAAGTCTGGTTGAACTCCGAAGTTACCGCATGCACAAACATCTTGCAAGCACACTCCTTCTCGGGCTTATAAGCTTTTACAATTTCCGCCCAGAGCATACGAGCGGCGCGGAATTTAGCCAGCTCCATGAAGTAATTTGATGAAATGCCCATGTTGAACTTGATGCGGCAGGCCACTTCATCAACACTCAGACTGGCTTCGGTCATCATGGTCAGCCACTCGGCACCCCAGCTCAGTGCGTATCCGAGTTCCTGGGTGATATAGGCACCGGCATTATTGAGCATGTAGCTGTCTACTGCAAAGCAGCGGATACCACGCACTTCCTTCACTGCCTCATATACTGCCTTACCCTCTTCAGCTGCATCTTTGGGGAATTCCAGACCATGCTTGAGAAGGCGCTTGAAGGGGTTATATCCTATTGAACCGCGGAAAGTCTCCTCGACTCCTGCGGCCTTGACTAACTTCACGAGTTCTTCAGCGACCTCGGCGGCTTTGCCGGGGCAGCAATCCACATTAACTTCGATTTTGGCAAGATCCACACCTTTGAGGATCACTGCAAGATCAGAAGCACCTGCATTTTTACCGAGTTTGATACCGAGAGACTCGACACCGCGGTTGATAATATGCAGTGCATGTTCGTTCATAGCCTCGGGTGTTTCACCGATCACGGCCTGACGCACCAACCAGTCGTTATTGTCACGTGTGCCGCGCAGATAAGGGAACTGACCCGGCATTGTGTCGAGAGCGGCAAGACCCTCGAGATCCTCGCGGCGGTAGAAGGGCTGCACATTGAAGCCCTCATTTGTGCGCCACACCAGTTTCCGGTCGAAATCGGCGCCCTTGAGGTCGGCTGTGATCTTCGCCTTCCACTCTTCTGTGGTGACGGGCGAGAACATGTCGAACAATTTTTCTTTGTTTTCTGCCATTTTAAGCGTATTTATTGGTATTAGCTGTTGCTTATGTCAATTGAAATCACTGCACAAGCCCTTATCAGGAGGCGTGGCATTGATTTATGCGCAAATATACCAAAATATTTGCATCATGATAAAATTTTCAATCGTTTTTTTCCAATCTCTTATCTCTGCAGCTCAGCACCCGGGCGGGGAAGTCTTCTGTGAGCTGCAGGTTGTGGGTTGCCATCAGCACCGCAGTGCCATCGGCAGCAAGCTGATGCAGCAGACTTGCTATCTGATAACCGGTGCGCGGATCGAGATTTCCGGTGGGCTCATCGGCCAAAATGAGTTTCGGTTTGTTGAGCAACGCGCGCGCTATCACTATACGCTGCTGTTCACCTCCGCTAAGCTCATGGGGCATCTTGTAACCCTTATTATCCATGCCTACAGCCTTGAGCACTTCAGCTACCCGATCATCGATGTCGCTTTTCGATTTCCAACCGGTGGCTTCAAGCACAAAGCGAAGATTGGCCATCGCCGAACGATCCTGAAGCAACTGGAAATCCTGAAAGACAATACCCATGGCACGACGCAGATAAGGAATCTGCTTCTTCTTAAGCCCGATAAGATTGAAGCCCAACACCTCGGCCTTTTCCCCTACGGTAATCGGCACATCGGCATACATGGTCTTTAATAATGTGGATTTGCCGGAACCGACGCGCCCCACCAGATAGCAAAACTCGCCATCTGCAATCTCAAACGAAACATCATGAAGCACCGTGCGCTCCGCACGATTTATCTCTACGTTGCTGAATTCTACAATATTTGCCATTTATTCAAATAGTGAGCGGAACATATCGGGCAATTTGGATACCTCGACAATCCGAATCTTGAATTTATCTTTTATACCTTTAAGATTTCCCGAAGGGATATAAATGGTCTCGAAACCGAGCTTCTCGGCTTCCGCCACACGCTGCTCAATCCTGGTCACAGTCCGGATTTCTCCCGATAATCCGACTTCGCCTGCAAAGGCTATGCTGCGCGGTATTGTCAGATCGAAATTAGATGACATAACTGCGGCAACCACCGCCAGATCGATAGCCGGATCGGAGACTTTTAACCCGCCTGCCATATTCAGAAACACATCTTTCTGTCCGAGCCGGAACTTAGCCCGCTTCTCAAGCACGGCAAGCAGCATATTGAGTCTGCGGTTGTCAAATCCTGTCACACTTCGCTGCGGTGTGCCGTAGGCGGCCGACGATACAAGCGCCTGCACTTCGACCATAAAAGGGCGTGCACCCTCGATTGTGACACCAATGGCCATGCCCGACATCTCATCAGAGCGATTATCCGACAGCAGCATTTCCGAAGGATTCTTCACTTCGCGCAAGCCGCGCTGCACCATCTCATATATTCCGATTTCCGATGTGGAACCAAATCGATTCTTGATGGAGCGCAATATTCGGTAGAGGTACTGACGGTCACCTTCAAACTGAAGCACCGTATCCACTATATGCTCGAGCACCTTGGGGCCGGCGATTGCTCCATCTTTATTGATATGCCCCACAAGCACCACCGGCACTCCGGATTCTTTGGCATATCGCAACAAGGCAGCGGCACATTCGCGCACCTGAGAAACGCTGCCGGCAGCCGACTCAATTTCGGCCGAAGATATAGTTTGAATAGAATCAACCACAATTATCTGCGGTTCTATTTTCTCAATCTGCGCGAAGATGTTGTCAAGATCTGTTTCGCACAATATAAATACATTGTCGGATACCTTGCCGAGTCTGTCTGCACGGAGTTTAAGTTGCGAAGCCGACTCCTCGCCTGATACATACAGGATTTTTCGATTGCGTATCGACAGAATATTCTGAAGCAGAAGAGTAGACTTGCCTATACCGGGTTCGCCCCCGATCAGCGTTAGACTTCCGGCCACAAGTCCGCCGCCCAACACTCTGTTGAGCTCCTCGCTGGGCATGTATATTCTTTGTTCGGTAGATATGGTAATCTCCGAAAGGCGAACCGGTGCGGTGCTTTTCACAAGCCGGCCTCTTGAGGATTTGCCTTTTGACACAGTCACCTTCTCCTCAACCATGGTATTCCATTCTCCGCAACCCGGGCACTTGCCGAGCCATTTAGGAGAATCATAGCCGCAATTCGAGCAAACGTAAGCAGTTTTAGTTTTCATTTCAGGATATGTGTCGCAATACGCCGGTTCAATAAAAAAGTCTTTAGCAACCGCAATGCAAAGATAGTGAATCTCCGCAATTTAACAAATCGTGACACATTATAAAACATCGCAATGCGATGGTATTCCGCTTACGCCATATTCAACATGCTGTATTTAACATACCATATTCAACCTGTCGGAGGCATGTCCCTTCGCGGATAATTTTCGGTTAAAACAAATTTTGTCGGGACTATGTAAAATGTTGAAAAAATATTTATATTTGCATTTGGAAACGGTTCCTCTCTGTTCCGGCAATTTTCGGACCACTCAAAACAGATGTGACAAGCCTTCCTACAAATCTGAATATCAAGAAAAAACATAACCTCAAATTAAATAAGACAATGAAATTTCTTACCGACGAAAAGCTGCTAATCGTAGGAGCAGCCGGCATGATTGGTTCTAACATGGCTCAGACAGCCATCATGATGGGTCTCACCCCCAACATCTGCCTTTATGACCCTTACGCAAAAGGTCTGGAAGGTGTAGCTGAAGAGCTTCTGCAGTGTGGTTTTGAAGGTCTTAACCTGACCTTTACCGACGACATCGAGAAAGCATTTACAGATGCTAAATATATAGTATCTTCAGGTGGTGCTCCCCGTAAAGCCGGTATGACTCGCGAGGATTTGCTCGCAGGTAACTGCAAGATCGCTGAGGACTTCGGCAAGAACGTGAAGAAATATTGCCCCGATGTGAAGCACATCGTAGTTATATTCAACCCTGCCGACATCACCGGTCTCGTAACTCTGCTTTACAGCGGTGTTAAACCCGGCTGCGTGACAACTCTCGCAGGTCTTGACTCAACACGTCTGCGCAACGAGCTGGCAAAATACTTCAAGATTTGTCCCGACAAAATCACCAACGCCCGCACATATGGTGGCCACGGTGAGCAGATGGCAGTTTTCGCATCAACTGTTATGGTAGATGGCAAGCCTCTGACAGAGCTCATCGCCGAAGGCAAACTCCCCGAGAAAGATTGGGAAGACCTTAAGGTTCGTGTGATCCAGGGTGGTAAGAACATCATCGAACTTCGTGGCCGCAGCTCATTCCAGAGCCCCGCATATCTCTCTATCGAGATGATCGCAGCCGCTATGGGTGGTCCCGCTTTCAAATGGCCTGCCGGTGTATACGTAAACGATGCCAAGTTCCACAACATCATGATGGCCATGGAAACAACCATCACCAAAGATGGCGCTACTTTCAAACCCGTGGAAGGCACACCCGAAGAGCAGAAGGAACTCGAAGAGAGCTACAAGCACCTCTGCACTCTTCGCGATGAGGTTATCGCCCTCGGCATTATGCCTCCTATCGACAAGTGGGCTGAACTGAATCCCTACCTCATGGAAGAGACTAAGTAAGTTATTCTTAAGATAAGACTTGTCGCGGTGTGTCATAAGCGTGCTTATTGACACACCGCTCATTTTTTCTTAATTTTGCAATGCATAAGCATTAGCAATACAGTATGTCAGACTTTAAAACCAATCCTCTGCCGGTATATATCGCTCCGGTGCAAGGGCACACCGATGCAGCATGGAGACACTTCCACCACAGCACATACGGTGGAGATTTCAGATATTATACACCTTTTATCCGCTGCGAACATGGTGAGCTCCGACGTCAGGATTTGCGCGACCTCCTCTCTCCGCTCAATGATGGTATTGACCTTGAACCTCAGGTTATATTTCGCGATATGACAGAGCTCGATATACTCCTGTCGCGTCTGAAATCCGAAGGCATGACTCGCGTTAACCTCAACATGGGGTGTCCCTTTCCTCTCCAGATGGGTAAAGGTAGAGGTGCCGGTTTCTTGTCGAATTTAGATGAAGCTTCCAAGTTACCTGATACACTTGCCAAATATCCGGAGTTATCTTACTCGGTCAAGATGCGTATCGGACATGATGACAACACTGAATGGCGTAAGATAATTGAAATACTCAACAGTCTGCCTCTTAGCGAAATCGCGGTTCACCCGCGCATCGGCAAGCAGCAATATTCCGGAGAACTCGATCTCGAAATGCTCGCTGAACTCATGAAGGTCTCCCGACACAAAATTATCTATAACGGAGAGTTGAAAACTCCCGCTGATATGGAGCGTGTCACCGCAGATTGGCCCGATGCCGCAGGTCTTATGGTTGCACGTGGCATCTTGGGTCGCCCCTCTCTCGCATCCGAATATAGTGAAGGAGAGGAATGGTCTCCAGAAAAAAGAAAGGCTGCCATGATGGATTTTCACGACAAACTACTCACACACTATGAGGAAACTCTCTGTGGCGACAGTCAGATTTTATCTAAAATCAAACCTTTCTGGGAATATGCCGAAGCTGAAATCGGGCGTAAAACATGGAAGGCTATAAAAAAGAGTTCCACACTCGCGAAATATCGCACAGCTATCAATAACTGACCTTAATAAATATGACAAAGGAATTTAGCCAAGAATTTTATTTATCTGCCGGTGAAGTCAACGCCGAGGGTGAGATGTCGCTGTCACTACTGGTTTCGAAAATTATCGATATAGCGACGGCTCATGCCAACTCTCTCGGCATCGGGAATCCGGCTATGGAGAGTCTTGGCCGCGGCTGGGTGCTTTCAAGAATTGCCATTGAGGTATCGAGGTATCCTAAGGTTAATGAAAATTATAAGCTCACCACTTGGATTGAATCTTGGAACCGGCACTTCTCAAGCCGCAATTTTATGCTCAGTGATGCATGCGGCAATCCGGTGGGATATGGTCGGTCTATCTGGATGATTCTCGACACAAACACGCGTGAGAGCGTAGGATTGTCGCACCTGAATTTTGACCCCGAGCTGATAAGTGATCGCGAATGTCCGATACAGGGGGCCGGCAAACATTGCATTGTGCTGCCTCAGGATTTCGATGGTGAAATACCTCGTGGAGGTCATGTGGCCACACATGAGCCATACGAATATATGTTCAAATATGGTGACCTCGATTTCTACCGCCATGTTAACACAGTGCGCTATGTGACCATGATTCTCAACCAGTTTGGACTGGCAGAGATGGATTCCACCATTGTGTCTCGCCTTGAGATGAGTTTCATGCGCGAAGGTCGATATGGAGAAGTCATAAATCTGCTCAGAAGCGATGATGACCTTCACAGTGCATTCTCTATCCAGGATGCTGAAGAGAGTACTCCCCTGCTCTTTGCACAAACCCTGCGAAAACCGCGCGTCTGATTGAGACAGCGTTCACAAATATTGGGGAACGGAGTCTTAGACCATACAACAATCGGGGGGTTGCAGGCTATTAACCTTGCAACCCCCCGATTGTTCTACAGGATTATTTAATATATCGTTTCTAACACTAACTTCACATCAGGACTTTGCGGCCGCTGTCGCAGCTGAAACTGCGGGCTTGGGCTGAGGGGCGATTACGCCACCGATTCCTTTTACCACATCAGTCTGCGCGATGCAGGCCAACTTGAGATCCTCATTGAGCGCATCAGTAAGCTTTGGCATCACTGCCTTGAGCTCGGCAAGCGACTTCTGAGAATCGGCATCTTTAAGTTCGCTGCTGATATTATCAGTATTGACATGCAGCCAACTTGATTCAGTAATCCAACCGAGAGCCTTGACCTTATCGGCATTAGAATTATCCGATGCCACGATATCAGTGCGGAGAGCTACATTCTGTGCCACTACAAAATCTGTCCACTGCTTGCTTACGTAAGCGATTGTCTTATCGACACCTTCGGAAATCTCGGTTCCCACATTAGTGTAAGCTTCCGCTGTGAGCTGCTGCTTACCCTTAATCAGGCAGTACACTCCGCATGCTACTGCGGTGGCACCGGTAATCCAGATAGCGGCCGAACCGACTATCAGACCTGCGATAAAGGCTATTACACCAATCACTATGTAGACCCATGCACTCTTTGTGAGGAAATTGGTCTTGCCCACATTGAGGGCAGCCTTGTCATTTGGCAAAGATATGCCCGCAATGCTCTTGGCTATGTAGTCAGACAGCGCTGCCTGCTGAGAGGCCAACGAGTCCATATATTTTTTTGTATCCATAATTTTGCGGTTTTAAATTTACCTTTAGGCTGCCAGATGGAACCAGTTAACACATAAGTCGGTAATCCATATCCAGAGAGGACAGAATCCCATGAAGAGAATTGTGGAAAGAGCCAGCGAAGAAGTACCGGTAGCCACGTAGGTGCGATAACGGCTGGCGATAATGATACCTGAGAATGCAGGTGGCAGAGCCGCGCAGACCACAAGCATCTTAAGATTCTCGGGGTGCATCTTGAATATGATACCCACAACCAGAATCAACAGAGGCATAACAATCAGCTTCAGGAATGAGCCCATGATAGCCTGACCATTGATTTTGATTTTAACTGAAGAAAGTGTGATACCGGCAGCAAACACTGCGATAGAGGCATTCGCACCTTTTATCAGGTCAAAGGAGGGGTCGAGTTCCTGCGGCCACTTAAGTCCGCAGAGCACCAGAATCACTGCCAGAATAGGAGCCCAGGCCACAGGCTGCGATATCGCATTGAGCACAGGTTTCCAGGGGTTAGTCTTCTGCACATCACCCGCCTTGAGGGCAGCCTGTTTTGCTCTACCGGCATTGAGGAGCGCCAGACCGATAGGAATACCGAATGCATTCACCTCGATCGCTACAATCGCAATCACAAGACCTACAGATGCAGAGTCACCAAAGATAGGCTGAAGCACCGCGAATCCAAGGAATCCGATTGTCGGTGAACCTGAAATAAGCGCAGAAATCGCCGATTCGGCCATAGAGTCTTTGTAGAGCCAGCGGAACACATAGTATACCAGCATAAAACAGCCCAGCAGCACTACAAATGAAATCAAGGTAAGCTTAACATCGACGCTAAGCATCTCGCGGTTGGCTTTGATGATGGATACGAAGAGTGCCGCAGGAAGTGCATAATTCAACACAACCTTATTGAGCACACGCGCATTCGCACCATTGAAAGCTCCTGTTTTTCCCGAATAGTATCCCAGCAACATAATCACCAGAATCGGGACAATTGCATAAAGAATTATGTGTAACATACGCCTGGGATTTTAAACGGTTATTTTCTGAAGTGGAGCGGGGTTCAGGTAGCCGATGTGACCTGATTCCTTACCGGAATCGGCAGCAAGCTGCACATCGATAAGCGTCGGCTTCTTGGAAGCGATAGATGCTGTCAGAGCCTTAGAGAGTTCTTCGGGAGTGGTTACATAATATGTATCAGCACCGAATGCTTCTCCGAGCTTGTCATAACGTGCGTGGATATCCAGAGTTGTCGGTGCCGGATCGGTGGTCTTGTCGAGAGGTTCACCAACTCCGTTATAAATACCGCCATTGTTGAATATAACCACAGTCAGCGGTAATTTGAAACGACATGCTGTAGAGAAATCCATGCCTGAGAAACCGAATGCGGAGTCACCCTCGATAGCTACTACAGATTTACCGGTAGCCACGGCTGCACCTACTGCGGAACCCATGCCCATGCCCATGATAGCCCATGTAGCGCAGTCCACTCTGTGACGCGGCAGAGACATCGAGATTGTGTCGCGGGTATCATCAAGAGTGTTGGCACCCTCATTTACCAGAATCACATCAGGATTTGCTGCAAGTATCGGCTTGATAGCTGCAAGTGCACTCCAGTGTGTCATAGGCTGTGCTGTTAACGCATCCTTAAGACGGAGTTCGAACTTGGCATCTTTCTCCTTGGTTTCAGCCTGCAGAGAGGGTATCCACTGCGGATCAATACTCATCTGCTTCTTCTCAAGACCGGCGATAAGAGCATCGAGAGCCAAACCCATATCACCAACCACAGGGGCATCAATCGTACGGTTCTGGTCGATAGTCTGCGGCTCGACATCAAGCTGCACAAACTTAGCTGTTTCGCTCCATTTGCCGCGACCGAAACTGAGCATCCAGTTCAGTCTGGCTCCGATGACTATAACTACATCGGCATCTTCCATCACAGTCGAGCGGCATGAAAGAGCACTCAGAGGACCATCATCAGGCATCAGACCTTTGGCCATCGACATCGGGAGATAAGGAATGTTGAACTTCTCGACAAGAGTCTTGATCTTGTCATCTACCTGAGCGTAGGCTGCACCCTTACCGAACAGGATAGCCGGTTTTTTAGCTGATGCAATCAGCTCAACCGCACGATCCACACTTTCCTGATTAGGAGCTACAGGGGAATAAATATCTACCGGATCATAGAACAATTTCTCAGCCTCGGCTGCATCCATAATCTCTCCGAGTGCGGGAGTTGTCATATCGATATATACACCTCCGGGGCGACCGCTTACAGCCGCACGATATGCGCGGGCCACTGCAGCGGGAATATCCTTGGCGTGTGAGCAGCGGAATGCCGCTTTCACGAGCGGACGAGCTGTGTTAAGCTGGTCAAGTTCCTCGTAAGTACCCATGTTCATATCGACCATGGTAGGATCGGTAGCACCCGAAATCTGAATCATCGGGTAGCAATTCACGGTAGCATTGGCAGTTGCGGTAAGACCATTCATAAAGCCGAGAGAACTTACTGTCATCAGCACACCCGGAGTCTTGGTAAGATAACCCTCGGTGGCTGCGGCCATACCGGCTTGCTGCTCGTGGCGGAAACCGACGAAGCGGATTCCCTGTCCCTGAATCTCATAGGCAGCCTCAGTGATAGGAATACCTACAAGACCGTAAACATTCTTAATGCCGATACGCTTCAATGCGCGGGCGAGAATGTACATGCCGGTGACCTGCTCCGGAAATTCCGGAGCGGCCTTGGGCTGGCATGAACATGTATTTTGATTTGCTGTGTTTTCCATAATTATATTTTTTACTTGTTCAGAGGAGCGGTTGTGCCGTTGGCGGCAAATTCTTTAATCTGGTCATCAGTGAAGCCGTAAGCCTTGAGGACTTCATCGGTGTTACCGCCAAGACTCGGACACGGGCCGTAAGTCGGCTGGTAGTTACTCATGGTAAACGGACAACCTACTGTTACGAAGTCACCGATTTCACCACCCTGGTTGATCTTGACGAGAGTGTTGCCATCATAAAGGCTTTCGTCGCTGAGCACCTCCTTGGTTGAGAGCACCGGACCTACAGGAACACCTGCTTTTGAAAGGATTTCTGTTACTTCGAACTTGGTCTTGTCGGCACACCAAGCACCTACACGCTGATAGATCTCCTGTTTGTGACGGTCACGCGCATCGGCAGTATTGAAATCGGGGTTGGTCAGCCAGTCTTCGAAACCGAATGCCTTGCAAGCCAATTCGAAATCCTTGGCACCGCGCTGGAAAATGATATACACATAGTTATTGGCATCGATTGCAGAATCATCAGCTCCGGCGGGTTTACATTTGTAAGTCCAACCGAGCACACCGCCACCCTCGATGTTACCGCCGCGAGGCACACAATCACCGAACTTCTCGTTAGGATACTGCGGGAACTGTGTCAGATAACCGATCTTGTCGAGTGTAAGCTGGTCACGGGTCTTGATACGGCAGAGGTTCAGACAAGCATTGTGCATAGACTGGTAAACATAGCAACCTTCACCTGTCTTTTCACGCTGGCAGAGTGCTGCAAGCAGACCGATAAGCAGGTGCATACCGGTATTGGAGTCACCAAGAGCGGCGCCTGACTGAGTCGGAATATTATACTCACCATCATACCAACCGGTAGTGGAAGCTGCAGCGGCTGTAACCTGTGCGATAGGCTCGTAAGCCTTCAGGTCCTTATACTGTGATGAAAGAGGGAATCCCTTGATTGTACCATAGATACATTTGGGGTTGAGCTTGTGAACTTCCTCCCAGCTGAAGCCGAGCTTATCCATGGCTCCCGGGTGCAAGTTCTCCACGAAAATATCAGCTGTCTCAAGAAGCTTGGTCAGAATCGCTTTACCATCAGGGGTAGCGGCATCAAGAGCCAGAGACTTCTTGTCTGAGTTCAGCTGCAGGAAGTAGTAACTGGGAAGATCAGGATTGAACTGAAGTTCCTTACGGGTTGCGTCACCCACACCGGGGCGTTCGATTTTAATTACATCGGCACCAAGCCAAGCAAGCATCTGTGTGCATGAAGGGCCTGATTGTACTTCGGTAAAGTCTATAACTTTAATACCTTGAAGAGGTGCTGTGTTTTCCATTTCGTTTAAGTTTTAATAAAAGTTTATAATGTTAATAATTTGTGTTTTCCAATTACAAAATTTGAGTAAGAACCATATAAATTTCATGATTCTGACATTAAAACAATTTATTTTTACAATCAGTTCACTTATCTTAAAATTTTTTCCAAACCTCTGCATAGCCCGAATCAGTAAGAGCTTTGAGGAAAGGTGAGGTGCTACTTGCTAATGCAGAATAAAATGATTTATTTTGCGTATGAACTTTAGAAAAATTACTGATGGCGTGTTTTACGCCGGTGTCAACGACCGCGTGACCACACGATTCGAGGCTTTATGGCCTATACCCAAAGGTGTCAGCTACAACGCATACGTAGTGAAAGGCACCGATAAAACAGCACTTATAGATGCGGTGCGTATCGATGAAGTGCGCGAATTTCTATCAAACCTGAAGGCTATAGGCGGTGCGATTGATTACATAGTAATCAACCACATGGAGCCTGATCACAGTGGTTCTATTCCCGAAGTAATTCAGACCTATCCGAATATCAAGATAGTCGGAAACGCCCAGACTATCAAGATGGTCAAAGGTTACTACCACATCGATGATCCGGAAAGATTTCATGAGGTAAAGGAGGGTGATACCATCGATTTAGGAGGGAAAACCCTTAAATTTATTCTGACACCGATGGTGCATTGGCCCGAGACTATGATGACTTGGCTTGAAGAAGATAAAGTCATCTTCACCGGTGATGCCTGCGGCACATTCGGTGCTCTCAATGGTGGTGTGGTTGATACCGAAATGGATACCGACTGGTATTTCCCGGAAATGCGTCGTTATTACTGGAACATCGTAGGTAAATATTCCAAGTTTGCCAATCGCGCTCTGCAGAAATTGACTCAAATGGAGCTTAATGCGAATTTTATCTGCCCGACTCACGGTCCGGTGTGGCATGAACGCATTAAAGATGTGATTGACCTATACACCGAGATGTCGAGCAATCAATGCCATGAGGGAGCGACTATCATCTATGGTTCCATGTATGGGAATACCGCCGAGATGGCCGAAGTGATAGCCCGCGCTCTTGCCGAACAGGGTGTACGCAACATAAAGATTCATAACGCTACTACGTCTGAGCTGAGCGATATGATTACCGATGCCTTCACCTATAAATGTCTGATAGTAGGTTGCGCCACATACTCCATGCGTATTTTCCCACCGGTAGAAGCATTTCTGAACGCGATTGAAACACGCGAGATGCACGACCGGGTATTTGCCACATTCGGCGGCTACACATGGGCCAAGAGTGCTGTGAGCAATGAACTGATAAAATATTCGGAGCGCATGAATCTCCCCATTGTCGCTACTGCAATTATGGAACATGCTATGAGCGAAGAATCACTCAAGCAAGCTCGCGATTTAGCGAAAAAAGTTTACTCAGCCATGAAGTCATAGCTGAGTAATTATACTGATTAAAGGGAATCACTCTTAGTAAGGCAGATGAATTATTCACCTGCCTTAAATTTTTTCTTGCGGAACGCGTTCCAGAGGATATACAATATGCATACACCCAAAAGCGCATATCCGGCCCAGCTTAAATATCGGTTGTATTCCTCAATCTTATCGAATAGCATATCGGGGTCTACATGAATCGACAGCCAATAACCAAGCGCGCCCAAAATAGCATTCCATATCAGCGCTCCCATCGCGGTATAGACCGAGAACTGCAGGAAATTCATTTTGGCAAGACCTGCGGGGAGTGAAATCAACTGACGGATCACCGGAATCAATCGGCCGATAAGTGTGGATACCGCACCATGTTTATCAAAATATTGTTCTGCCCTTTCAACTTTTTGCCGGTCTATAAGCAGACCGTGAGCCACACGTGTATCAGCCAGACGATACACCACCGGGCGGCCAACCCAAAGCGCAAGAAAATAATTGATATAAGCTCCGACCAAGGCACCGAGGGTAGCCATTATTACCACCATATATACATTCATATCGGCACCTACTCCATAATTGCGACATGCCAGATATGCTGCCGGAGGGACAATCACTTCCGATGGAAACGGCACAAAACTACTCTCGATTACCATGAATATAAATACAAACCAATAGTTGGCATTTTCGGTAAACCACTGAAAAAATTGGCTTGCATCAAAAATTGACAATAACATCATATCAGAGTGCTTTAAGACTTGAAATCACGGCAGCGGGATTTTCGTTGCCAAAAACAAAGCTACCGGCTACCAGAATATCTGCACCGGCCTGTGCGAGGCGTGCTCCGGTTTCCAGATTAACACCGCCATCTATCTCGATAAGCGCTTTGGAACCTGATGCATCTCTCAGTTGCTTGAGTTCTTCGGTCTTGCGGACAGTATGCTCGATAAACGGCTGACCACCGAAACCCGGGTTAACCGACATGAGAAGCACCAGATCGAGGTCTTCGATTATATCTACTAAAGTGGAGACCGGTGTAGCGGGGCATAAGGTAACGCCCGCTTTCATTCCGGCATTATGTATCTGCTGCACGCAGCTGTGCAGATGCAAACAGGCTTCTTGATGCACATTCATAATCTCAGCACCGGAATCACGAACCCGTGATATCCATTTCTGAGGTTCAACTATCATCAAATGCACATCGAGCGGTTTGGTGCATTCACGCCCCACAGGATCCATAACCGGGAACCCGAATGATATATTAGGCACAAACACTCCGTCCATCACATCGATATGGAGATAATCTGCCTGCGATTTATTAATCATTTCTACATCTTTCTTGAGATTTAGAAAATCTGCAGAAAGAAGCGACGGTGATACAAGCATTGGCTTATGAGTTGAATTATATTTACAAATTAATTACTTTCCCTATATTTTCATATATGCAATATATTACATATACTCATCTCTGCT
Source organism: uncultured Muribaculaceae bacterium (assembly GCA_947175145.1). Lineage (GTDB taxonomy): Bacteria > Bacteroidota > Bacteroidia > Bacteroidales > Muribaculaceae > Lepagella. The sequence goes on along the minus strand of CAMWLY010000017.1, from coordinate 11,399 downwards.
ATTTACTCTCAATCATATTCAGAAATTCATCTTCTGAAATCATCGGAATTCCGAGCGACTCGCATTTTTCGCGCTTAGATGGACCCATGTTCTCTCCGGCAAGCACAAAGCTCGTCTTTTTAGAGATGCTTCCGGCATTCTTTCCACCTTCGGCCGCTATTATATCCTTATACTCATCGCGGCTATGGTGAGAGAATGTGCCTGAGATTACTATGGTTTTACCTTCAAGAGCATTGCCGGTCGGAGCGAGTTTGGCGGAATCAACTTCCATCTGCACCCCGAAATGTCGCAAATCTTCGATATTGCGGATATTTACCGGATCTCTGAGGAAATCGAATATATTTTGGGCGATAATGGGCCCGACATCAGGAATTGCGGCAAGTTCCTCGACACTCATCTGCTGCATTCTATCCATGCTGACCACCGACTTTGCTATACGCTTGGCAGTAGTCTCGCCAACATTTGGAATTGAAAGCGCGTAAATCACTCTTTCAAAGGGCACTGATTTTGAAGCTTCCATTCCCTCTATGATACGCACCGCACTCTTCTCACCCATTCGGTCGAGCGCCATAAGTTGGTCAACTGTCAATGAATACAATTGTCCGATACGCTCCACAAGCCCCGATTCATAAAGCAATTCGGCAGTCTCCTCCCCGATTCCGTCGATATTCATCATGCGGCGTGCGCAGAAATGTTCGATGCGCCCGGTGATCTGCGGTCTGCAACCATATTTATTCGGACAGCACCAGGCGGCCTCTCCATATATGCGTGTTAATGGAGTGCCACATTCGGGGCATTCCTTGACGAACATGATTTTTGCAGCCCCGGGGATTCTCTTCGACACATCTACACCGGTAATCTGCGGAATTATCTCACCGGCTTTCTCCACATACAGGCTGTCACCCTCATGGATATCAAGTTCCTGCATAATATCGTTATTATGCAGCGACGCGCGCTTCACAATAGTGCCCGACAGCTGCACCGGCTCAAGATTGGCCACAGGGGTCACGATTCCCATTCTGCCTGTTTCAAAAGATACAAAGCGCAATGGTGTCAGCTCTCTTTCGGGATTAAACTTATAGGCTACCGCCCAGCGCGGGGACTTTGCCGTGTAACCGAGATTCAGCTGCTGACGAAGTGAATTGACCTTGAAAACCAATCCATCGGTTGCCACAGGAAGTGACTTGCGATGTTCGTCCCAATAGGCTATATAATCATCTAATTCCTGCAGAGAGTGAAGCACCGTCATAGCCTTGGAAACCTTGAAGCCCCAATGCTCGGCAGCGAGCATATTCTCGTAATGATTGTCAAAGGGTAAGTTATCCGAAAGCAGATAATAGAACCGCGCATCAAGATGACGTCGGGATACTTCGCGCGAATCCTGCATCTTGAGAGTGCCGGAAGCCGCATTACGCGGATTGGCGAAAAGCGGTTCTTCATTATATGCCCTCTCTGCATTCAACTTTTCAAAGACCTCCCATGGCATAAGAATCTCGCCTCTGATTTCAAACTCCTCAGGCCAGTCTCCCGGCATCAACTGCAGGGGTATGCTGCGGATTGTCTTGACATTTGCCGTCACATCATCGCCCATGGTGCCATCACCGCGGGTCACCGCGCGCACCATTCTTCCGTGTCGATATGTGATGGAAATAGAAGTGCCGTCGAATTTCATTTCTCCGACTATGCCATATTCCTCGCCCTCGAGCGATTTATCTATGCGCCTTGCCCAATCATCGACCTCCTCAATTGAATATGTATTGGCGAGCGACATCATGGGTCTCTGATGCTGCACATGCTCAAAGCCCTTGGTCAAATCCGAACCTACTCTCTGAGTGGGAGATAATGGATCATATAATTCCGGATGTTCGCGCTCAAGAGCTTCCAGCTCTTTGAGCATCTTATCGAATTCGAGGTCAGTGATTTCAGGTGCATTCAGCACATAGTAATTATGATTGTGTCGATTAAGTTCACTTCGAAGTTCCTCTATTCTCTGCTTGGCATCCATAACAATTATTTTAAATAGGGATATGTGATATCCCAAAGAAACAATCCTTGCGGTGGCACTGAGTTGCCTGCCACACACCTGTCTTTTGCCTCGATGACCCTCCTGAAACCTTCGGTATCCAGTTTGCCGCGACCCACTTCAACCAGTGTGCCGACCACCGCACGCACCATGTTGCGGAGAAACCTGTCGGCAGTTATGGTAAAAACCAGCCCCGGCACACAGAAATTATTCTCCCAATTTTCCCAGCTTGCTTCAGTGACCCGGCAAATATTTGTCTTCGCATCACTATGCAGTTTTGCAAAAGAGGTGAAATCCTCAGTATCAAGAAGCAGTCGGGCAGCATCATTCATCGAATCCACATTAAGAGGTGTCGGCACGAACCAAGACAAATCCTGAAGAAATGGTGATTTCCGGGATGCGATGAAATATTTGTAGGTGCGCGATGTGGCATCAAATCGAGCATGTGCATCATCTTGCACATTTATCAATTCCTGCACAGCTATATTGTGTCCGGAAAGCCGGTTAAGGCTTATCAGAAACTTTTCATGACTTGTTATTGACGCTTCAGTGTCAAAGTGTGCGAACATGGTGCGTGCATGCACACCGGCATCGGTTCGCCCTGCGCCGGTCAGCTCTACAGGATGCCGCAGAATCACGGCAAGAGCCTCCTCGAGAGTCTGCTGCACACTCGATGCGTTTGGCTGCCGCTGCCAACCATGAAATCCAAGCCCTGAATAGGCCAATCTGAGCATGTATCGCATCAGTCGCGTTCCAGATAGGTGCTTCCGTAAAGGCCGGAACGATAAATATTGAGGAACTGGCGACCCTCTTCAGCTGTGATTGCGCCACGCTTCATCGAAGCGGTCACCCAACTTTCAAGATTGCGCACAAGTTTCTTAGGATTATACTCCACATAATCGAGCACATCGGCCACTGCCTCACCATCGATAACCTGTGCTATCTCATATCCATCTTTAGTCAGAGCCACATGCACTGCATTAGTATCTCCGAAAAGATTATGCAGGTCACCGAGAATCTCCTGATATGCACCCACGAGGAATACTCCCAGATAGTAGGGCTCATTACTTTTCAGCTCATGCACATTGAGCGAATAGGAACTGCCCGAAGGAGAAACGAAGTGATTGATTTTCCCATCGGAATCGCAAGTCACATCCTGAATAGTGCATTCATGCGTAGGCTTCTCGTCAAGGCGGGTTATCGGCACAATCGGGAACATCTGGTCAATTGCCCATGAATCCGGCAGAGACTGGAACAGTGAGAAATTGCAAAAATATTTCTCCGGCAGCATTCTTGCAGCCTTCCGCAATTCTTCCGGCGGGTGCTTCATGGAGCGGGTGAGATCGCGCACATCGCGGGCCACGCTCCAGAATAATTTCTCAATCTGAGCGCGTGTTTTCAGGTCGAGCAGTCCGAGCGAAAAGCGCTCAAGCGCCTCCTCGCGGATCTGAAGTGCGTCGTGCCAATCCTCAAATACGCGCGCATGATCTATTTTATCCCAGATGTTGTAGAGTTCAAGAGCAAGTTCATGAGGATTCTCACCGAGCTCATCTTCCTCTTTCCAGACCGGCAACTGAGTTGTCTCCAGAACCTGAATTATCAGCACAGAGTGATGCGCAGTCAGAGAGCGCCCGGATTCATTGATGATATTCGGATGCTTCAAACCATTTTTCTGACATACATCTACCAAAGCCGACACCGAGTCATTTACATATTCCTGAATTGAATAATTCATGGAGTTCTCACCGCTTGAGGAACGAGTGCCGTCATAATCCACACCGAGACCTCCGCCGATATCAACAAAATCTATATCGAAGCCCATCTTCGACAGCTGCACATAAAATTGCATGGCTTCACGCAGTGCATTCTTGATACGCCTGATTTTGGTGATTTGGCTACCTATATGGAAATGAATAAGTTTGAGACAATCCACGAGCTTATTTTTCTCCATAAATGAGATAGCATCGAGAAGTTCGCTTGAGTTTAGACCGAACTTGCTGACATCACCACCGGACTCCTCCCATTTGCCGGAACCTGAGGATGTCAGTTTGATTCGTATGCCGAGATTCGGGCGGACATTGAGACGCTTTGCCACTTTGGCGATAAGTCTCAACTCATTCATTTTCTCCACCACCAGAAAGATGCGACGCCCCATCTTCTGAGCTAACAGCGCAAGCTCCACATAATCTTCATCTTTATAGCCATTGCAGACTATTATGGAGTTTTCATGGGTATTTACCGCCAGAACAGCGTGAAGTTCCGGTTTTGAGCCGGCCTCAAGTCCGATGTTATATTTATTGCCGTGACTCACAATCTCCTCCACCACAGGTCTCATCTGGTTGACCTTAATCGGGTAGACTATAAAATTCTGAGCCTTATAATCATACTCCTTAGATGCCTTTTTAAAACACTCGGAGATTTTGCGGATTCTGTCATCGAGGATATCAGGGAATCGGAGCAGCAACGGAGCATCCACATCGCGGATCTGGAGAGTATCCATCACCTCCTTGATGTCGACCGGTGTACAGCCCTGCTTGGGAGTAACCTGGATATGACCCTTATCATTGATTGAAAAATACTTAAGACCCCAACCCGGAATATTGTAAAGTTCGGCGGAATCCTCAATTCTCCATTTTCTCATGCGCTATGATAATTCAGTTAATTCTGGTATTACAAATATTGATTCAGTGTTCGGAGCGGCCCAATAGTTCCACGCGCTCCACTATGATTTCGGTGACCCGACGACGAATCTTGAATTTATCTTCAAACTCCCTGCTCTTGAGTTTTCCCTCTACAAAGATTCTCGAGCCTTTGCGAATATATTTCTCGGCGAGCCGTGCGTTGTCACCCCCCATCACGAGTCTGTGCCACTCGGTAATTTCTGTTCCGGTCTTGGCATTATAGTCATTGGTAGCGAGAGATAGAAACGCTACAGGCCGATCCGGTTCAGGATACCTGACCTCGGGGTCGGCACCCACATATCCGAGAAGCATTACTTTATTGACAGACATAACTCAACAGTCTATAGATTCAAAATCGATAGCTTTCAATGCAAGCCCCGTCTTCTCATGCAGTCCCCACATCAGATTCATGATATGCACTGCTTCACCTGCGCCACCGCGCATACGGCAATCTGCCGTTGCACCGAGCACTACTTTACCCTCTTCAGGTTTAAATACCGTTACCACGCATTTGTCAGTGCCGGCAACCTCCGACACACCGACTGGTTGCTGTGTCACAAAGGCAAAGCGATGGTCATCATAGATATCATAGAGTTCAAGCATCTGCTCGAGGTTATGACTGCCGGCAAATGAAATCCGCATCAATGCGCTCCGCCGCGAATTAGAAGGAGTAGCCTTGAGATTGACTTTGCCTGTGAAACTGGTCTGCACCTCACTGAGCACAGAGGCGATTTCCTCTTCAAGCTGTTTTATATTGACTGTATCTATGATTGCCTTGGGAGCTGTAACATCAATATCTATATCGCCGGTCAGCATCAGGTTATTGGCAAATGGGAACAATGCCACAAGAGCCATCGAAGCGAAACTCACGGGCACTCTCGCCACCTGAGCACCTCGCACCAGCTGCTTGCGATATATTTCCGGTAATCCATAGACTATCTGCAAATCCTCACCGTCGGACCCGGCAATAGGTTCGAGCAATATTATCTTCATCTCCGGATATTTCTCGCGAATCAGCTTGAAATCATCGACCCCGAGATTATTGTCGCACACGAAGAGCATATCCGTGCGTTCCAAATCGGGGCGAGCCGAAAAGTTAAGTGAGGTTTCCCCTATCAGCCCATGATGCACGGAGGTGACCGCTTTTCCCTCGAGGCCGGGGGCTGATACTGAAATCAATTCCACATCGGGGTGTATGGCAAGCAAACGAATAAGTTCCCCGCCATCAAGCGAACCGGCTCCGGTAAGTGATATCTTTATCATCGGAAATGATGGTTATTGTTTACAGGTAAAAGACTTTCAAAAATCTCCATGGCTCTGCCATGACTCACATCTTCGCGAAGCACTACAAAGATAGTGTCCGAACCCGGGATAGTACCTAATATTTCGGGAGTGTGACTTTGGTCTATATCATAGGCCAGACCGGAGGCATAACCGTTGCGTGTTTTAATTACTGCCATGTTGCCCGAAAGTTCAATAGATACGAAACCATTTTTGAAGTCCGGTTTCACAGATGTAGCTCCTTTGGCAAGCATCTTATCCTTGAGCGAATTGCTATCCGGAAGCATATAGATATATGTGCCGCGGTCAGTAGCAACTTTGGTTGTCTTAAGCATTTTCAAGTCGCGAGAGAGAGTGGCCTGGGTCACTTTATATCCTTTGTCGGCCAATTTGTGTGCCAACTCCTCCTGACTTCCGATGCATTCGTTGGTTATCAACTGCACCATCACGTCAATCCTCTCTTTTCTTTTCTTCATATCTTTCAGGTGGTCAATAGTCGGTTATGATTTCTTAGTGCGCCTTTCGATTTCGGCTTTGATTTTAGCGGCTTCTTCGTAATTTTCATTTTCTGAGGCCGCCTGCATATCAGCTTTCAGCTCCTCGATGCTCTTGGTGCCGAGTGGCGTTTTCTTTTCTGCGAGAGATTTATCGGAGGATCTTTTAGGTATATTATGAGTTGATCTTCGCTTTTCGTCAGGCTCAAAACCGGCTTCGTCAAGTAATTCTGCCGAAGTATAAATCGGGGCTCCTACCCTTATTGCCAGAGCAATTGCATCACTGCTTCGGGCATCGACCTGATGTGAGTCAGTGCCATCAGACAGGGTCAAGGTGGCGGCGAAAACTCCATTGGGCATTTTGTAAATATCGACTTCGCGCAGCGAATATCCGCAGACCGACAGAATATCAGCCATCAAATCATGCGACAAAGGTCTGGGGGTGACTACCTCCTGCAGCTTACACTCTATGGACTGCGCTTCGGGGAAACCAATAACTATCGGCATGCGGCGTGTGCCCCCCGCTTGCTGAAGTATCACGGCATATACTCCGGATTCTATCTGATTATATGTAATTCCTAAGAGTTCAAGTCTAATCCTTTCCATATCTTTACATGGCTAATCCTGATGAGTAATATTTTCAGATTCCATTCGCTTATGGTCATGCTTGCTTTTAGCGGTTACGGCTATAAGTCCCGAACCGAGACATATCTCTTTATCGGGTGTGTAAATAATCGCATATTGTCCGGGTGCGATACCCTGCACATCGGCTTCGGAGTCGAGTCTGAAACCGCCGCTTTCCGTGCGGGTTATGGTCCCATCAAGAAATTCAGGGGTGTGTCGTGTTTTAAATTTCACCTTGAGTGAAGTCACATCCGGATTTTCAAACATATCTTCAGTAATCCAATGCATCTCCTCGAGATTGATGACCCGGCCATACTGGCGCGGGGTATTGAAACCATTGGATACATAGACCACATTGTCGCGCACATTCTTGCGGACAACATACCATGGGCCGCCACTCAAGCCAAGTCCCTTGCGCTGCCCTATCGTATGAAACCAATAACCCTGGTGCTCGCCTAATTTCCGGCCGGTTTCCAGCTCGATTATCGGACCTTTGCGAGTGCCGAGATGACGACGAATAAAATCATTATAATCAATTTTTCCGAGGAAGCAGATACCCTGAGAATCCTTGCGCTTTGCATTAGGCAGCCCGGCCTCGAGAGCCATGCGGCGCACCTCGGATTTCGGAAATTCACCGAGAGGAAACATCAGGTGGCTGAGCTGCTTATAGTCTATTTGCGCAAGAAAATCAGTCTGATCTTTTACCGGGTCAACGGCTGTTGCAAGCCAGTAACGGTTGTCGCGCTCAATCACGCGGGCATAATGACCTGTGGCTACCTTATCGAATTCATGACCCCAGCGCTCTTCGAAAAATCCGAATTTCACAAGCTTATTGCACATCATGTCTGGGTGCGGAGTCAAGCCCCGGCTCACGGTGCGCAGCGTGTATCCCATAACTGATTCCCAGTACTCCTCATGCAGAGATACCACCCTTAGAGGCAGATTATATTTGCGCGCTATCAGCTCACACATTTCTATATCCTCATCGGCCGAGCAATCTCCCTCTCCATTATCATTGCCTATTCGGATATAAAACAGTGTCAGGTCATGACCCTGCTTGCTAAGCAGGTCCACGGTCACTGCACTGTCAACTCCTCCGGATATTAATACCGCTATCTTCATCTAATCTTCAAACCTCTTCAAGTTCCTCCTCTTCTGCATTTTCCGAGTGTATGAAATGCAGTGACAGGAAATAATCGCATGAAATCTTGCCCGGACCAACAAGCATCAGGAAAAAGAATATACCGAGAAACAGCATCGGGGTATATACCGGGCTGGCCCAAGTGGTCAGATGCGCCGGCATATCAGCTTGCGAAAGCAGATAATGCTCGGCGAAAATCATAGCCAGAAATGGCGGTATAATCATAATCCGTGTCAGAAATCCGACCATAATGCATAGCGAGCATAATATCTCTATTATAATCATAACTATCAGCGATGCCTCGGGTGTCATGCCCAATACAGATGGAAACGATGCAACCGCCACATCGAAATGATACAGTTGCCGGAGTCCGAACTGCATTAGCATTACGCCTACAAACAGACGCAGGAACAAGCGCCCCATGTGGGTATATGAATACCCGGTGGTGCGCACATAAATTTGCTTGAAGAGATTGGTCATGATTCGATGATTGTCAAACTGATGCTTTATTATTATTCACTGATCTGAGATGCAGCGGCGGTGGCTATCTCCATGGCAGTTTCAACTCCGATGTTTTTAGCAGCCACATGCCCGAGCCTGTCAATAACATAGATAGCCGGTGTTGTCCTCAAATCATATATATCCGCCACATCTTCCGATGCACCGACATGCCAGTTAGCCGGATAACCGGAGACCTGTGCTTCCCAACCCTCTTCGGGTTCGGGGTTAATGAACAGCACATTTATTTTACCCTTGTCTACAAGTGAACTGAATTTCACATTTGTGCTTAGCTTGATTTTGGCAAGTGCACAATCATTGCAACCGGGATCTCCGAATTCGATTACTGTAATAACTCCGTTGGGCACATAGCGGGCGGTCCTGCCATCACGATCTTTATAGTCAAATGCCGGGGGTACCGCTCCTTTAGCTGTGTTGCGCAATTGGGTTGAAATTCTTTCGGCGCGGAGCTTACGCTCTTTCTTAACCTGCTTGGAAGCCGTCAGTGCATCAAGAAATTTCAGAAAAATATCATCACTCCAAAGATACGCTCTCGGGCCATATAGTGATTCCTCAGCAGCCTTGGTCATCTGCATCAGCAAGACCGGGTTCTTCTTGATGTTTTTCAGCAATGCATCTACCGACTTGTCAACTGCCGACTGCGATGCAAACTGCATGGCTGAGGCGTATACTCCGAATGCATCATTGAGCGCATTCTGATCTACTGCGCTTTTGGACTTGAAATCGAATTTGTCCCAAAAATGAGACATCAACCAGTCGGAACGCTCCTGCAGATTCTCGATATTCTCCGGAGCTGTAGGATACTCAAACAGCGGTTCAATCACAATCTGCTGTGCGACCGCCGGTGCTGTATATGGGGATACGGTGCCACACATAGCGGCTCCCGAAAACAATATATATTTCAGATATTTCTTCATCTTCAAATTCACTTCTTTACCAGATCTTGAATCCCGGAGGCCCATGCCCTATAGCCGCGACCATTCAGATGCAGACCGTCATTAGTCATATCCGCCTTTAGTCGACCGTTGCTGTCAGCAAGAAATGGCCAGAGATTAACATATTCAGCACCATTGGCGGCAGCTATTTTTTCAATTTCCTTGTTAAACTCCCTGATGGTGGATTCCTTGCCGATAAGTCCTTTATAACGCTTGAAGCTATTATTTATGGGCATCACCGACTGCAGATATAATTTTGTATCAGGACTCTCTGTGCGGATTCTCTTCACGAGTCTTTCATAGCGTTTTGCAAGTTCGGCGACCGAGTGACCGTGAGACACATCATTAATACCTATGAGTAAAAAAATCTTATCGGGGTGACCGGGAGTAATCTGACCTAATCGCTTCTCTACTCCAGTGATAAGATCCGAACGAATACCGCGGTTCTTGATACAATCCATTTCGAAGAGCTCATTAAACTCACCGCCATCTGTTATGGAGTTGCCCAGAAAGACTATATCACGACCTGTAATCGGGAGCACCTCGAAAAGAGAGGTCTTCTGATCCCAATATTCATCGGCCGAGGCTGTGTATATACCCGCACCGGCCGCCATCAACATTGCTATGATTATTGAAATTCTTCTCATGGTTCAGATATATGAAATTTCACAAGACCATCAAGTGGCGCACGCGATATTGAAGTTATCGTGTATCCGGAATTTTTGGCGACTTCTCTCAGTATATCTCCGAAATTCCAGGCTATGCCTCCTGTGAATGTGATCGGCAGGCTGTGGGCACCTTCATACAACATGATATTGCGCTTAAAGAAATTCTCGAATTCCTGACGCACCAGCGAATAAATATAAGGATTCCACAGATGTTTCTCAATAAAGGGCACAAGCGATGCCAGAAATGCATTAGGCTGCGGGCTGCGATAAACTCTGTCGAGAATCGCGGGCAGTGTCAATCCGGTCTGATCCAGAAAAGCATCGGTTATCACATTGGGGAGATGTCCCTTGAATGCATCGGACACAAGTCTTTTCCCTAAAGCGGCGCCACTCCCTTCATCTCCGAGTATATAGCCGAGAGAAGGCACATTGCGCGCTATTTTGGTGCCGTCATAAAGGGCGGAATTACTGCCAGTTCCCAATATACAAGCTATCCCCGGATTATTACCGAGGAGACTTCTTGCGGCAGCAAGCAAATCGGAGTGCACCTGAACATCTGTAGTCGCAAAAGCTGAAGATAATTCAGAGCGCATTTTATTGCAAATGGCCTCTGTGGCACACCCGGCGCCATAATATCGCACACTTAAGACCTCAGAGTTCTCCGGGATTCTATCTTTAACCTCGGCGAGTTTCGATGCTATCGCAGCTTCATCACTCAGCAGGGCGTTAATTCCCCCGGTGGAGATTCGCGACAACTCACTGCCGGTTTCACCGAGAATGACCCAATCACACTTGGTGCTTCCGGCATCCGAAATTAATCTTATCCTCATATACTCTTAGAATCTTATACTCTTAGAATCGGTAAAATTAATTAATATTCTCATTTTATACAAGAGCAATTTATTGCTTAAAACCCGAAAGTAATAGGATATACCATCATGACGAAGTATTAGTTTAACCATCATGTTGGGAAATGCCTATGGCACAATGTCGCTAGGCGAGGTCCCTACATTTTAATTATTATGGACAAGAA
>CAMWLY010000016.1 GCA_947175145.1 uncultured Muribaculaceae bacterium | reverse complement strand
TCGGGGCGCGCTCGGGACTTGCACCCGTTAGACTATGCCCATGTCGGGCGAACTACACAAAAAAACCGATGCGATAAGAATCGCACCGGTTTTTTGTAGCCCATAGCAGAGTCGAACTGCTCTTTAGAGAATGAAAATCTCTCGTCCTAACCGATAGACGAATGGGCCCCTTGAAGTCAGCGGCAATGCGTGGCACTAACCGCCGGCCATGTTATCTTCTGATTAGCCCAGCTTGTTGATATGCTTGGCAAGACCTGAGCAAAGGTTTGCAGCCTTGTTTTTAGATATTATATTCTTGCGGGCTATGCGCTGAAGCATTGATGAAACCTTGTTGTATGCAGCTTCGGCCTCGGCCTTATCTGTCATCTTGCGAACTTTGCGCACTGCATTTCTTGCTGTTTTTGCCCAGTAACGGTTCTCAAGTCTGCGCTTTTCCGACTGGCGAATTCTCTTTAATGACGATTTATGATTTGCCATCTTTAGAAATTACTTTTTCAGGTTTTTAAATTTGTAGCCCATAGCAGAGTCGAACTGCTCTTTAGAGAATGAAAATCTCTCGTCCTAACCGATAGACGAATGGGCCCCGATCAAAGATGCGACTATCGCCGGCACACTTTGCGACTGCAAAAATAGTAATTAACATTGATACCACCAAATACTATCCGCTTTTTTTATTGTTTTTTTCACTTCAAAATTATAATTTTGCAGAAATGACCCACTTTATCCAGGTGTGTCTTAACCCACTATACTTTTTTATTCATTCTGTTCATACGCAGCTTTCCACTAACCATGAATATACGCCTGCAAACCCTGGGCATTCTTGCAGCCACCATGATTGGCAGTGCCTCTATTTCGCATACAGCCCGCGCCGAATGGTCCGATTCGCTACGCTATCACGCAGAAGTCGGCACCACTTTGGCCTCAGGTCAAAACACCCCGCTTTGGCTCAATGCCAACAAATATGGATTTTCCTCGACCGAGCGCAACAATGTCTGGCTCAGACTCGGAATCTTTCATGACCTGGACCATGATAAGAAATTTTCATGGGGTGCCGGCATAGATCTGGGCGTGGCCCACAGATTACAATCCACCTTTATCCCCCAGCAGCTTTATGGCGAGATAAAATACCGCTGTCTCAATCTGATGGTCGGCGCCAAGGAAATCAGTGATGATTTTCTGAATCAGGACCTGTCGTCGGGTGCCTTGACTCAGGGTTGGAACGCACGGCCTATTCCTCAGGCGCGGGTCGGAATCTTCGATTACGCCGATTTCTGGGGTTGCAAAGGCTGGTTCGCGGTCAAGGGTCATATCGCTTACGGCTTCTTCGATGACAACTGGTGGCTCAACCGCTGGGCGAACCGCGATTATAAGTATACTCTCAGCACCCTCTACTGCTCACGCGCTATCTACTTCAGAGGTGGTGATGCCCGACAATTCCCGCTGACCGGTGAAATCGGGCTGGTCATGGATACCGAATTCGGCGGCCGCACATGGGAACCGAATTCCAATCTCCCCGGGGGCGGTTCATGGGCCAAACACCCCACATATCCCAAAGCGTGGCTCAAGGCACTTATCCCCATGAGCGGCGGCAATGACACTTCCGGCGGTGAGCAAACCAATGTGGAAGGCAACTTCCTGGGAAACTGGTCAATGTCGCTCAAATGGCAAGACCCCTCCGGCTGGATGGCAAGAATCTATTACCAACACTTCTTCGAAGATCACTCCATGCTTTTCTTCGATTATCCCTGGAAAGACGGCCTTTACGGTATCGAGGGAAAACTGCCTGAGAATCCGTTTGTGTCAAATGTGCTCTATGAATTCCTCTACATGAAGGATCAGGGGGGACCTGTATACTGGGACCACACACCGACTGTCGATGTTCAGGTATCCGGACGCGACACATACTACTACAACTACATCTACAATGGCTGGCAGCACTGGGGTCAGGCTATAGGCAACCCTCTGCTCACCTCTCCCATCTACAACAAGAATCACTATCTGTTCTTCTACTCCACACGCATAGTCAGCCATCACCTCGGATTCTCCGGTGAACCCTCAGCGGCAGTAGGCTATCATGTCATGGCTTCGCACACCCGCAGCTGGGGTAGTTATCTGGAGCCATTCAGACACGTAAAAACTAATTTCTCAATGCTCGGCGAAGTGAAGTATCACCCCCGCAAACTCAAGGGGTGGGAGGCTGCAGCCGCCATATCTTTCGATACCGGCAGCCTGCTCGGCAATAACTTCGGTGCATCTGTCTCTATTTCAAAAACCGGTTTTATCAAATAAGAAATTAATTGCTCCATGAGAAGCTTCCGAATCTATTCCATAATCACACTCTGCTACATACTTCTTGGTCTCGCATCATCATCTTGTCGTAGATGGTCTCACAATGGCGACATCGACGGCTATTGGCAAATACAGACCATCGAATATTTCGACCCCGCTTCGGACCATAAGACAGTCACCGAAGTAGTAGATTTCAATCATGACCGCGATGACGAGGGGAATCTTCTTACACGCGAATATATTGCCGTGGGCCTCGAATTGCTTCAATGCTACTATGGCGATAAGATGCACCCGACTCCCGCAGCCAACGGATTGATTAACTACAACAAGAAGCAGAATATCCTCATCGTGGATTTTCGCGGCACTTCCTCAGAGGCCACACGCCGGAAATTCGGCATTTTCGGTGACCCGGCGACTCTGAAAATCCGCAAGGTAGATTCGCATAAACTTGTGTTTGAATCCTCCGGAGCCATAGTTACCTGCAATCGTTTCTGATACCATCACATTATACCATAAACTCACCGGTTAAACAAATTTTAGCACTTACTCGTTAGGTAAGGAAAACATTTCCCTCTTTTGTTACATTTCTGTATGATACTCCGGCTAAGAAAAATATTCGCACCCATATTGCTTTGCGCCCTTTCCGTATCGTCAATTCATGCCGCGGAGCCACCTCGCTATGTGCCGCTTCCTCCGGCTCTCGATGGATCCATGATGCCTTTTGATTTCAAGAGTTGCACCCAGATTCCATATCTACCGGATTCATTGACACCTATTTATGCCACATACGTGGCCCGTCATGGCGCGCGATTCCTTTCATCTCCAAAGAAAATCGAAGGCCTTATGTCGAAACTTGAGAAGGCCCGCAACAAGGGGAATCTCTCAGACCATGGCGACCGTTTTTTCTCACTTCTTGAAACTATCCGTACGGCCAATGAAGATAACTGGGGTGACCTCTCACCTCTCGGAGCCAAAGAAGAGAAGAAACTTGCAAAGCGTATCTACAGCACTATCCCCTGTCTTGAAAAACAGCCGATGAAAGTCAATGCCGTAAGTTCATACGTGCCTCGCTCGGTAATGACCATGTATCAGTTTACCGCCGAACTGGTGCGACTCAATGATCATCTGACAGTATTGACTGATGAGGGGCGTAAATTCTCTCCGCTGGTGCGCTGCTTCACTACCGACAAGCGATATGCAGAATACCGCGAAAATGGCGACTGGAGACCAATATATGATGATTTTCTTGACCGCAATGTTCCCGCCGAGCCGGCCAAACGGTTATTCTCACACACCACTCTTTCGACTCATGAGCTGAAAGAGCTTTCGATGGAGATGTATGAAATTCTCAAAGGGAATCGTGCTGCCGGACTGCCCGCACCCACAACACAATGGATGTCAGAATCTGAATATAAACAGTGTTGGCGTGCTTCAAACCTGATGCACTATCTGCGCAACTCCATAACTCCGGTATCTGATGCTGCAGCCCGCGCCACTTCACCACTGCTTGAGGATATGATTGCCAAAACCGACAGCGCACTACACACAGGCTCCCTGCAAATCAACGGACTCCCCCAGCCTACAATCAATGCATGGTTCGGACATGCCGAGACCCTGCTCCCTCTGCTTTCGCTTCTCAGATTGCCGGGGTGCTTCGATATGCCTCTCGATTATGACAGACTCGACGAGTGCTGGAGAATACAGAATATCACCCCTCTGGGTGCCAATTTACTTCTTCTGGTGGCCCGCGGACCGAGCGGACGCGATTATGCATGCGTTCAGCTCAACGGCCGCACGGTTCAGCCTGTCAAGGGTCAGCCCGATGTGCTTCCCTGGGAGCAACTCCGCGCATATTGGAAACATCAGATTGAAGCCTACGCCAAATAATCTAACCACAGAATACAATTAGGGGCGCGATTTCTCGCGCCCCTAATTTATATAGTTAGTATGATTGATTATCTCACCACAATCTTCTTATCACCGAAGATATAAATACCTGCCGGCAGTGTGCGGACTGCTTCATGGAGAGTTACTTGTGTAGCCACACGCACACCCTGGAGATTGAACACATCGGCTGTCTCGAAAAGATCTCCATCGATAACCTCTACACCTGAAGGTGCTGTATTATTGGCTTTCAAGCTGATAAATGAATCGGGAGCGCCCTGTGATGAAAGCTTGAGCAGAGCCTCATGCACACCTACTTCGGGTGAAAGGAAGGATACCTTGACCGCACCACCCTCTGAAGGAAGCAGTTTCGGGTCCACATCAAATTTATCAGCATGGGTGCCTGAGATGCTCAGACTGATGTCTGAAGTCAGAGCCTGCGGGCGAATGATAATTTCCTCGGATTCATAGCGTGTTTCAGCCTCGGAATCAAAATTATGCTCGGTTACACTTGTGTGGATATAAGGCACCTGAGTGCTGCCCCAGCTGAAGTCATCTACATAATATGTAGCCGAGTGGTCGACTCCGCGGGTTGATTTGTAACGGAAACCAATGAAGAATACATCAGGAAGATCCTGACCTTCGAGGTTGATTACGTAGGGAATCCACTCCTTGTTGTAATCCGAAGTAGAGGGGATATTCAGACCCTGCAGAGGCTCGATATAAGTTTCGCCATTGTAATAGTCGATGTAGCAGACATCAAGAACATCAGTGGCGTCACCTGTCAGGAAGTCACCCATGATTGAGAATGTCAACAGATGAGTCTCCGCATTAGCGAAATCGAGAGCCGGTGATAGGAGCATCATCTCGCATTCCTCACCCTCAGTTAGCTTGCTGTCGTAGGGAGTGACTTTTGCCGCAGTATTATTATCATCGGCAAATGTATATGCCCACCATGCGCGGGTTCCCTTGACGGCCACATTTTTCCAACCATCGATTGCTAAGGGCTTGTTATGCTCACCGCAGTTATCGAAGTTCTCTACCACGAGTTTGCGCGGGTTAGTGATATCATACACGAGTTCATCGCCCTGTTTCTGCTCCTCTTCCTGCTCACCGGCACACTTACCGCTCAGGTTCACGGTTACGGGCTCCATCTTGTCGGCGGAGAATATCAATTGCTCGGCAAAGTTACCCTCGGTCTGAGGTGCGAAAGTCACCTTGATCTGACCCTGTCCGTTCTTAAGCAGAGTGGTGGTGTTGATGCGGAAAGCACTGCCTTCGGTAGAAGCTACACGCACAGAACCCCAATCAAGCAGGTTGGTGCTGGTGTAGGTGATGGTCTGCTCTGAAGTTTCACCGGGCTTAGCCGAGAACTCCACAAGCGCTGAATCATCTACAGTAACCACAGGAGGATTGGCGGGGTCCCAAGCCTTGGCTGAGATCGAATAACTTGACGACAGCTCTGAGGGAGACGCATCGAAGTTAATCATAGCGGTGTGCTTACCTGTAGTAGTCGGCACATAGTTCACTGTTACCACGGTAGTCGAAGTACCTGCCGGAATCTCCTCGACATCGAGCGAGAAGGCATTGCGGCCCGCTCCTCCGAGCCATATTGATACAGGCTTCTGCAGATTGACTGCGGACACTGTGAATCGGCTGTGAACAGTCGATGTGCCGATTGCGGCATACTCATCATCATATACCTTTTCAGTCTCCACATTGAGTTCTGCGGCACCAAGGTCGATAGCATTTGCATCGCGCATAGAGATGACAGAAGCTGTCTTGGAAGTGGAGATACCGGTCACAGCGGTTGCCTTCTGAGGCATAGGCAGATTCAGAGCTGCAGAACCTGGGAATGCACGCACCGCACCGGTAGCTGAACCTGAAGATACGGGAGTTTGAGCGGTGCCGATCTTAGCACCCTCGGAATATGCGGTAAAGGTCAGATCAGCCACCTTAACCACGCGGCTCATATAGGCCTGACGGTTAGCCGAAAGCTGCTCAAGTGAGATTTGCAAAGGTTCAACCTCATTGTTTTCTGAAACCACGGTTGCGATTACATTGTCGCAGGGGTAAACCGCACCACCGCCATAAACACTCGCATCGCTGGCGCAAATCATATCGGTAATCATATCACCGCGCTTCAGAGTCTGACTACCATAGTAATCACCGAGACCTATCTTTATGCCTCCGGTTGCATCCTGGGCATATACAACCTCGTTGGTATTATCTACAAAGGTTACCACAGCTTCACCGGTATAGCGGTACACATTATAATCCGATTCCGGCAAATTATTGAGCTCTGAGAGGGCTGATTTAGCGATTACCGCCACTACATTGCCTGTCACGGGGATATTGACCGTATTGGCACCCTCAGATGAGAGTGTCAGCGTTTCCGAGACTGCCGCAGGCTCCGAGAGAGGCAGTGTCAGCGTAAGGGTATAACCACCGGCAGACATCGCATCATCTTTGGATATGGTGGTCACTGAAGGCACCACGGTGGTCAGACCGCTCACAGTGATATCCTCCGAGAGATTCTCAGCTTTGACTACTACAGTCTTGGTCAAATCATTTCCACCCTGGAACACCGGAGGAAACTCCACCTTTGAAACATTCACACTCATTTTGGGAGTAACCACAGGGTCCGGACCGGGACCGACCTCACTGCTCCAAAGTTCAGCCCATGAAGAAGCCACTTTAACCGGACCTACAAATCCTGAGGGAGTCTCCTTGCTGCTTGTTTTACCCTGACGAATCTCAAAGCCCTGAATCGGCAATTTACCTTCTCCCAGAGTCGGGTCAGCTCCTGAACTATGCTGCAGATCAGCTTCCGGCTCAGAGTCGGACTTCACGGGGTTTACCCAGACCTTATAGATGTCATTGGTAGTTCCGTCTACATATTCCCATTTGCAAATAAGCAGAACGGTCTCATTCAGGTCGAAATCGCGAGTCTCCAGTTTGGCTCCAATGGTAGCACCATTTTTTGACAGACCGAATCTTACCTTATTGGCATCTGCCGGACTCTGATATGCGAAAAGTCTGCCATATTCATTGCCACCCTTCTGATCAATCAGACCGGCATCAGCATTGGCATTCGCTGTCATAAAGCTCAGAAAGTAGGAAGCCTTGGTGTTAGTCGGCACCTCCGACAGGTTTACCAGTACCGCATAATACACCGGTTCCTGAGAATCGGTCTTATCTCTGAACTGCTTTTTGAGTTTCTCCTGATTGGTTTGAGTGCCAATAGAGATTGTGGCTGCCTTGGAAGCATTGCAGAAACCGGGATATGTCATCTCCTTTTCTACAATCTGAATCGGGTCATTCTGTATGGTCTGGGTGGTATGATGTATCCAGCCATTCTGATTGTAAAGACCACCCAACGTATAAGTTGAGAAATCTTCATTCATGAAAACCTCTGCCTGTGCGGCCGGAGCAACTGTCAATGCTCCTATCGCGGCTAAAGCCAGAGACTTCCCCAAAGATTTAAATCTAAATTTTGTCATCTGCATTCTGCGTTAGGTTATTTTATTATTATTTTCTCAGATTTTGTTCCTGAAAGGCGCACATATACGCCGGGTGAAGAGGGCTCTCCATTGATTCTGATACCCTCAAGAGTTGTGTATTGCACATCATCGGTATCAGCAGAGGTGATTGAATCGACATTTCCTGTGGCATCGAGTTGAACAGCTTCCGATGGTCTTGACTCGTTGTCACCATATATGGCAGTTACGCGATACTCCGGTTTGCTGCCATCAGCCGGAAGATTGTCTATATATCTGAGACCGTCGGCTTTCTGAGTGCTTAAGAGTATTCCATCGCGCCAGAGATTATACCCAGTGACCTTAAGACCTGTCATATACAGGGGCATCGGTGTGAATGTAATATCATCTACCAGCAGGGCAAAAAGATTGGCCGATTTGCAGCGAATCGCGAAATACTTTGTGCCGGCCGGTATTCTGATACTATATGATTTCCATTCAGCGGGCACTGCCTTATCTTCTACCACTGACTTGAAGCGTGTTACATCTTGGGGATCTTCACTATCCGATGTTAGTACCTCCAGATGCTCCAGTCCATACAGGTCAGTGCAACTGCGCGCCTTGAAGCTGATGGTCTGTTTGTCGCCGCTGAGTTGCGGAGAAATCAACCAGTCATCATTGCCTGAGCCGGAGTCGGCTATTGCCGAGAATGCGACAAACATTTTATCGCCTGATGCCGGCTTAAATGCCTCGGAAGTCATGCCTGATTCCGCGAGTGAAAATACCATGAATCCTTTCTGCACAGTCGCATTGGGGATTGTCTCGTAACCATGACCCACACCAAGGGTGAAGCAATTGTCAAGGTCTACCGATGTCCATTGGCCCATGTAATCATCATGCAATTCGGAGAGATGGTTCCCGATTGAGAAGGCTCTGTAAGCTTCGGCTCCATCGGTAATTTCCACTCCCTTATCGGCACCGAGATCGGGGGAATCCCATGTTACCACGGCATTGTTGCTGACCGTTTGTGCTTTGAGATTACGAGGTGCGGGCAGTGTGCCATAGCGCGATTGAACGGCGATTGTCTCACTGATGTTGTCATCGGCCATTTTATCACCTTTTGTTACTACCTCGGTGCGATATTCCGCCGCCATCGGCAATATCATCGGCAGGCTCTGCTCGAATTTCAGATACTCCTTATCACCTTGATTGAGTGTGATGCTCTTTGAATCTACTATCACATTGTCTTTATACAGATTCACTTCTGCTTCGATACTGCCAAGGCCGCTGTTTTCCACAAGTGTGGAGATGGTAAAGGGTTGATTGGCGACTGTCAAAGAGGGTGAGTCCATACGCACTATTCCGGCATTGGGTGTAGGCAATGTAGAGATGGATATCTTATCCACAAAGATATTTACACCCATATCGGTATCATTTACACCGGTGATGCAGAAGCGCATTGCATTGATACCCTCTTCCAGAGGAAGAATACAGCGCTGCCAGCCCTCTATTCTTGTATCGCTATTCACCGGAATGCTCTTTTCGCGATGCTTTCCTGATTCCTCCCATTCCACAGCAACCGACAATCCGGTTTCAACTCCGCGCGGATATAAATAGTAGAAGGATAATGCCGGGGTTTCCAGACCGCTTATATCAAATGTCGCCGAGTGGAAATTCGCACGGTCACCTCGGTTGACACCGGTGAAACGAAGCAATCCTTCATCGGCATCAAGTGATGCCACACCCGGATTTGAACCATCGTTTGTCACTGTCCATGAAGCATTGTCATCATCACGCTCCACCACGAAGTCGAGTTGGGCCACTCCTCCGGCAAATGATTCAGAAGCCGGCGTCGGAGTAAATTTTCCGACTGTCACTATATTGGTATATACCGGCTCACTCTTGCCTCCGGCACCTACGGCTATAATCTTATACTGCACGAACTCCTGATTGGCATCGGCGGCACTTACCCTTTCAGTATAATCGGTATCTGCAGCCGAATCGCTTACAATTGTCACATCGCGATCATAGCGGGTTATCTGATACTTGACCGAGCCTTCGGGAAGAGTGTGACCCTTGGTGTCCTGCACCGGAGCTTCCCAGCTGATTATCAGTTCACCGCTATCCGCTCCATGCACCACCTCGGCACCCGATACTTTTACAGGTTCGTAAACTCCGACATATACCTTTACATTAGCAACCGGAGATTCACCTATCGAAGATACTGCGGATACTCCATACTCATGACTGCCATTGGTCACAGTATTATCTTTCCATGTCAGTTTCTCTCCCGGAGTGCCCTGCAATGTCTCGATATTCTCGCCATCGCGATATATACGGACACTCTTGATTCCCTGAAGCCTGTCGCCTGAGATGGTGTATTCCGGCAGCGTAAAGAGAAGTTCGGCGCTGAGAGCACCTGCTGCATCAGGTGTGACCGTAAGATCGGATACCGCGGCCGGTACTGCGGATACGAATGGAGCGCTGACCGAGAGGTTGTCAATCCAGAGCCAATACATATCGGCATCCGAACATGCTTTAATACACAGCATATACTCACCATCTGCATCGGGGGTAAAAGTAGCTGCTAATGTCTTGTAGTTATCCCAATCCACGACCGTGGGCTCGAGCACAGGCTGATTTAATTGCTTCTCATCTGTGCCTGCGAAAATTGCAATTCGCTCCGGGTATATCCGGGTCGGCGAACGTGTAGCTTTCGTGTCGATCGAAATATTATAGCTCATCCCCTTCTGCAATTTCACGGGGGGAGTTATGAGGTAGTCGCTTACATTTCTCTCCAGGCATATCGAAGAGTGAAGCTGGCCTTCTGACCATATCCACGCATTGCCATTACCATCGCCATCTATATTTCCGAAGTCGGCCATAACCGAAGCCTCATCGAAATTCTCGGTAAAGGGTGCCGCATAGCTACCCAATGCTACTGATTGCGATTCAACCGGCTGCGATTGATAATCATGATAATTCGCTCTGACACTATATTTGAATTTGGTTCTGGTAGCCAATTCCGGTATCTCTGCAGAATAAGAGGTCTGAGAGCCGGGCAGTGTTACCTCAACACCATCGGGAGTGCGGAGAAGCGTATAAGTCAGCTCAGCGGGATTCAGATAACCTCCATGCGCAGGCTGAGAGGCGTCCCAAGTCACCTTAAACATACCATCTTCGGCTGCGAACTGCACATTACCGGGAGCAGTCGGAGTATCATGACCGATATACACGCGCACACGCGCCGGATAGCTGTCACCATGCTCATTGGAGACTGTCACAGTAATCAGATACTCACCATCTGAGGTAACTGCGAGCGGTGCTGTAACCTTGGAACCGGCTTCGGCTGCACTCTGAATCATCTCGATACCATTGACCTTCACGGTATACTCCAGCAATCCCTGAATCGCAGAGCCGCCGGCAGATTTGGTTGGCATTGTGAAAAGTATGTTGCCACTGAGTGAACCTGAGTTAAAGAGAGTGGTCAAATCCTCAGGTGTCACGGGAGCTGACGCGGCAGGCACAGGCTCGGGGAAGAACATGCCGGAAAGTGATTCCTCATCAGTCAGCGAATATATGCGCTGGGTAGCGCCATTACGCGGATTTATCGAATAAATCCCGTTAAGCATATCAGAGTTCAGGGCATAATATATCTTGCCCGACTCATTATCGAATACGGCGGAGGTCATATACTGATCCTGAAGACCTGTCTCGGCTACAAGGGTAGTGTTGCCGCTCTTTGAGTCGATGGTATAGAGTGAACCGCCGGCATTGATACCATAGATGATACCCTCGTCGGAGCAAGCCACGCCCGTAAAGGCCATCATGGAGTTTTGCCCATAGTTCTGAATCATGGTGACTTGGCCGGTCTCTATATCGAGTGTCCCGAAATAGTAATAACCGTCAGTGCCTCGCTTCACAAAGCAGCCATAAACCTTGCCATCTATCGGATTATAGGCCATATCCATAGCCTTGAATTCCTCATCGGCATCAGGTATCTCGCGAATCCGCCAATTATTGTTGGCATCGTAAAGATAGAAGTGCATCGACATCACCACATATCCGCCATTGGGTGCTGAAACCTCCTCGGCTACGGCCACGAAATATTTACCCTCGGCAAACACGGCACCGGCATTTCCGCACATATAGGGACTCGCGGCAACCTGAGTGAAATAGGTGTAGTTACCCACACTCACAGGGAAAGCATAAAGACCATATTGCGGTGTACCATAATCCCATGAGGATTTATAGTATAGGTTGGCATAGAAAGAGCGCACATCGGCACCGGCCTTGTTGAGCGCGACCTCAGCTACTTTTGCTTGCGGACTCTCCTTTCCGGTATTACGATAGCGTATCGGATCAAATCCGATCTGTGTAGCCGCACTAATACCAAACGCGGTCAGACAGCACACAAACATTAGTAAAATCTTACGCATCAAAAAATTGGTTAGTTATATCAAAAGTTGGGTTCAATATACGATTCTGAAATAGCCCCGAAAAATTTTGGGTCTGATATGGGGCTTCTTCGCAACATTGCAAATCTACAACGATTATTCAATAACTAAAAATTTTTTGAATATAATTAACCGAATTTCAGGTTATTTCATAATATCAGTTATCTGCTGCTCCCGGGCTATTGTCAAAAAAAGTTGCGGACGGCAAACTTTATAATCGGTTTGCCACCCGCGACTTATATTTATTAATATTACCTTAAATCAGGATTTTCTTACCCCCTACAAGATAGAGGCCTGAATCCAGACCTTCGGTTGCGGAGCTTTTATCAACACCCTGTTTGATCAATCTGCCTGAGATATGATACACATCAACCTTTTGGTTTGCATCTTCACACACCTCCGAGTCAAATATATCCTCGACACCACTGTTGCCGCGCACCAGATTCCAAGCCTTAAGACTCTTCACATCAACCGGAGCTGTGGTGTAAGCTTCAATGCCATTGGCGGCATCATCTGTCGGGAAGACCCGGATAGATTGTGCCCACTTGTCGTTGACAAAAATATCTATCACAGAACCATCTACAAACACCTGCAGTTTTACCTGCTGGCCGACAATCGGTTTCTGCGGCAGAGTCATACGGTATATGCCGCGATAGCTTGAGCCGTCATTATCCATGCGTGAAAGAGCGCTGAAGTCAGCCACAATATCGCCTGAAGATGCGCTGTAATATATCTTTCCGGCATTGCTTCCTTTGAAGATATTGAAACCGAAGTCTCCATTTCCTGCAGTGAAGGTGGCCAGAAGTTCCACATGGCGACCCTCCACAGGGTTAAGAGATTCAGAACCTGACAGCTTGAAGTTCTCCTTGCTGTAACCCTTGTTGTCACGCAGATTCGCAAGTCCCGAATAGGGCTTCTGTATAAGGGTGCCATCAGCATCGAGACTCCATTCGCGGGGGAGCGAATAGCAATGCGCCCAGCCAAGGGTATAATTGTCGCTACCACCCAACTTATCAGGCACAATACCGAGTGCTATAGTCTTCCCTTCATGCTGATACACTGTGGGTGAGAGAAGACCGTAACCGTCACGTGAATTCAGCTCCACAGTCTTCGGCTTCATAGTGGTATTGAAGGTGCCGTCGGCATTGATGCTTCCTGTCCAGTAGAGAGTGCGTACACCCTGCGATGTTTCAAGCGGAGTCACCGTAAACAGCCATTTGTCACCGATTTTGGTAACATTGGGCATCTCCCAGAACTTTCCTGACTCGGCGGCAGAAGTTGATCTGAAGAATAAGCGGCCGTCGTTGCTGAATCTGCCGGTTGTGGCATTATACTCATGCAGTGTGGTCACTCCAAGTTGATTTTGCGAGCTACCCACGATTATATAAGCCTTATCTCCATTGCGGAAGAAATAAGGGTCGCGGAAATCATCGGTCACGCTTGCAGGGCGACCCGCAATCACAGGATTGTTGGTAATTTTATTCCACTTTATCAGATTATCATCAGCAGGCACCGCGCGGTCTATCGTAGCTTTGGCATAGTCCACACCGGTGTAAAGGATATTGGGCTTACCTCCGGTTATCACATCATCGGTAAAGACGGCACCGCTCCAGCAACCCTTGACATCATAGCTGTCACCGGGGGTTATCGCTATCTGCTCCTCGGTCCAGTTGCAGAGGTCTGGGCTTGAAATGTGACCCCAGTGCAGACGGCTCATATATGGACCGTTGGCATTTTTCTGGAAGAAGAGATGATATTTGCCGTTGCTGTAGGTCATGCCGTGGCACTCATTGGTCCAGGCAGTGGCCGGCATTCCGTGGAACCAAGGTCTCAATGCCTGATTGGCATAGCGAGATTCAGGAATGCTTAAATCGGCTTCATTTTCCGCCTTGAAATTCTTCACCTCACTCTCTGAGAGCGCAGTGTCGAATACCTCAATGTCATCTAAAAGACCATTGAAAGTATTGATCAGGAAAGGGCCACTGAAAGTATTCTGTGCTGATTTGCCGATCCAGAGCCGGTCAGCCGTGTTATTGTAGCTGCTCATGCTCTTACTCTCACCGACCTTCTGCCCATTGCGATATAGGGTAACTTTTTTGGTAGCACCGTCGCACACGGCTGTCAGCTTGCTCCACTGATAAGCCGGCAACACATCGGTTGCTTCCACGCTTACCTTCCAGCCCTGCGAATAAATTTCGAAATTATATTTTCCGGTTTGGCCGATACCGAACTGCCAGCCTGCCTTTGCGGAATCATCGTAAGTTCCGGCGAGCAGAGCCTTGGCAGATGTGGCTACATCATGCTCGATAATCGGATACGTCTCGGGAGCCACCCAGATACTCACGGTCAGCGCCTGTGCCTGCGCATCACCGGCTTTCACTTTACCGGTGGCGTAAGTCGAAAAGCCATCGAAGCGAAGGGCATCGCCCGCAGCACCGGGTATATTTTCGATTCCGAAGCGCCCGTACACATTCAAATATCCGCCATTTACAGCTTCAGAAATCATGGTTGGATTCTGTGCCTGCATAGGCACATGCAGAATCCTGCCGGCTTGAACCGGCAGGATTGTTGCAGCACCTAATACCATCAGAGGTGTCAGGTATTTCATATCTTTTTTCTTTTTACTTCAGATAGTTAAGAATGTTGGCAGTCAGCTGCTCGACATTGTGCTGATATTCGTTGGGGCCTGAGTTCTGATTCCATTCGTAAGCCGCGAATCCGTTGGCTACACATCTGCCATGAACCGGTGTTGCGAAGAAGTCTACCAGACCTGCTACACAGTGGTCCTGCACATGACCCCAGGTAGCGAGCACCAGAGAACCTGTCACAGCCTCGAAGTGTGAGATTACGTCAGGATAGGTACCTTTGCCGTAGAGGTTGCAATCCCACATGCAGTTGTGGTCTTCGCGCATACCCGGGCCGATGAGAGGCAGACCGTTGAAGCCCCAATCGTTGGGATCTTCGAAAGTCAGACCCTGAAATATAGCATGGTCGGTGCGATCATAGTAACCCTGCTGTCCAGCATTCGGGCCATCGGGACGGAATATCCAGCCAAGATAGGGCATGATAGTCCAGTAATCGGTACCATTTCCACCATTGCCATCGCTAAATGTGGTCGGCGCCATATCCTGAGGCACTATCTCCAGAGGCACTGTGAGCTGAGTAGCCATGTTCGACAGATAGAGCGAGCCACCTGCTTTTGAATATGCCCTGAGAGCCTCGATGGCATCGGGCGAAGACACCTCGGCGGGGAGTTTCTCCCAACCCATGCCTATGCCTACACGGTCAACCATAATCCAGAGCACTGAAATCTCATCAGTGTCGAGAGTTGCAAGCTCTGAGGGCTGAACCATCACTGCTTTCTCCTGCTGGCTGAACCAAGTAGCAGCTGCTATCTCGTCATCATCAGGAAGCTGTGCGATAGTCGGAGCCAGGAGCAGGAAGCCCATCTTGGTCTCAAAATAAGCGATAGTAGTGCTCACTGTAGCCGGCTTACCGGGATAATAGTCATCATACATGGTCTCGACAGTGTATACCAACTCTGTATCGAATGCCTGACCGGCGAGTGTAACCTCGGTAGCAGTGGCAGGGAGTTCAGCTGCAACGGCACCATTGAGAAGCACACGGATACCTGTCAGATTACCCTGAGGATTAGTCCATTTCAAAGTCACCTTGCGACCCTTGGTGGTCTGAGTGAGATTGCTCACACCCGGTAATTCCTGATATGGAATTGTGTATTGTGTAGATGCGCCCTCGGTGATATAACGATCATCGTAGCAGATCTTCACTGTATATACATACTCCTTATCCATCGGCTGACCGACCACTTTATAGCTTGTGGCGTCGGGACCGAGGCTGATGGGATTGGCATTGTCGGCGTTGAGAATAAATCTCACGTCGGTAATCTCCATACCCTTGGTATCAGTCGGGAGTTCCCAGGTAACATCAATCACATGCTTGGCACCCTCGGTTGCTGTAACATTGGTTGCCTTTGGCAGATTGGGCACTTCCTCATAGCCTTTCGGCTCAAAGTCAGAGCAAGCTGTCATGCCTATCATGGCTACCAACGCGCCCAAACCTGCTATTATTATCTTTTTCATCTATTTATCAGATTTTTAAGTTAATTTCACCTTGAATCATACAAGATTAGTCATAAAGACCGCCTGCATTATCTTTCTGTTCCTGAGGCACGGGGAAATAGAGGTCATCCTCGCTCAGGCGGGCACTTGAATAATAGGGCTGATATTTCTGTTCGAACTGATAGTATTTCTGCATGGTTTCGAGAGCGTTGCCCCAGCGGAGCAGGTCAAACCAGCGGTGACCCTCCATAGCCAGCTCGATGCGGCGCTCGTGGCGCACAGCCTTGCGGGCGTAATCCACACTCCAGCCTGATGCAGGATATTCCTTTACGAGATAGTTGGCATTCATCGGGTTGAGATCTACCGGAGTATAATCTGGATTGATAGATCTCGCAGCTTTGCGACGCACCTGATTAATAAGATTTCTGGCCTGCTCAAGATCCTTACCCTGTTCGATGAGAGCCTCTGCTTTCATGAGAAGCACATCGGCATAGCGGATTATGATATAGTTGAGCGAGCTTGCACCCCAGGGCACAATACCGGTAGTTACGTATGGACTGTCGGGTGAAGGATAAGGCTTCTTACCTGAATACTGACCGTAGAGCGGCAGGTTGCGACACCAATCCTCAGTGTATTCATAGCCTCTCCAAGGCATTCCGATACGACCGAGTGTGAAGTCAATACGCGGGTCAACGTTTCCTGCATAGTCGGCAGCATTGACCACATCGGGCACACCATTACCGCCATCAAGATATGGAAGACCATTCTCATCTGTGCGGAATGCATTTGCCAAATCCTGAGAACCGAGATAGAAGTCGTCACCATTGCCGTAAGCGGTTATTGTGTGATCCTTGTCAAGGAAGTTGTAGGTGCAGTTGATACAGTTGTTGAAGTTGAACTGGTCAGGATTGTTGGCAGTCGAGAACTGACATGCCATGATTGACTCATAGGTATTGTTCATCTCCGGCTTCGAGATGTCACCGAAGTTAGGATAGAGGTCATACAATCCGCTTGAAATCACATAACCGGCATATTCCTCAGCCTCGGCATATTCATGGGCGAACATATCAACTTTGGCAAGCAGAGCGGCAGCTACATACTTGTTGAAGCGTCCGGCCTGGCTCTGATGATCCACCATATTCTTGTATGACTCGCGCAGGTCACTCCGGATAAAGCCGAGAATCTCAGCCTTGGTATACTTACTTGCGCTGACAGTAGAGGGGTCTTCAGTCTTTTCGTCGAAATAAGGGAATTTCTTGAAGAGTCTGTAGAGGTCGAAATAATAGTATGCGCGGAGAGTCTTCATCTCGCCTATCATCGAAGCCTTGGTCTTGGCATCGAGTTTGGTAGAAGCCTCTATACCCTTGAGAGCCACATTGCAGCGGGTGATTGAATAGAAGTCATTGCGCCACTTGAAGAGAATCGACACATTGTCGCTCTGCACATTGCCCACCTCGAGCTGATGCAGGTTACCCTCCATGGTCACATTGTCACCACCCTTGAGGGCATCGTCGGAGCGCACATCAATAATCCAGTTATTGATAGGGCCGGCAAATGACTCATTGTTTCCGAAATAATGGTTCATGAGAGTGGCGTAAGCGGCTACCATAAGTGATACAGCCTCATCTTCGCCAATCTGATCGGAGCCGAAAACTCCGGTGGGCTTTGTATCGAGCAGACTGTCGCATGACACTGTGCCCAGACCGGCTGTCAGTGCAAGTACTGATAGTGCACCGGCTTTTAAATATCTCTTTATATTGGTTTTCATTGTTGATTCTGACTTTAAGATTAGAAAGCGAAGTTTACACCAAGAGTAAATGTGCGGGGTCTGGGCCAGCCACCTTCACTGATTTTACCACCATATTCACCGGGAAGAATTTCGGGATCAAGACCCTTGAAGTCAGTCGCGGTAAATACATTTTCAACCTGACCGAACACATCGATGCTCTGTGCGCCGATTGCTCTTGACACACGCTCCGGGAGCATATATGAGAGCTTGATATACTTCATCTTGAAGTATGAGCCATTCTCTACATAGTAGGTAGAGAAGCGATCCTCGCTGTTGTCGTTGGTAAGTGAGAGTGCAGGCACATCGGTATTGTTGTTCTGGGGAGTCCATGCGTTAAGTAGGTCACGACCGCGGTTGGTGGCGACATTGCCTGAGCTCATTGAGTTCATCAGACCCTTGGTATGGTTGATGATGTCGAATCCGAAATCACCGGAGAAGAACATGTCGAGTGTGAATGCCTTGTACTTGAATGCGAGGTTAAGGCCGAGTGTAAGATCCGGGTTGGGGTTACCGATGATGCAGCGGTCATTGTCATCGATCACGCCATTGCCATCGAGGTCACGATAGATGAGGCGGCCGGGAGCGGCACCGGGCTGATAAGCATGGTTGGCCACTTCAGCTTCAGTGTTGAAGATACCGTCGCACACATAACCGTAGTAGACACCCATAGCCTCGCCGGGAATCATTCTTACGTCACCGCCGATGAATTCCTGACGATTGTTCAGCTTCATGAGTTTGTTCTTATACTGAGCCACATTGACTGATCCATTCCAAGAGAAGTCACCGTAAGTGGGAGAGTTGTAACCGAGGCTAACCTCCCAACCGATGTTGCGCATAGAACCGGTGTTGAGCCAGATATCTGCATTCTGACCTGCAACCGACAGAGCGGGAGGACAAGTAAGCATGCCTGTGGTCTTCTTGTAGTAGAAATCTCCGGTCAGGTTGAGCGTTCCGTTGAAGAAGCGCATATCGAGACCGACATTGTTTTGCGTTGTAGTCTCCCATTTCAAGTTGGGATTGCCGGATGCGGCAAGGATTATACCGGCAACTGTCTGATTTCCTGTTCCGTTGATATCGTAAGAACCATTGCCGTTGTCATAGCGATATGAGGAGTATGTCGGATAAAGCTGACCGATGTTGGCATTACCGTTCTGACCCCAGCTGTAACGCACTTTCATGTCGGTAACCACATCGTTGACAGGCCAGAAGGGTTCTGCGCTCGGGCGCCATGCCACTGATGCTGCGGGGAAAATACCGGCTCTGTTCTTCTTCGAGAAACGCGAGTTCTCGTCGCGACGAATTGTAAATGATACCAGATAACGGTCAGAGAAGTTATAATCTGCTTTAGCGAAGAGTGAGAAGATACCCCAGGCATCTTTACCACCGCCGGTGAATTGCTCACCGTTACCGGCACCGATGGTCATATAGTTGGAATCCTCGAACATATAATCCTGACGCCTGGCATTCACGAATCGGCTGTTGTAACCGATTGCCTCAGTACCGAGCAGGATATTGATATTGTGCTTCTCGGCGAAAGTCTTCACATAGTTGGCTGTATTGGTCCAGGTCCATGTATCACCCTGCACATACTCTGAGAATACTTCGTTGACATCATCAGGATTCACACGGCGTCCCAGATTGGTATTCATAAACTGTGAGTGCTCTATACCAATATTGGTTTTGAGAGAGAGACCGTCGATAGGTTTGATTTCAAGGAAAGCATTACCAAGAATACGCCATGAATCAGATTTGTTGTCCTTGGCATTGTTGAGAAGCTGCACAGGATTCTGCTTGTCATTGCTTATTAACTGGAAGGGATTGCCGTATGCTCCGTCAGCTCCATATACCGGAATAGCTGTAAGGGCCTGCAATGCGAGCAATGGAATACCGCGGTCACCATTTACATCGGCACCATGCTGGCTCCACTGCGCTACCTGCAGATTCTCACCGATGGTGATATATTTGTTGAAATCGTAGCGTGAGTTGATACGCGCTGAATAGCGGCGATAGTTTGAGGTTTTAAGGTTACCCTGCTGGTCAATCATATTGAGAGAGAAGAGTACCGAACCTTTCTCTGTGTTATTGGCAACCGATGCAGTGAGGTTGTTGGTCCATGCTGTGCGGTATATTGCATCTTGCCAGTCTGTGTCGGAAACTTTCCAGTTTTCGTTGCCACCGATATACTGCTGCAACACGGGAGTATCACCGGAACCATATATTTTGGAGATATTAGGATCCGCACCCGGATTCAATCCGCTGTTTTTGGCAGCAGCCCAATAACATCTACCCCATTCCTCGGTGTTGAGAACCTTATAGCGTTTTGCAATGGTCTGAGCCGAGATTGCGTAGTTCACATTAATAGAAAGCCGGTCTCCTTTGCCATGTTTGGTGGTGATAATCACGACACCGTTGGCTGCACGCGAACCATAGATTGAAGCCGAAGCAGCATCCTTGAGCACCTGCATGGACTCGATATCGCTCGGGTTAATCATATTGATATTATCGGTCGGCACACCATCTACCACATAAAGAGGGTCATTGGTTGAATAAGCCGAACCCATACCGCGGATACGTATAGAACCTGTTCCACCGGGGGCTGCATCAGGAATCACATTCACACCGGGCATCTTACCTGCCATTGACGACATGATATTACCTGAGTTCTCTGAGAGAGGTTCCTTCATATCCATCACTGATACCGCACCTGTGAGGTCAGCCTTGCGGATAGTCTGGTAACCGACTACAACTACCTCGTTGAGCACTGCCGAGTTCTCATCGAGATAAACGTTCATTTCGGGCTCCGCACCGAGAGTAGTGCTGTTGTAGCCCACATAGCTAAAGGTTAGTTTACTCCCCTTGGGGGCTTGAATCTGGAAATTGCCGTCGAGATCGGTGGCAGTTCCCTTCTTGGTGGCCTCCGACATCACGGTTGCACCGATCAGGGGCTCACCATCCGCGCGCGACACCACAGTGCCTCGCACCGTAATGTTCTCCTGCGCCAGTGCCGAAACCGAGGTCATGACAACCACCATCGCACTGAGGATTGATCTTTTCATGCTATTGCTGATTTTAATTTGGGTTTGAATATTCCGATGCAAAAATATTTTATTCCTTATAGTTGCATTGTGAAATATTGCGCATACGATATTAAAAACAGCCCAATACAACAATTCTGATACTCAAAAGCACAAAATTTATATGTCAGGTTTCAGATGTTAGATTTCAGATGTTAGATAGCCGGCGGCTTATAAGACTTATAAGACTTATAAGATATTTAATCTGAAATCTGAAATCTGAAATCTGAAATCTACTTGGTTATCCCCGCGCGGGTTTCACTCGGAGTCTCACCATAAGCCTCACGATAACACTTGGTGAAATATGCCGGCGTGGAGAATCCTGTGGCGTAGGCTATCTCCGATACCGTCTTTTCGGTGGTGAGCAACTGCACTCGCGCCTCCTTGAGTCTGATATTCCTGATCAGCTCAACCGGCGAATAATTGGTAAGTGCTTTGATCTTGCGATAGAACTGGCTTCTGCCCAACCCCATCTCAGCCGCCAAGATGTCTACATTAATATCACTGTCACCGAGACGATTATTCAGCAGACCGATGAATTTTCGATAGAATTCATTGTCGGGGTCACCAGGCTTGGGAGCAGCCGGAGCCGGCGCCTTCTCCTTGGCCGGGGCAGATGGCGCCACCGCATCAGCCGGCGCACTATCAGCAACTGCATTCTGCCCCTTCTCGATGGCAAACTGATCACTGTGCATAGAGATATGAATACGCTTGCGATTGGCTATCAGACTTGTGCATTTCGCTGCGAGCAATTCCCCATTGAAGGGTTTCGACACATAGCCGTCGGCTCCGGATTCATAGGCCTGAACCCGCTGCTCATCGAGCGTGCATGCTGTAAGCATCAGCACCGGTATATGCGAGGTTGTTATCTCACTCTTGATGCGCCGCAGGCACTCCATGCCGTCCATCTGCGGCATCATGACATCGCAAAGCACTAAATCGGGCACATATTTGGCAGCCATTCTCACCCCTTCGGCACCATTAGGAGCCGTAATCACCCTGTACTGATCGCCGAGCAGGTTCGATACCATCATAAGCATATCCTGGTTATCATCAATCACCAGCAGCAGAGGTTTGGCCTCACCTTCAGGATCATTTTCCTTAGCGGCAATCATCACGCTGTCGAAGCTCTCGGCAGTGCCTAATTCATCATTAACATCACTCTCGGTGATTACAGAAGTTACCTCGGCCGCAGTATCAGCCACATGACGAACCGGGAGAGTTATGGTGAACCTCGAACCTACCCCGGGACGAGATTTAGCTTCTATGCTGCCGCCATGAAGCTCCACAAATGCCTTGGCCAGCGAGAGTCCGATGCCGGAACCATTGGGGTGAACCTTGTCCACCTGAAAGAAGCGCATGAAAATATTCGGCAGATCCTCGGGAGCGATACCCTTACCGTTATCACTCACTGAGAACTGACATTCGGTAGCGGTGAAGTGGCAGGCAACCACTATTATGCCATTGTCGGGAGTATATTTGAATGCATTGCTGAGCACATTGAAAAATACCCGCTCTATCTTCTCGACATCTATCGCTACATGCTCGGGGGCATCTTCGGCGGCTTCAAATCTCAACTTGATATGCCGCCTGCGGGCGATTCCTTCGAATGATGCGGTCCACTCTTCGAGCAGCTTCGCCAGATCAGCTTCCGTAAGATCCAAGGTCTGACGATTGTTTTCATACTTGCGGAAATCGAGAATCTGATTGATTAAGCGCTTGAGAATCTTCACATTCTTATTGGCAATCTTGGCCAATGTGAGTTGTTGGGGAGTCAGATTGCCTACCTTCGACAATTCCTCGACCGGACCTGATATAAGAGTCAGAGGGGTCTTGAGGTCATGCGATACATTGGTGAAGAACATCAGCTTGGATTGTGTCGCTTCATTCAGTCGGGCATTAAGTTCTTTCTCACGGTCACGCTGTTCCTCAAGTTCATGATTCTTCTCAAGCAGAACTTCCTGCTGGCGTTTGCGCAGCCAATACAGGCGCACGAGCACTGTCATCAGCACCAGTGCCAATATCAGGAGCACACCGGTGGCTATGAGATAAGCCCGCTGTGCATTATGCGATTCCCAGTATTTATCCACCTCAGACTTAAGGTCCTTGACCTTGGTAGTTTCCTCTTCGAGAGCATTTGTCTGAAGCAGAAGTATATCGGCATTGGTTTTATCCACAGCCTGCATGGCAGGCTTGAGCACTGTTCTCTCGAAAGGTTCTCCTTTGGCAATAGCCAATGCGGTGCGAATCAGCTCCTGACCTTCTGTCGGGTAGAGGAAAGTGGCATCTATCTTTCCATCGGCCACGGCGCGGATACCGATATGGGGCGCGGCGTCGATACCTATCACAAATGGGTGAAGTCCGAGGCTGTCGGCAACTTCACGGGCGGTGATAGCCATGCGGTCATTGTGCGCATATACCAGTGCCGCATCAGGGTGAAGTCTCAGAAGTGAGTCGGCAGCACGGCGTGCATACTTTTCCTGCCAATTTCCTATGCCGGTAGCTGCCAGAGACATATCGGGCGATAGCACAAGTCCGCGCATAAACCCCTTGTGGCGGTCATCGGCAGGCGAAGACCCCGGCAATCCATATATCTCTACTACTTTACCCTTATCGCCGGTCAGATGCCGCGCATAGCGCGCAGCCAGAAAACCTATCGAATCATTATCGGCACCTCTGAATGCGGTATAATTATCATTGGTAACCTCGCGGTCGAAAACAACCACCGGAATACCCTGCGCCATCAGTTTGTCAATTTCCGGAGTCATGGTCTGAGACTCATTGGGCGACACGATAATCACATCAAACTTATTCTCCGCAAAATAGCGCAGGTCGGCCGCTTGCTTCTCATTGGAATCATCTGCGCTGCGTATCTCCAGCTCTACTTCCGGGTGATACATCACCTCGCGGAGCATCTCTCCGTTCATCTTCTGCCGCCAGTCATCTTCGGAACACTGCGACACTCCTATTTTGTAAGTCTGCGACTGACGGCAACCGCTGACGACTATCGAAATCAGTGCCAGAATCGCATAAAGAATCCGACTTCTTACCGGACACGTTGATTTGAAAAATCTCATGATATCAGGGTAGGTTATATTCTGCTCGTAAAGATAGCAAAATAATATAAAAAAGCCTTGCGTCACCGCAAAGCTTTTCCATTTTTTACCTTAAGATAGGATTAAGATCTGAATTATATTGAGAGACTCGATTATTTATCCCTTAATCTCAGGAGGTAATATAGGCATAGCGCCATTTTGAGTGCAGACAAAAGCAGAAGTGCGCACTGCGCAATTGTGAGCTTCCTCGACGCTCTTGCCGAGCAGGATACTTGCCACAAAGGCGGCGGTGAAGCTATCGCCGGCACCCACAGTATCAGCCACTTTCACCATCGGAGTGGGCTGGAAGCTCACCTTGCCGGGAGTGAACACATAGCTACCGTTGATTCCACATGTAAGTATCAGCATCTTCAGATTATATTTGCCGAGCAGAATCCAGCATTTATCCTGAAGGTCGATACCGGGGTATCCAAACATGCGGCTTACTGTAATCAACTCTTCATCGTTGATTTTCAAGATATTGCACTGTTCCATCGAACGAGTCAGTATCTCCTTGGTATAGAAGCCCTGGCGCAGGTTCACATCGAATACCACAAGAGACTCGTCGGTGCGGGGCATAGCCTCGAGAAACTTATTTATAGTATCGCGGCTGACCACATTTCGCTGAGCCAGAGAGCCGAAGCATACAGCTTTGGTGCGCTTGGCCAGATCTTCAAGTTCGGGTGTGAAGAGGATATTATCCCAGGCCACATTTTCCTTGATATCATACTGAGGCACACCGGCTTCATCAAGCACTACCTGCACGGTACCTGTAGCATAAGGCACATAGTCAAGTATGAAGCTGAGACCTTTGGAAATGAAGTTTTCGCGGATTTCGTGACCGAGGGCGTCATCGCCCACTGCCGAAACGGCCATGGAGGGAAGACCGAACTGGCTGATATGATATGCGAAGTTTGCGGGAGCACCTCCGATTTTCTTACCCTCGGGAAGAACATCCCAGAGAGCTTCGCCGATTCCCACTACTATATCTTTCTTATTCTTATTCATATTATCAGATTTCAATGGTTATTTGAGCAATTAAACTATTATATCGAATTTTCAGGCTTTACGCATTGTGAATGTGTAGCAGAGCAGATAAGCTACACCGCAGGCCATCACGGTCACTGCACCGGCAATTCCCATACCCTCCTGGGCGAAACCCATGAAGAGGGGGAAGAGTGTGCCTCCGAAGAGACCCATGATCATAAGACCGGACACCTCGTTTTTCTCCTTGGGCTGGGCTATCAGAGCCTGTGCGAACACCACTGAGAAGATATTTGAGTTACCGAAGCCTATGCAGGCGATACCGGCGAGGATAATCAGCGGAGATGCAGCGATAAAGAGCAATATCACACCCACTATCATGCAAAGCACCGAGAATAGGAAGAAGGCTTTCGCAGGCACATGAGCCAGGAACCAGCTGCCGAGCAGGCAACCGCCGGTGCGGAAGTAGAAGTAAATCTGAGTGCCGATTACAGCATCTTCCACCGAGTAACCGAACTTCTCGATCAGCAACTGCGGAGCAAATGTGTTGGTGCCGACATCGATACCCACATGACACATGATACCGAAGAAGCAGAGAAGCACAAAAGGCACGGAGAGAAGCTTCACGCATTCGATGAAACCGGTAACCTTATCGGCCTTCTCCTCCTTGATAGGAGTAGCGCTCAGGAAAAGCACGGAGGCGATATTCACGATACCGAAAATCGGGAATACGATTCTCCAGCCAAGTCCGAAGTCGGGAATAAGTGCAAGCGCACCCCATGACATAAGGTAGGGAGCCAGCAGCGAACAGATAGCCTTCACAAACTGACCGAAAGTCAGGGTCGAAGCCAGACGCGAGGGGTGAATCAGA
Source organism: uncultured Muribaculaceae bacterium (assembly GCA_947175145.1). GTDB lineage: Bacteria > Bacteroidota > Bacteroidia > Bacteroidales > Muribaculaceae > Lepagella. The sequence continues at coordinate 4,050 of CAMWLY010000016.1, read as the reverse complement.
CCCGACACAAGCGGGTTGAGTGAAGTCTGCATCACGGCATTGCCTATGCCAAGCAGAGAGAATGCTATTAGCATCGGATAATATTGGTCGGTAAAAATCGGAATCAGAAGTGAAACCAATGTAATCAGCTGTGAGAGAAGCACCGTATTCTTACGACCGATCTTATTCATCAATATGCCGGTCGGCACAGAGAATATCAGGAACCAGAAAAACACAAGCGAGGGGATAAAGCCGGCCTGCGAAGATGACAAGTCAAGATCCTGCTTGAGGAAGTTGGTCGCCGAGCCAACGAGGTCCACAAAACCCATGGTAAAGAAGGCCAGCATCACCGGAATCAGTGTCATCATCGATGATTTCGCAACCGCTGAATTATTATCTTTCATGAAATATTCAGTTTACAGGTTTAAGATTTAGGTATCAAGATAGATTGCCACTTACTTATTGGTTTGAATTGCATAGACTTTAAGTCCTGACACAGTAGCTTTGCCGGTACCAGACACAGAGAGCTGAGTGTAAGGCTCTGTCGGGAATACAAGGTTTGTCATCACGAACTGACCGTTGTTGCCGAACAGTTCCACACTTGTGCGGTCCACAAATATACGCACCTCGACTTTACCCTTGTTCTCGCGTGTTGGAGCTACCGTCACTGCCGGGAAACGATCGCTGAAGTCGCTCAGGCCGGCCTGTGTGCGATCCATATTCATGGTGCGTGTAGCGGCATCGTAGGTCATGTCAACTTTCTCACCTTTTGAATTAGCGAGAGTGAAATTCACCTTGGAATTCTTGGCGGCATCGATTGTGGCTACGATCTCCATCAGACCCTCTGTGGATTCCGGAATCTGATATTCGGCAGCGGTTGATGATACGCTGAATTTATCTGCGCTCACCACATTTTCACCTCTGAGTTTGAGCATCTCGCGAGCGGGAGCTGATGACACATAGAGCTGACCGTCGGCTCCTTTGAACAGGCCCACTTCGCGTGGCAGCGTGTTCGCCGAACGATACTGCAGTGTCGGAACCTCGTTGGCATATTCCCAGTTGCTCATCCAGCCGATAACCACACGGCGGTCAGCCTCGGTACCTGAGAATGATACTGTGGCATAGTGATCCTTACCATAATCCATCCATTTTGTCTCCACCTCACCCTTGGCATTGGTATCGGCCTTAAAGGTCTTACCATCGAAATCACCTACGAAATACTGGGTTGCGGAGCCGCCGAAGGGGCCGCCGGGGTTGATGTTACAGAGCAATACCCATTTTGTCTTGTTGGTACCGGCTACCGGGACTTCAAACAGGTCGGGGCATTCCCAGACTCCACCCTGCTCACCGAGACCTTTGCCGAAGCTTGACTCGAGAGTCCATTCCTTCAGGTCGGGGCTTGAGAAGATAAGCATCTCATGCTCCAGAGCGTGTGCCAGAAGAATTGTCCATTTGCCGGTCTTTTCATTCCAGAACATATTGGGGTCGCGAGCCTCGCTATCATTGGCGAGAACCGGGTTTCCGTCATATTTCTGATATGTCAGGCCATCATCGTTGGAGCCGGCGAGAGACTGTATCTGATTGCGGTCGGCCGATGTGTAGAGAGCCACCACGGCACCGGGACCATAACCCACGGTGTTGGCGGTATCAATAGCAGCGGAACCTGAGAAAATCATGCCCAGACCGTCGGGTTCGATAGCCACCGGCATATGCTCCCAGTTAACCAGGTCACTCGATACAGAGTGTCCCCAGCTCAGGTTCTGCCACTTGGCACCATATGGATTCCACTGATATGCGAGATGCCACTTGCCATCTTTATAGAACATGCCGTTGGGGTCATTCATCCAACCCCACTGCGGTGCATGATGATATGCAGGGCGATATTTGGCTTCGGTATTTTTCCACACGAAATCGTTGGTCAACTTCATGTCGCGCCAGCACACATCGGTGCGTGCCTCGCGGATTCCGCTGCGACCCTGGGGAGTCACCACTGAGAGCACCACCTTCTTACCTTTATACGGGGTCAGATCCATAGGCACTGTCAGGTCAACTTTCTGCTGGGCAAGACGGCAGCGGATAGTCTTTACAAGCTGATTGTCTACTATTACATTAATGGTGGCATCTTCCACATTGTCCTGAGTCGGGAGCAGCAGGGTGCTCTCTTCGCCGGTGATGCGAACCATAGTGTTATCGGGGCTGAGATATGTAATCTCAAGTCCGTCGTTGCCATGAGCCATCGTAGGAATCGAAAGCGCTATCGCACCCACGGCCATCAGCCACTTGCAAGTTTTCATCATAGATTATTTCGGTTATCAGTTAATATTTCGGGTCTGAAATAGCAGAAGACTATCGACACTTCTGCCTCACTCGGTTGCAAAAATAAGAACAAACAAAGGGTCGGATATATCACAATCCGACCCTTTGCTATAAAAAATGATACTTGGTTCAGTTCATATCACCATTATGACTGATATTTTTCATCAGTTAATCACCACGGCTTTTGCAACCTTGCGTGTCTTTACGAAATATACACCCGGGGTCACATCGATGCGGATTTCAGCCTGACCGGTGCTGTTGTGGAGTGTGATGCCATCGGCTTTAACCACTCTCACTTCCTCAAGACCGGGGTTGCGCACCACCAATGTGTGACCGACCTTCTCTACTTCCAAGCCGGCACCGGGAGCGTTTACTGATGATGTTTCCACAAATACATCGATTGGCTCGCTACCTGCTGATTCACCCTTACCCTTGAACAGTGAAGTCACGGTATAGATGTATGCATTGCCCGGCTCAACATTGCTGTCGGCAAATTCGCGGCTCTCGTGAACAGCTGAATTCAGCTTCGAACCGTCGCGCCATATATTGTAACCGTTGAGTTCGAGAGGCTCGTTGGACTTCGGTGTGAACTTCACATCATCGACCATCAGCATGAATCCGCCCTTGCTCACGCAGCGGATAGCGAAGCGCTTGGTGCCCTCGGGCACTGTAAAGGTATATTCTGTCCAGTCTGAAGGAACTACACCACCTACAAGTCTTACAATCTTGAAATCATCAGGATTTACACTTCCCTTGCTCGTATAGATCCAAAGCTTCTCAGAGAACTGAGTGTGGTAGCTCTTGGCGTAGAAGGTGATGGTCTGAGCCGAGCCGTCGAGTTCCGGAGAAATTGCCCAGTCATCTACTTCACCATCATCTTGTCTATAGAGAGAGAATAGGTATTTATTGCCGGAATGAGCGGCATAGCTGCCGTTGCCGAGAATAGACTGGTCCCAGACTCTGAATGAGCTTGCGGTCTGTCCGGCTGTGATACCGGGCACCGAAAGACCGTTGAAACCACCCACAGGCTCACCGTCAACGTCTATGAAAATCCAATCTTCATAGTTATCGGCGAAAGCAGCGGCGCTTTCAAAGCTCTCCTCAATTTCCTCAGACACGGGGTCGAGTGCGGGTGCGTCCCAGCTGAGCTTCACGATTCCATCTTCCACGCTGCCGAATAGATTCTCGGCATCGGGCAGATTCGATTCCTTGGGCTCAACCGATACTTCCTCACTCTGATTGTCTGCCTGATTGGTATCCTGAGCATAAACCACCTTGGCCTGAAGTTTCACGGGCTCCTCTGTCATCGGACTCATCTGCAGCATAAATGTATAATCTGCCGAAGCACCCGAGCCGAGTTCATTGCCGTTTTGTTCGGCTACTTTCTCACCATCTTTGTAAAGCTCCACGGTGTATTCACCCGAGGTAAGCATGCCGAGGTTTGTCACGGTGGCTGTCACCTTGAAATCGCGGCCTACCATTGCTGCTGCCGGTGCTGCAAGAGAGGCGAGAGCCAAATCATGAGCAGCCATCGAACGCACGCTTACATTGTCATAGCATACCAGTGCATGAGACTTGACAAGCGCGCGAATCAACACCTGAACCTTCTTGCCGGCAAATGCGGTGAGCGGTGCTGATACATAGTTCCAGTTGCCTGCCATACCTGTAGCGCAGAGCTCGGTATTCTTGAGAAGCTGGTATTCTCCGCCTTGCACATCGCGCACATATATCATCACCTGATTATGATTGTCGTTA
>CAMWLY010000015.1 GCA_947175145.1 uncultured Muribaculaceae bacterium | reverse complement strand
GTTTTATTTGTTGATTTCTCAGAAAATGGCTAATTTTGCAGATAGGCGGTTTGATATTCTGCCCAAGTTATTGCAAGATAATAGATATATAATTAAAAACCAATAAGATATGAATCTATTGTGCGAGATAGGCAATGGTGCGCTCTCAATCACGGCTACCCTCACCGGTATAGGCCTTGTATTTGCGGCGTTGCTTATCGCCAGGTTGATTTCACCGAAATCCTATTCGGTTCTGAAAGCCGAGCCCTACGAATGTGGAGTTCCGACTCGCGGAGAGTCTATGATTCAGTTCAAGGCCGGCTATTATATTTTTGCTATTCTCTTCCTCATGTTTGATGTCGAGGTAGTATTTCTATACCCGTGGGCGGTAGTGATGCGCAGCCTTGGACCTCAAGGTTTGCTTTGCATAGGAATATTCATGTTTATATTGATAATGGGCCTTGCTTATGCATGGCGGAAAGGAGCGCTCAAATGGGATTAGACCATATCAAAAGCATGAAGCGTGAGGACTTCAAGAACAACGAATATATCGACAAGCTTGTTGAAGAACTTAACGCTACCGGAGCCAATGTAGTAGTTGGTAAATTCGATGAACTGATTAACTGGGGTATCTCCAACTCGCTTTGGCCTCTCTGTTTCGGCACAAGTTGCTGTGCTATCGAGTTTATGAGCCTTGGTGCAGCCCGATATGACATGGCTCGTTTCGGATTTGAGGTGGCGCGTAACTCTCCGCGTCAGGCTGACTATGTGATGGTGCAGGGCACAATCGTTCACCGCATGGCGCCTGTGATGCGTCGACTCTATGAGCAGCTCGCCGAGCCCCGCTATGTAATTGCATGTGGTGGCTGCGCTGTTTCCGGCGGTCCCTTCAAGAAAAGCTATTGTGTGGTGCCCGGAGTCGAGGAAATCCTCCCGGTCGACGTTTATATCCCCGGTTGTCCTCCCAGACCCGAGGCTATGTTCTATGGCCTGATGCAGTTGCAACGCAAAATTAAGGTGCAGAAGTTCTTCGGTGGTGTTAACCGCAAAGAAAAAATCGATGAGTTCTTCGCAGAGCACCCCGAGGAAAAAGGCCAGATAGGCTGATTGTTCCCCTTAACCGACAAAACATCAGAAATGAGTGATTTGAAACAAGATATCTTGAAGATATACCCCTCGGCTACATTTGAGGAGGGAGAAACCCTAACAGTCAATGTGCCCGAGGCCGATTGGTTTAAGTTCGCCTCCGATCTAAAGGATAAACTCCAATTCGACTTGCTCACAGCCGTGGTGGGTATGGATTGGAACGAGTCTTTAGGCGTTGTGTATTACTTGACTTCCACTCCGCGCAACTGGGAAATAATGACTGTCAAGGTTGTAGCAGCAGGTGACCGCGATAATGCCTATATTCATTCTGTAAGCTCGCTATGGAAAGTTGCCAACTTCCAGGAACGAGAGGTATATGATATGCTCGGCATTAAGTTTGTGGGACACCCCGATATGCGCCGTTTCTTCTTGCGCAATGACTGGGTAGGTCACCCGCTCCGCAAAGATTATGATGCAAGCCCTGAATTAAACCCCATTCGTCTTGAAGAGGAGAAAAATGAGGATGATACCCGGAGCTGGTCGCTCGATAAGGATGGTAACCTCGTATGCACCCCGGGCAAGATCTTTGCCGAAGATGATTATGTGGTGAATATAGGTCCTCAGCACCCCTCTACTCACGGTGTGATGCGCTTCAGAGCTGCCGTTGACGGTGAGACTGTCAAGAAGGTCGAGATTGTGTCAGGTTATATTCATCGTGGCATTGAGAAACTCACAGAAGGTCTGACTTATCCCCAGATTCTGCATTTCACCGACCGCATGGATTACATGTCTGCACACCAGAACAGACACTGTCTCTGCATGTGCATCGAGAAAGCACTCGGCATCGAGGTACCCGAACGCGCAGTCGTGATTCGCACCATGATGGACGAGCTTATGCGTATTTCAAGCCATCTTCTCGCTTTCGGTTGTACCGCGATGGATATGGGCGCGACCACAGCTTTCTTCTACGGATTCCGTGAACGCGAGATGGTACTCGATATCTTCGATAAAACCTGTGGCGCACGCATGTCGATGAACTATAATGTAATCGGCGGTGTAATCGCAGACTTGCATCCTGATTTTGTTAAGGATGTCAAGGAACTGATACGCATATTGCCTGGTGCGCTTAAAGAATATCACAAGGTATTCTCCGGAAATATCATTGCGATGAATCGTCTCAAGGGTGTCGGAATTCTCCCGAAGAGCGATGCTATCAATTATGCAATCACCGGCCCGAGCGGACGTGGTTCCAACTGGAGCTGTGATTGCCGCAAAAAACACCCCTACGCCGCTTACGACCGAGTGGAATTCGATGAAGTTCTTGAAACCGGCTGTGACTCTTATTCTCGCTATATGGTCAGAATGAAAGAGATCGAACAGTCAGTCAGAATACTCGAACAGCTTGTAGATAAAATTCCCGAAGGTGATATCAGAGCTCAGGTACCCAAGATCATCAAGCTTCCAAAGGGTAACTGGTACGCTCAGGTTGAGGCAAGCCGCGGCACATTCGGTGTTTACATCGAATCAGTAGGTGAGAAGACTCCCTATCGCGTTCATTTTCAGAGCCCCTGCTTCAACTTGGTGGGAGTTATGGATCTCTGCTGCCGGGGACACATGATTGCCGACCTTATCTCAATCGGTGCGGCTCTCGACTTTGTGATTCCCGATATTGACAGATAACAGCCGCCCGGTGGAGCGGAAATTTCACCATTTAGCGGACACTCTGCGTAACCGCACTTTTTCAGAATAGAAGTATAACAAAGCAACAGATAACAGAATATGTTTAATTTCGGACAGTGGACGTCGGCCTTCAACAACTGGCTCCTTGGTCTGGGCATGGCGGATTGGCTTGCCGTGCTTATCGAATGCGTGATAATCGCAGTGCTGGTGCTCCTCACTTACACTGTACTCGCCCTCTTCTATATCCTCTACGAGCGTAAGCTCTGCGCATGGTTTCAGTGCCGTCTCGGCCCGATGCGCGTAGGTAAATGGGGTTTGCTTCAGGTCTTCGCCGATATGTTTAAGATCCTTATCAAGGAGCTTATATCGCTGCGTGGCACAGACAGATTCCTGTTTAAACTTGCACCCTATATCATCATAACCAGTTCGGTGGTGATGCTTGCATGTCTGCCGTGGGGCAATGGGCTGCAGATTATCGACTGGAATATCGGCATATTCTTTATATTGGCAGTTTCTTCGGTTGGAGTACTCGGTATATTACTTGCCGGCTGGTCTTCAAATAATAAATATACGCTGATCGGTGCTATGCGAAGCGGTGCGCAGATGGTCAGCTATGAGCTCTCTTTGGGGCTGGCTCTGATGACTATAGTGGTTCTCTGCGGTTCGATGGATATTTCAACCATCGTGGCTGAACAAGAGTCTGCATGGTTCCTCTTCAGAGGTCATATCCCCGCGATTATCGCATTTATAATCTATGTGATTGCGGCCACTGCCGAAACTAACCGCGGTCCTTTCGACCTGCCGGAAGCCGAACATGAGCTTACCGCAGGTTATCACACCGAATATTCCGGTATCCACTTCGGATTCTTCTACCTCGCCGAGTATCTGAACCTCTTTATAGTTTCAGGTATCGCATCGCTGATGTTCCTTGGCGGCTGGATGCCTCTGCATGTGCCCGGTTGGGACGGTTTCAATATGGTGATGAACTATATCCCCGGTCCGGTGTGGTTCCTGGCAAAAGCATTCTTTATCTCATTCGTGATAATCTGGTTCAAATGGACCTTCCCTCGTGTGCGAATTGACCAGATGCTCGCATTCGAATGGAAATATCTTATGCCCTTCGCACTGGCCAATCTGATTTTCATGGCAGTGTTCGTGGCTCTGGGCTGGCACTTCTAATCTGATTAGTCCCGGAAACTTACGTAGAAATTAAAGCAACATAAAAATACAGCGCGAGACTCTTAGGGAGTACTTAATAGTCAGACGCCCAACAGTAGAACAAATTATGAGCGAAATTTTAGGCACGGTGACCCAGGTGATAGGTCCGGTGATCGACGTCTCGTTTGAAGGGGGCAAAGATAATATCCCCCCAATTTACTCGGCTCTCAAGGTAGAGCGTGACAATGGCGAGGAGCTGATTCTCGAGGTCGAGCAGCACATAGGTGAGGATATCGTGAGATGCGTGGCCATGGAGAGTACCGACGGTGTGCGCCGCGGTGTAAAGGTGCGCAATCTCGGCCATCCGATTGCCGTGCCTACCGGCAATCAGGTTAAAGGTCGCCTGCTCAATGTGGTCGGTGACGCTATCGACTTGCTCGGTGAGCTCAAACGTGAGGATCTCCGCGCAATCCACCAGCCCGCTCCGGCTTTCGACCAGCTCGCCATCTCACAGGAGATTCTGTTTACCGGTATTAAGGTCATCGACCTGCTCGAACCTTATTCCAAAGGTGGTAAAATCGGTCTCTTCGGTGGTGCCGGTGTGGGTAAGACCGTGCTCATCATGGAGCTTATCAATAACATCGCCAAAGGTCACAACGGTTACTCGGTATTCACCGGTGTGGGTGAACGTACACGTGAGGGTAATGACCTCCTCCGCGAGATGATCGAGTCCGGTGTAATAAAATATGGCAAGAAGTTCGAAGAGGGTATGGAAAGAGGGGAGTGGAACCTCAATGATGTGGACCACGAAGCTCTCGCTAACTCTCAATCCACTCTCGTGTTCGGTCAGATGAATGAGCCCCCGGGCGCTCGTCTGCGTGTGGCACTCTCAGGTCTTACTGTCGCTGAGCAGTTCCGAGACCAAGATGGCGGCGGTAAAGAGATTCTGCTCTTTATCGACAATATCTTCCGTTTCACTCAGGCCGGTTCAGAGGTATCCGCACTCCTCGGTCGTATGCCCTCGGCCGTAGGTTACCAGCCTACACTTTCTTCAGAAATGGGTGCGCTCCAGGAGCGAATCACATCTACTAAAAACGGTTCAATCACTTCTGTTCAGGCTATCTATGTGCCTGCCGATGACTTGACTGACCCTGCACCCGCTACTACCTTCTCATTCCTTGATGCAACTACAGTGCTCTCTCGTAAGATTTCAGAGCTTGGTATTTATCCTGCTGTAGACCCCCTGGATTCAACTTCGCGTATTCTCGATCCGAATATCGTAGGTGAGGAGCATTATCAGACGGCTGAGGCCGTTAAGCAGTTGCTGCAGAAATATAATGAGCTTCAGGATATCATTGCAATTCTCGGTGTAGATGAATTGTCTGATGAGGATAAGCAGGTAGTGGATCGTGCTCGTCGCGCACAGAGATATCTCTCACAGCCTTTCCATGTGGCAGAACAGTTCACTGGCCTGCCCGGTGTAATGGTGCCGCTGGCGGAGACTATCCGTGGCTTCAAGATGATTCTCTCCGGAGAACTGGATTACTTGCCGGAACAGGCATTCCTCAATGTCGGTACTATCGATGAGGCAATTGCCAAAGGTAAGGAAATGCTTAAGAATGCTAAGTAAGCCATGAAACTTGAAATCATATCCGCACACGAGATAAGCTTCACCGGCGATGTTACTTCGGTTACACTGCCCGGAAAGCTCGGCTCTTTCACGGTACTCAAGGACCATGCCCCGATTATATCCGTGCTGGTCAAAGGTCTTGTGAAATATACCGCGGTCGATGGTTCACAACATGAACTTGAAATAGGTGGCGGACTTGCCGATGTCAACAGCAATGTGATTTCGGTATGCGTTTATTGATTCTATACCGGCACATCAACACTCAAGCAAACAGCAACGAAATGTTCAAAAGAATAAATAAATCCCTGACCGGAGCAAACAGAGCGCGGCACTCACTCCGCACTGTTCTTCTCGCTTTGCTCGCATTAGTTTTTCTATGCCCGCAGAATGCTATGGCCAACGAGGAGAAAAAGGATCTCGATGTCAAGGAAATTATATTCGAACACCTCGGCGACGGATATGGCTGGGAAGTGCCCTTCGCGCATGTGTATCGTATCCCCCTTCCGGTGATTGTGCGTGCCGAAGATGGCAAATGGTTCTGCTTCTCATCAGCTGATCTGACTGAAGTCATTATAACCCGCAATGAGGAAACCGGTAAGGATCATAAGGAGCTTGAACCGGTAATCAAAACTATAGAGCGCGACAGCAAAACTTATCGCTTTTTGATTGCCCATGTCAGCAGTCACAAGGATAAGGTCGTGCAAATCTTTGACCTTACTCCGGAAGAGGAAAAGACTGTATCCACTGAATTAGCCAAAGCTTCAGGCAATGATTCAAATTCTCCCCGTATTATCGATGGATACGTATATTACGACGGAAAATATTATCGCGAATACAGACCTCTCGATATCTCGATTACCAAGAATGTTGCTGCTCTCTTTATTGCATCATTCTTAGTGACACTGCTTGTGATGTGCCTTGTGCGCTTCTATCGCAAGAATGGTTTCAAGGCTCCCCGCAAGGGCATGGGATTCTTCGAGATGCTTGTAGGGTTCGTGTATTATGATACCATCAAGGCTACTCTCGGAGCCAAAGCGCCCAAGTTTGCGCCGTACCTGCTTACAGCCTTCTTCTTCATTTTGATAATGAACCTGATCGGACTGGTTGTGATATTCCCCGGCGGTGCCAACCTTACAGGTAATATCGCAGTGACTCTGGTGCTGGCAATATGCACATTTGTGGTTACCAATATCAATGGCAATAAGCATTACTGGAAAGAAATCTTCTGGCCTGATGTGCCATTGTTCCTGAAATTCCCGCTTCCTATCATGCAGGTTATCGAGGTATTCGGCATGTTTACCAAGCCTGCAGCACTCTGTGTCCGTCTGTTTGCCAACATGATGGGCGGCCATATGATAGTTATCACACTGACTCTTCTTATCTTTATCTTTGCGGCATTCGGTGCGGCAGTAGCAGGAGCAGCCACAGTGGTATCGGTGCTATTCTCGATATTCATGTTGCTTCTCGATGTGCTTGTCAGCTTTATCCAGGCTTATGTGTTCACGATGCTATCCACAATCTTCATATCTATGTCGGTAGCAGACCATGAGGCTCATGAAGCAAAGGCTCATGATAAAGTGGATCAGCAGGTCAAAACAGAAAATTGAATTATAACAACAAAACAATAAACATTTAAAAACATTACGATTATGTTATCAACCATCATGACTGAGGTTCTCAACCTCCAGCCCATCGCAGCACTCGGCGCAGCACTTGGTGCAGGTATCGCAGCTCTCGCAGCAGGATTTGGTATCGGCCGTATCGGTAGCTCTGCAATGGAGGCTATCGCACGTCAACCCGAGGCAGCCGGCGATATCCGAAGCAACATGATTGTGATCGCCGCTCTGATTGAGGGTGTTGCCCTCTTCGCAGTGATTGTATCTGCTCTGGCTATCTTTATCAAATAAGAAGCGCTCAGGTAGAAAGCGACCACAAACCATAGTAACGTAAATAACCTGAAATGGAATTATTCACGCCCGATTTCGGCTTGGTGTTCTGGATGTTCGTAGCGTTCATCCTGCTCTTCCTTGCCCTTGCGAAATGGGGTTGGCCGGTAATCATCAAGATGATGGATAGTCGCGCCACCACCATAGACCAGGGTGTGGAAGATGCACGTCAAGCCAAAGAGCAACTTGACCATGCCCGCGAGGAAGCACAGAAATATGTGCTCGATGCGCAGGCACGTCAGCAGGAGATGCTTCGCGAGGCAGCCAAAATGAAATCGGACATCATTGAGGCAGCCAGAACCGAGGCGCAGAGAGCCGCTCAGAAGGAAATGGACTCCGCTAAAATCGCTATCGAACAGGCCCGTAAGGAAGCTGAACTTCAGTTCAGAAATGAAGTTGGCAAGTTCTCGATCGAAATTGCAGAGAAAATGCTCCGCACTAAAATGAGCAACGACAGTGCGCAAACTGCACTCGTCAATAAACTTTTGGACGAAATAGAGAAAAACTGAAGTCTATGATTTCCGGACTCATTCCCAACCGGTACGCTAAAGCATTATATAAATTCGCGGTCGAAACCGGTAAGACTAAGCAGGTCTATGAGGAGATGAAAAATGTCATCTCCGCTTTCAGCGCGGATGCGCGCCTGCAGAAAATCATGGCTAACCCCCATGTGGACCGCAAGGATAAAGAAACTCTGCTGCTGAGTGCCGCAGGGGATAAACCCGGAGATGATTACACAAGGTTCGTATCTCTGATTCTCGACCATCATCGCGAGGAATTCGCATACCTTATGGCTCTCGCTTATCGCGAGATATACCGCAAGGATAATCATATCTCGCAAGTCAAGATCACTACTGCCGCCCCTCTGCCCGAAGCCGAGATGGATAAACTCAAGGCCGTAGTGGAGCGGGCGTTCAAAGGCATGAGTTTCGAATATCATCACGAAGTCGATCCGAATCTTATCGGTGGCTTCGTGATCGATGTCGACTCAGCGCGCATGAACGCTTCTATCAGCAGTGAACTCGAACAATTACGTCAAAATCTAAGTAGCAATTAACCAAGATGCTTAATCCCAGCGAAATTTCGGATGTATTAAAGCAAGAGCTTGAAAATATAAATTCCAAGGTCAAGTTCGAAGAGGTGGGCACAGTCCTCAGCGTAGGTGACGGCGTGGCTCACGTATACGGCCTGGAAAATGTGAGAAGTAACGAGCTCGTAGAGTTTGAGAATGGCGCCACAGGTGTGGCCCTCAACCTCGAAGAGAGTAATGTGGGCGTCGTGCTGCTCGACAAGGTTAACTCAATTACCGAAAATATGTCGGTAAAGCGCACCGGTGAGGTTGCCTCAATTCCGGTTGGCGAAGGTATGCTCGGCCGCGTGGTCAACATGCTTGGTGAACCTATCGACGGTCTCGGTCCTATCGAAGGTAAACGAATCCGTCTCCCGCTTGAGCGCAAAGCTCCGGGTGTTGTGTTCCGTTCACCCGTAAATGTTCCTCTCCAAACAGGTATCAAGGCTGTAGATGCCATGATTCCTATCGGACGCGGTCAGCGTGAGCTCATCATCGGTGACCGTCAGGTCGGTAAGACTGCTATCGCTATCGATACAATTATCAACCAGAAAGAAAATTATGACAATGGCAAACCGGTATATTGCATTTATGTGGCTATCGGTCAGAAGGCTTCAACAGTAGCCTCGATTGTCAATACTCTCAAGAAATTTGGCGCTATGCCCTATACAGTGGTCGTTGCTGCTAATGCTTCTGACTCGGCGTCAATGCGCTATTGGGCACCTTTTGCCGGTGTAGCCATAGGCGAATATTTCCGCGATTCAGGTCGAGATGCACTTATCGTGTATGATGACCTCTCGAAGCAGGCTGTTGCATATCGTGAAATTTCGCTCGTGCTCAAGCGTCCTTCAGGTCGCGAGGCATATCCCGGTGATATCTTCTATCTGCATTCCCGTCTGCTCGAAAGAGCAGCCAAAATTATAGGTGACCAGAAGGTTGCCGAGGAGATGAATGACCTTCCCGAAGTCCTTAAGCCCATGGTCAAGGGTGGTGGCTCTCTCACAGCTCTCCCGATTATCGAAACTCAGGCAGGCGACGTTTCAGCTTATATCCCGACCAATGTGATTTCTATTACCGATGGTCAGATATTCCTTGAAACAGCTCTCTTCAATCAGGGTATTCGCCCCGCTATCAACGTAGGTATCTCAGTATCTCGTGTGGGTGGTAATGCTCAGATCAAGTGTATGAAGAAAGTGGCCGGTACTTTGAAAATCGCACAGGCACAGTATCGTGAACTTGAGTCATTTACCAAATTCGGTGGTGATATTGACCCGGTTACCGCCGCAGTGATTGACCGCGGTCGTAAGAATCAGCAGATACTTGTGCAGCCACAATATCACCCCTGGCCTGTAGAAAATGAGGTTGCGGTAATTTATTGCGGTGTTAAGGGTCTGCTTGAAAATGTACCCCTCGAAAAAGTTAAGGAATTTGAGGAGCAACTTATCCAGAACCTCCAGATTCGCCATCAGGCCGACGTGCTCGATGTGCTGAAGAGCGGTAGACTCACCGAAGAGGTAGAGGCAATACTGACCGAGGTGGCCAAAGAAGTGGCTGCCGGCATTAGTTCCCTCAAATCATAATCAAGAATATTAGCTGATGGCAACGCTCAGAGAATTAAAGACACGCATCGGGTCGGTAGCTTCAACAGAGAAGATTACTGGCGCGATGAAGATGATATCCTCGGCCAAAGTGCACCAGAATGAGCAGGCTCTCCGCAAGCTCCAGCCCTTCAAGGACAAATTGAAGTCTATTATGGGTCATATACTGGCTACTGACATGAATTTTCACTCTCCGCTGATTACTAATCGCGAAGTGAAGCATGTGTCGGTGGTGGTGTTCGGTTCCGATGATGGTCTATGCGGTGCCTACAATATAAATATCCTCAAGGGTTTCCTGTATCATATAGAGCAAATCCGCGAGAATTACGGCAAGGAAACTCCGGTTACTGTATATCCTGTAGGCAAAAAGATTCGTAAGGCTATAGAGCGACTGCGCCTGCCGAATGTTGAGGTCAAGACCATCGATGGTGTTGACTCCAAGATGGGCGGTCAGGTCGTAAACAGCTTTACTCACAAACTTCAGGATTCGTTTAGCGCCGGTGAAACCGACTATGTAGAGGTCATATATATGAAGTATCTCTCCATGAGTCGTCAGCGTCTCACTGATGAGGTGCTTTTCCCGGTGTCTATGCAGGGAATAGCTGCCGATGCCGACCATGTAGAGGATAATCAGCTATACATCTTCGAACCCGACCCCAACAGTATATTCAATGAGGTTCTCCCGATGTTCGTTCTCTCGACCATGCAGGAGATCACTATTGAGAACAGATCATCAGAGCAGGCTGCCAGAGTCATGGCCATGCAGAGCGCCAACGACAATGCCAAGAAACTGCTTGAAGATCTACAGTTGGAATATAACAAGTTGCGCCAGCAGAGCATCACAACCGAGCTGCTTGATATATTGGGCGGTCAAGTCGAAAGATAAACACAACAACCATTTGATATAGACATAAGAATAGCTAATGAGCAGTGTTTTTGAATATTTCAAGTCTGTAGGACAAGGTGTAAAAAGCCTTCTGACAGGCATGGCGGTGACAGGCAAGGAGTTTGTCACCCCTAAAATCACTGAGCAGTATCCCGAAAACCGGGCTACTCTGCAGATACCGGATCGATTCCGTGCGGAGCTGACACTTAAGTATGACGCCGAGGGTCATCATAAGTGTATAGCTTGCGGTATATGCCAGATGAATTGCCCCAATGGCACTATTGAGCTTAAAACCAAGATGGTTGAGCTCCCCGACGGCAAGAAAAAGCGTAAACTCGACAAGTATATGTATGACCTTGGCAGCTGCACATTCTGTATGCTTTGTGTCACTACTTGTCCGCAGGATGCACTTGAATTTTCAAATGATTTCGAACAGGCGGTATTCGAACGCGACAAACTTGTAAAACAGTTGAACTATCGCCCTGAGCCCGAGGATCCGCAACCCGCGGCAGCTAAGCCTGCAGCCGCTCCATCTCCGGCAGCTAAGCCTGCAGCCGAAACAACTGCAACTCCCAAGAATTAAAACTACACAACAATACACAATGGATTCAGTAGCGAATATAATTTTGTATTTTGTGGTAGCACTCTGTATCGCGATATTCTCGGTGCTTACAGTCACCAGTCGCAAGATACTGCGCGCAGCCACTTACCTGCTGTTCGTGCTGATCGGCACCGCAGTGTTCTACTTCCAGTTAGGTTATCAATTTCTGGGAGCTGTTCAGATTGCGGTATATGCCGGTGGCATCATGGTGCTTTTCGTGTTCTCGATTGTATTGACCCGCAGACCCGACGATGTTGCTCCGCTGCTTGACTCACACCGCAGGTGCCTTGGCATCTGTGTGTCGGTGGCCGGCGCCGTTCTTCTGCTCCTGGCCTTCTTCTTCATGCCTCTTCTCGACGGCATGTCGCTTACACAGTGTCTGGAGTCGGGCAAGGAAATCAATATGGATACGATAGGCAATGCTTTCCTCGGCAGCGGAAGATTTCAGTACCTGCTCCCCTTTGAGGCAGTCAGTGTGCTTCTCTTAGCATGTATAATCGGCGGTGTCACCGTGGCCCGCAAAAGATAATCAGCACAGACTATGGACCTTACAATTTTATGGTATATTGTGCCGAGTGTCATAATGTTTTGCGCCGGTGTCTACGGTTTCTGCACCCGCAAAAATATGATTGCTCTGCTTATATCGCTCGAATTGATGCTCAATTCGGCCGATTTAAACTTTATTGTGTTCAACCGATTCCTTTTCCCCGGTACGATGGATGGTATGGTGTTTACACTTTTCGCAATTGCAATCGCAGCTGCTGAAACTGCGGTGGCTATTGCTATCATCATCAATATCTATCGTGAAATCGGCAACACGGATATAACATCAGTTAAACAAATGAAATTTTAACCATGGGTATCACACTTCCAATTCTGATTCTGGCTCTGCCCTTCACAATGTTCCTGATTCTGGGCATCGGTGGAGTTAAGATGAGCCGCAAGTTGGCAGGTACCCTCGGTATCCTGGCCAATGGCGCTTTGGCTGTTATGGCCTATATTGTTGCATTTACTTATTTTTTCTCAGGTGAGGCTCAGTTTATCCTCGATGGTGTGCGCCAGCAGGTGCAGCTGTTCGATGTTACCTGGTTGGCATTCACCGAGAGAATGGTTGTAAATATCGGTTTCCTGCTTGACCCGATTTCCGCTATGATGCTGGTGGTTATCACCACAATATCATTTATGGTGCATCTCTACAGCTGGGGCTATATGGAGCATGAACCGGGATTCCAGCGCTACTATGCATTCCTGGCGCTCTTCACATTCTCGATGCTTGGTCTGGTGGTCGCTACCAATATTTTCCAGATGTATATCTTCTGGGAGCTGGTGGGTGTATCATCATATCTGCTTATCGGATTCTTCTACAAGCTTCCCTCTGCGGTGTCAGCTTCGAAAAAGGCATTTATAGTAACACGTTTTGCCGATTTGTTTATGCTTATCGGTATTCTGGTGCTTTCATACTATGTGTCTCACACCCCGGCCGATGGTCCCCTCGGCGGTGCATCAGCATTTAATTTCATGATGCTCAATGCTCAGCCGACCAATGTGCTTGCATCTACACTCGGTGCTACCTTCCTCAGTGGCTCAGTGCTCACTTGGGCTATGATACTCATCTTTGTTGGTGGTATGGGTAAATCGGCGATGCTTCCGCTTCATATCTGGCTCCCCGATGCAATGGAAGGCCCCACACCGGTATCTGCGCTTATTCATGCAGCTACCATGGTTGTAGCCGGTGTGTATCTGGTGGCTCGCTTCTTCCCGCTTTACTGCATAGTTCCGGATTCTTTGACTTTTATTACAGTAGTCGGTGCTATCACAGCATTCTATGCAGCAGTTGTGGCATGCGCACAGATTGATATCAAGCGCATTCTGGCATTCTCCACAATTTCGCAGATAGCATTCATGATGGTTGCACTTGGTTGCGCCTACAATGAACCTATCGAAGGTGTGCACTACTCGGGTCTCGGTTATATGGCCGGTATGTTCCACCTGTTCACACACGCCATGTTCAAAGCCCTTCTCTTCCTTGGAGCCGGTGCCCTGATTCATGCCGTGCATTCTAATGATTACACTAAGATGGGTGGCCTGCGCAAGTATATGCCAATCACTCATATCACATTCCTGATCGGCTGTCTCGCTATCGCCGGTATATGGCCCTTCTCAGGCTTCTTCTCAAAAGATGAGATGCTTGCAGCGATGTTTAACCGTCATTGGTTCTGGGGCGCATGGATGACTATGGTAGCCGGTCTGACCGCATTCTACATGTTCCGTATGTACTATCTGGTATTCTGGTGGGAAGAAAATCCCGAATACAAGACCTCTCACCATAAACCCCATGATGCTCCCTGGCAGATGTCATTACCCTTGATAATCCTCGCCGCTGTAAGCTGTGTAGCAGGTTTTATCCCGTTTGGCGAATTGGTGACATACAATGGTGAGCCATATCATATCCATATCGAAGCTCCTGTAGCAGCTACTTCACTTACAGTTGCCGTGCTTGCCATCGGTCTTGCCACCGCGATGTATGTGAAGAAGAACCCCTGGCCGACAAGACTGAAGAATATGTTCCCCGCCTTGTGGCAGGCCGCACATCGCCGCTTCTACTGGGATGAAATTTACATGTTTATCACTCACAACATCATATTCAACATCATTTGCCGCGGTATCGCTTGGTTTGACCGTCACATCATCGATGGTGCTATGGACGGAATGGCCGCAGTTACCAACTGGTGCTCGGTTCGCATCAAAGGCATGCAGAGCGGCACTGTCACAGCTTACGTGCGTTGGTATTTCATCGGTGCAGTCCTGCTGGCAGCTATTACCTGGATTTGTCTGTTGTAAATTGTCGCAATAAAATAAAAGATTATGTTTTCCAATTTATTAATCTGGTTTGTTATCGTTCCGATCATCATGATGGCGGGGCTGGCATGTTGCGGCAACAGCAATATGAAGGCAATCCGCGCTGTGATGGTCACCTGCTCGACAGTGCTCCTCGGCATGGCTATCTGGCTTGTCTGCGAATTTCTGCGCCTGCGTGGTGCCGGTGACACTTCGGAGATGCTTTTCCAAGGCAGCTGGATGTGGTATGAACCTCTGAATATTCATCTGGCAGTCGGTGTAGATGGTATTTCAGTGCTCATGTTGCTCCTCTCCGCAATAATTGTATTTGCGGGCACATTCGCATCATGGAAGATTTCTCCTCTTCCCAAAAACTTCTTCCTCTGGTTTGCACTGCTCTCAACCGGTGTATTCGGATTCTTCATCTCGATCGACATGTTTACCATGTTCATGTTCTATGAGGTGGCTCTTATCCCGATGTATCTGCTGATTGGTGTGTGGGGCACAGGACGCAAGGAGTATTCAGCTATGAAACTTACCCTCATGCTTATGGGTGGCTCGGCATTCCTGATGCTCGGTCTGCTCGGAATAGCATGGCATAGTGGTTCTGCAGGAGTGCCCGAATGGAACATTCTTCAGATTGCTCACAACAATTCTATCGATCCCTCATGGCAGAACCTGCTTTTCTGCTTCACCTTTGTCGGATTCGGTGTGCTTGGCGCTATGTTCCCCTTCCACACATGGAGCCCCGACGGTCATGCATGTGCCCCGACAGCGGTTTCTATGCTTCATGCAGGTGTGCTGATGAAGCTCGGTGGTTACGGATGCTTTAGAATAGCAATATATCTGCTTCCCTCGGCAGCTCAGGAATTAAGCTGGATATTTATAATACTGACCGGTATCTCGATTGTATATGGAGCCTTTTCGGCTTGTGTGCAGACTGACCTTAAGTATATCAACGCTTATTCTTCGGTTTCACACTGCGGCATGGTGCTTTTCGCAATCCTGATGCTTAATCAGACAGCTATGACCGGCGGTATCCTTCAGATGCTCAGCCACGGTCTGATGACAGCACTTTTCTTCGCACTCATCGGTATGATCTATGGGCGCACGCACACTCGCGATATCCGTCAGATGGGCGGTCTCATGAAGATTATGCCTTATCTCGGAGTCTGCTACATGATTGCCGGTTTCGCTTCACTTGGTCTTCCCGGCATGTCGGGATTTGTGGCCGAAATGACAATCTTCTTCGGAGCGTTCGAAGATAGCGACCTCTTCCACCGTATTTTCGTGATTGCCGCTACATGTTCTATAGTGATAACCGCAGTGTATATCCTCAGGGTTGTCGGTAAACTGATTCTCGGACCGGTGCAAGATGAGCATCATCTCTCGCTTACAGATGCCTCTTGGTGGGAAAGACTCTCCACAGTTACACTTATCGTGTGTCTCGCGGGTATCGGTTTCTTCCCCAACTGGATCAATGAAACTATCCAAAATAGCTTTGTGCCAATTGTCAATGCGCTTCAGGCCGCGATTTGACCTTGAGTGTAAATCTATTTGAACCACTACAACAAGAACAACTTCATACAATGGATTATTCACAATTCGGGGCTATGTTGCCCGAACTCATAATACTGGGAATCTTTCTGATTGTGTTCTGCACGGACACTTTCGGAGGAGAGGGCGCACGGAAGATTCTTACTCCGTTCACTACCGTGCTTTTCGGACTTGCTACTGTCGCAATCTGGATTATCCCCTCTAATGCCGAGCCGATATTCGGTGGTATGTATGTAGATACCACCGCCTGCAAAGCGATGAAAGCTATGCTCAATGTGGGTGTCTTTATAGTGCTTCTGCAATCTGCTAAATGGACAGACTCCGATGAGGTGGCTATCCGCAAGGGTGAGTTCTATGAGTTAATGCTCGTGACACTCTTCGGCATGTATCTGATGATATCCGCGCGCCACTTCCTGCTCTTTGTAATCGGCCTTGAGTCTGCTTCTCTGCCGCTCGCGGCTATGGTGGCTTTCAATAAAAAGCATTATGAAAGTCATGAAGCTGCAATCAAGTATATACTGACTGCAGTGTTCTCATCTGCAATCTTGCTTATGGGATTATCACTGGTATATGCTTTCTCAGGCAATGGCTCGCTCTACTTTGACGATATTCGTGTGGCACTGACAGGCGAAGCTCCTTCGGGATTGCTGATTGCTGCTCTCGCTTTTGTGATTGCCGGTATCGGCTTCAAGCTTTCACTTGTGCCGTTCCATCTCTGGACTGCCGATGTATATCAGGGTGCTCCTACAGCCATCACCGCATATCTCTCGGTAATTTCCAAAGGTTCTGCTGCCTTCGCATTCTTCGTGATTTTCGTGCAGGCCTTCGGTTCCATGTATAGCGTGGTTTGGGAGTGGATGATGTATGCTGTGATTATCGCAACCATCACCATCGGTAACCTGTTTGCCATGCGTCAGAAGAACATGAAGCGCTTCATGGCATTCTCCTCAATTTCGCAAGCCGGTTATATCATGCTGGGTGTAATGACAGAATCAGCGCTCGGTCTCGGTTCGATGATGTTCTATATCTTCGTTTACATCGTGAGCAACCTCGCGGTGTTCAGCGTGATCTCAGCTATAGAGCGTAAGACCGGACTCGTGGGCATGGAAGATTATGATGGCCTTCACAAAACCAATCCCTGGTTATCGTTTGCCATGACATTGGCTATGTTCTCGCTGGCCGGTATTCCTCCTTTCGCAGGATTCTTCAGCAAGATTCTGATATTTACCTCTGTTACCGCCTCAGACAGCATGGCTCTCTATATGCTCGTGCTTGTTGCTCTGATCAATACAATCATTTCGCTCTATTACTACCTGCTGGTGGTAAAAGCAATCTGGATTAATCCGGGTGAGGCTAAAGTCGAGGGATTCAGAAGCTCGGGCGCCGAGCGATTGGCTCTATGGATTTGCGTGGCAGGTATAATATTCTTCGGTCTTGTGCCTTATATCTATCAGTATTGTGTGGATATGGCACTCCCGATGTTTAACTGATAATCAGAGCAGACGGTTTTTTAATCGTCTGCTTTTATATATCGCATAAAAATCAGCGGTGCTGCAGATTCTTGCAGCACCGCTGATTTTTGTATTGATTCACACCTTACTTTTCAGCAGCCTTTTTGGCACCTGCTTTTGAGGTGGTTTTGGTCGCTTTCTTTGCGGCAGTCTTGGTTGAGGTCTTGCGTGTGGTAGTTTTCTTGGGAGCGTCAGTTTCCTCTTTTACCTCAGGAAGTGTTACGCTGTCATCATTAAGAATATTATTGCGCAAGGTCTTAACTTCCTTATTGAGTGAATTAATTTCTGCAGCCTGATTGCGAATAGTGAGCAACAGTGAATTAAGTTCCTCATTATCGATAGATTCGGGATATTGCTCCTCTACGCGCACCAGGAAGTCTGCCAAAACATTCATATAATTGGTGAATGCTGCAAATGGAGAGTCGTAAGGGCTGAATGCCGCGTGTGACGCTCCATCGGCCATATTCTTGGTAGACATGTAGTAGAAATGGTCTGAACTCTGCAGATATTCCCAATCCTGCTTAAGGCGGCGATCATCGCACAAGCTTACGCGCTCAGCAGCGCCATAGAGTTTGGCCAGGGCGTCGCGTTGCAGATTGTTGCCCTTCCATGCTGATACATCGCGAGCCTCATCAATATCGGAAATCGGGTAAGGCACCGATAATTCTCCCACAGGCTTCAGGCGCTTGCATACCTCTCCAGGTGTGACAAAAGATATGTTACGCTCCTCGGCGAAACGGGGCAAAGCCTTCATAAACTGGAATATTCCTGTATTCGCCGGCAGGAAGGAGCCGAATGTATCCATGCTGAAATATAGGTTGATTATCTGTTCCTCTTCGGGAAGTGCAGCTATCCAATCCATATACTTATCGGCATTCAGAGGATACTCCGGCCATTCCGGATTATTGAAATTGCGGGCTACATCATCGCTAAGTTTATCGTTGGTGAGCAGAAGTTTCAGATCAGGGGCAGTGGCTGAAGAATAGATATAATTAGGTGATTTCCAACCGAGCACATGTTTTGCGCCCACAGTAAGGCAGGCTTTGAAGCCCATGCTGCGGATCATCATAGCGATGTCATCGTCATATATAAGTTCTGTATTGGCAAAAGTCCCCGGACGAACCCCGAGTGTGTTATGAATCAGGTCGCTTTCGGCCTTGACTTCGCGCATGAATTCTTCGGGGTCTTCGAGTGAAGCGATAGAGTGAGCGTAAGTGCCCGACAGAAATTCAACAGCACCGGTTTCGGCAAGCTTGCGCAGACGATCCACAACCTCGGGCACATACATCTGCAATTGTTCCAGAGCCGTTCCGGAAACTGATATTGCGCATCTGAAAGCACCATTGCTTTCTGATATCATCTCAAGCAGGGTGTCACACATAGGTATGTATGAGGTCTCCGCCAGACGGCTGATAATTTCGTCGTTGGCGAAATCATCGTAGTAATAGTGGTCGTTGCCTATATCGAAGAAGCGATATCTCTTCAGACGATAGGGCTGGTGTATCTTGAAATAAAAACAGACGTTTTTCATTGTGTGGTTATATTGACGAGTTTTTAACCCTTGTTATTTATGACTTTTTTATAAATATCTATGACCTTTTTACCGGCCTTTTCCCAAGTAATACCGTGGATTTCTTCGATTCCCCGGTCTTTGAGCTCTTTATGGAGTGCCGGATATGATGTCAGCGCATGCATGGCATCGGCCATTGCATCGATATCCCAGTAGTCGGTTTTTATCACATTATCCAGAATTTCGGCGCAACCACTCTGTTTGGAAATGATAGATGGCACACCCATCTCCATAGCTTCCAGAGGTGAGATGCCGAAAGGTTCGGATACTGAGGGCATCACATATACATCGGAATCGCGGAACATCTGGTAGACCTCTTTCCCTTTAAGGAAACCGGTGAAATGAAATCTGTCGGCTATGCCACGCTTGGCGGCAAGATTAATCATAGCCTGCTCCATATCACCGCCACCGGCCATCACAAATCTCACATGCTTATCTTTCTGAAGCACCTTGGCCGCGGCTTCTACAAAATACTCCGGGCCTTTCTGCATAGTGATACGTCCCAGAAAGGTTATAACTTTGTCCTTACCCTCGCGGCGGGGCAGATTGAGCAAATCATCGCCCAGAGGGATTACAGCATTGTGAACCGTGGTGACTTTTGCCGGGTCAATACCATATTTATCGATTACAGTGCGTCGCGTAAGTTCTGACACTGTTATGATATGGTCGGCATTGATCATGCCATCTTTCTCTATGCCGAATACCACAGGATTTACATTTCCGCGCGAACGGTCGAAATCAGTGGCGTGCACATGGATAACCAGAGGTTTGCCGGTCACATTTTTCGCATGTATTCCGGCAGGATATGTCAACCAGTCGTGAGAGTGAATCACGTCACAAGGTATCGTGCGTGCAATCACACCGGCTACTATCGAATAGTTGTTGATTTCCTCTATAAGGTTGTCAGGATAGCGACCTGAAAATTCTATACAGCCCAGGTCGTTGAGGTTCATATAGTTGAAATCGGCATATATATGATCGCGCAGGTCAAAATAAAGCTGCGGATTCATGACTTTGCCTATACGCGATTCCACATATTCGCGACTCACATCACGCCAAGCTACCGGTGTGCAGTTGGCACCGATTATGTTGGCAAATCCTTTCTCTTCGTCGCCCCAGGGTTTGGGTATCACAAATGATATTTCAATGTCGCCATTGTTGTGCATACCCTTGGTCAGACCATAGCTGGCTGTGCCCAGACCTCCGAGAATATGCGGGGGGAATTCCCACCCGAACATTAATGCTTTCATTTACTTATCGGTTTCCGATTGTGTCAGTAACTTGTTCATTCTTCTTACAGTGCGGATAGTGCTGAGTATTTCGCCTACATTCTTGGCGGTTGATACAGCTCCGCGACCGGTATAGGGAGGGTTGCCGTCATACATCTCCGACAGAGAGCCGATGCAACCTTCTGTCATCTCATCTTCATATCCTATCAGCATTCTCTCTATAAAAGAGAGACCGCTGACTCCGAATACCTTGAAATAGGCATCGGCATAAAATCCAAACAGCCATGGGCGGGCAGGGCCCTGATGCACGGTGTATTCACGCTCCATCGGATTACCTACGTATACCGGGCGGTAATTGTGGCTCTTCGGGCTTAAGGACCTCAGACCCTTGGGAGTAAGCAATTCGCGGGTGCAGAAGTCAAGGGCGCGTTTGCGCTGGCGCCTGTCGAGAGGTGAATATTCAAGACCGATGGCTATCGCTATGTTCGGCCGGACTTCCAGATCGGTATAGCTGCCGTTGACATAGTCATACAGGTATCCGAAATCATTGAGGAATGTCTTGACAAACGATTCACCGGTTTTGGCCGCAAGAGATTTGAGTGATTCATAATATTCACCCTGCATGCCGCGGCTTTCAAGCATCTCGATGAGGAACATCAGAGCATTATACCACAGAGCGTTAAACTCAAGTATATAGCCACTTCTCGGGATTATCGGTTTGCCATCGATCGATGCCGAAAGCCAGGTCACGGGGCTGTTGGTGCCCTCGGTGCTCAGAAGTCCGTTGTCATTAAGACGCAGGTTGCGTATGCGCTCGTTGCGCACACTTTCAATCAGGTATGTAAATGTCTCGAGATACTTATCCGCGCACTGAGCGGTATCGGTAAATCTGCGATATTGGTGAATCGCCCACATCACCCAGAGCGGAATGTCAGGCAAGTCAATGTCGCGAATCACGCGATCCTTTTCTCCGGTCTCGATATAATGGCGCAATGCCTTATTGAATGTGCCCAAAATCTCATGGAAATCCTGCTCATGGTCTATTGCCATGGTGCAACCCGGCAGCGCTATCAGCTCGTCGCGGCCACGCACATTATACCAAGGATATCCGGCCATGATATACATGCCATGTTCATTCTTGAGATAGAACTGCTTGGCGGCATTCTTAAGACAGTTGAAGAAACTTGTGCGGCAGGTGCGTGTCTTCAGTTCCTCTTCGTAAGTCTCCTCGAACCGCTCGGGATCTTCTACAGCCGTAGAAGCGGAGAATATTATCGATTCACCCTTTTTAATCGGCAACTCGAAATATCCGGGAACCCAGAGGTCTTCTTTATAAGGTATTCCGCGGTCACGGTCTTTGTAGTACTCTATTCCCTTGTACCAGTTAGGTTCATCTATCCACTGCACCTCCTTATTGAACTGCATGTATAGTGTTGGATAACCATCGTAGAGACATGTGCCGATACCATTGGCCACATAATCAATGCTCTTGTTGATACGGTCATTCTCAATTACCAATGCATTGGCATCGCGGAATGCAAGAAATGGTCTGAAGCGCAGGAATGTCTCTGAATGCGCATCGACCAGTGTGTAGCGAATCAGGATTCTGTTCTGGTGTGATATGAAAACCTTCTCTTTGGTCATTATCACTCCACCCACGCGAAAGGTCATCTTGGGCACTGATTCGCAATTGAATTCGCGGATATACTTATGACCGTTGGGGCTGAATACATCGGGACCATATTGATGCAGACCGAGATTAAACGAGGCTCCATGCTGTATCACCGACTCATCGAGCGATGAAAGCAACACATGTGCCTTATCGTCCATTTCAGGTATCGGAATTACCAGCAGACCATGCTGCTTGCGGGTATTGCAACCCACAATCGTGGTGCAGTGGTAAGCTCCCGATTTGTTGGTCCTCAGCATTTCCTTGGGCAGCGATTGCTCAAGATTGATCATAAGAGTCTTGTCAAATTTTAGATAGCTCATGATATGCTTGGATATGCTTAGATTTTTAGTTTCTGTATTAACAAAATTAGTCAATAGTTTACCTATTGTCAATATGTTTTTTAACACAATAGCGGGAGATTGGAACAAAGTCCGACCTCCCGCACATATTTGATTTATTTCGCTACAATTTTGATAGTGCCTATATCTTATTCTACCGTCGCTTTAGGGTTGTTTTTATAGTCTTCAATCATCAGTGACCTGATATGAGCCACATCGGGCAGTGGCAAATCGCGGATAAGAAGGTCCTGATATTGTGCGTATGATGCTTCGCGCGCGGCATCAATCACCTTCAGAAAGTCTGAATATATCTTGTCAAAATCCACCACAAAATTTGTGATTCCTACTTCGTCGATGCTCTTGAGTAATTGTGCGACAGTCAACTTGTCACTCTCAATTGCCGGCACCAGTCCATGATTGCCCGATGTGTCGGTGATTTCATATACAAGTGATGCATCTTTAAGCTTTGTTACCAATTTGCTGACTATTCTTATCGGAAGAAAATACTCCACTGCTATCTCCTGTTCGCTGAGTGGTTTCCGGTGCGTTGCGAAGCGCTTCACAATTACCGACATCAATATGAATGCAACATTGTGCCAACCGATATTGGAAATCTTGGACTCATCGCCCATAAGATTAAATGTAAATACATTCTGCATCGAATATGCCAGCATACACCCTGTGAGAAGAAACAGCAGCGACAACTGCATCCAAATCAGCATCAGCGGCAGAAATGCAAATGAACCATAGATAGCGTTATACTTCGACACATAGAGTGTGCCATTGACAAACAGTAATTGCAGTATCGTAAATGCTACCGCAGCCAGTGCGCCGGCTATAGCGGCATATTTGAATTGCACCTTGGTGTTCGGAATAAGCAGATAACTCAGCGTGAATGCAAGCCAGCACAGTATAAGCGGCGCTATCTCAAGTGCGATATTTACAAGAGGTGTCAGAAACTTAAGGCTTACATTATCCTGAATAATACTCGACATGAATATTGATACACCTGCGGAGCATATCAGCAATACAGGAATCAGTAGACATATCGCAATATAATCTGTGATTTTCTGAAAGAAGGAGCGTTCCTGTTTTACACCCCATATTGAGTTGAATGTGTCCTCGACTTGCGAAAGAAGCGAGATCACCGTATATAGTAGCACCACCAAACCCACTCCGACAAAAACACCCTGAGTTGCCGAAGTCAGATATGAGTCCACAAATCGGAGCACTGTTTGTATAGCTTCTACTTGCGAAGGAAACATCTGAAGCACCTGGTTCTGAAGAAGGTCCTGCAATCCGAATCCGCGACCTATGGCAAGCAGCAATGCAGCTGCCGGCACAATCGACAGCACCGTGGAGTAGGTGAGAGCCATCGACTTATATTGCAGACTGGAGTTAAAGAAAGCTGATAGAGTCAGATTCAGAGTTTTGACCGTTCTTGTCCAATGATTGTTTCTCGGATCGCTCCATACGCCTGTGGTGCAGTAATCATATAGAGCGCGTGCATGCTCCATAAGTCTGTCAAAGCGTGATTTTCCGTCGCTGTTTTTCTTCATGGCGAAAATAGTTGTCGTCAAAATAATTCACACCCGGAACAGGCGGCATAAACCGTCTCTTCCGGGTGTGTCTGAAGGTGGCAGAGATGTTATAAGCCGGGTTATGTGCCCGCATAGCGGGTGTCTGTCATTTATCTGAGCGGCCGGTTGCCCGGCGCGCTTTAGCAGTCTACCCCCCGGCAATGGACGAGCAATCCTTAGCTGCCGGTATATTTGACCTTGCAACCCGCAGTGTGTGCGGCCCGACATGTCGCCATGCCGGCCGGTGAGCTCTTACCTCACCTTTTCACCCTTACCGCTGCGATGTGTCGGCAGCGGCGGTTATTTTCTGTCACTGGCACCCGGTGTCACCACCGGCTTTCCGTTAGAAAATGCGGCGCTCTTTGTTGCCCGGACTTTCCTCTTCAAAATCCTGTCTTGAAGCGACAGACCACATTTCTGCCTTTAGTAAAATTAAGCAAATCAATACCGATGACCAAATTTCTTAAAGGAGAATGCCTTCAGACTATACGGCCTCAGTAATGACTCACCTTAAGATTATTCTTTGATTACCGTGGCTGAAATGATGCGAACATCCTCTTTGGGTCGGTCAGCTCTTCCGGTAGTCACATTTTCAATCTTTTCTACAGTATCCATACCTTCGATTACTTCACCGAACACGGTATACTGTCCGTCAAGGTGAGGAGTTCCACCGATTGTGGTATACACTTCCTTTATTTCTACCGGCAGCGGTGCATCAGCCACAGCTGCTTCAGTTTCAGCCGCTAATTTCTGACGCAATGCTTCCATGCCCTCACGGTCACCATTCAGGCGCATTTGCTTGAGAGTGTCAAGATGCTGCTTGGTGAGCTCATTGAAATAGGCCTGCTTGCGGTCATGGTTCGCACGCTGCTCCATGCGCTCGAGCATTCTTGAGTCCTGCTTCTCTCCGGTCACGATATAGAATTGTGAACCGGAACTGCGACGCTCCGGATTTACCTGATCTCCGGTGCGGGCTGCTGCGAGTGCACCGCGCTTGTGGAAATGTTTCGGATAGTTGATTTCCGCCTCAAGAGTATAATCCGGACTGCCGGCTCCAAGCATCTTGGTGCTGTCGGCATCTCGCGATTCAGGGTCTCCGGTCTGCACCATAAAATCCTTAATCACTCGGTGAAACAATAAGCCGTTGTAGTAGCCCTCTTTCACCAGTTTCAGGAAATTATCTCTATGGATTGGCGTATCATCGTATAATTTTACCTTGATATCGCCAAGCGTGGTTTTGAATTCAACCACCGGTTCGGCATTGGCTGAGATTGCTGCCATGAGTATACCAATTATTAGTAATAATTTTTTCATATATATTTTAAGGCCCGGTGTCAGATGATTGAGTTTTCGGGGTAGATACGCTTGTATATGCGTCGGAAATTATTGTCAGCCGCCTTGAGTTCTTCGGCTCTATCCTCATAATCTTCGCCCCAGATGGCCTTGAGCAGCGAACCGATATATCGCCTCTCGCGGTCTCTGTCGATGGCTCCCTCTATTAGGGGAGCAAGCCATGGCTCAAAGGTCTCTCTATCCACCGCAGCCAGATATCTTGCAGTGCTGGCCAGGAATTGTCCTGTGGTGTCAACACCCCGCATACGCGAAATAAGTTCTGACATTTCGGCTGAACAAGTGTCGCAATGATCCACTATATATTGGTATATTGCCATTCCCTCCTGTTCGAGGCCATCTTTGTAGGTACTATTTTCGTTCATATCTGCATGTTTAGCAGGGAGAATGCTATTATGTAGACGATCTTCTTTAACTACACAATCCTGCATCTGATAATCGCGCTATGCGATTAATCCTCCCACTTCAACCTGCAAATTTACAAAAAAATCCGAACCTTACATACTCTTTTGACATTATAACTTGCGTGCTTCCTCGAGTATGGCCTGATAATCCGGTTCCTCGGTGATTTCACCTACCAAATCGATATATTTCACGATACCTTTGGTATCAATTACAATCACGCATCGGGCAAGTAGTCCGCGAAGCGGGCCATTCTCTATCACCAAGCCATATGCCTTGCCGAATACCGGAGAGCGGAATGCGCTCGCCACCTTTAGATTCTCTATCCCCTCGGCTGTACAGAATCTGCTCATGGCAAATGGCAGATCCATGCTGACACATATCACCTGAGTGTTTGGAAGTGATGCTGCTTCCTGATTAAATTTGCGTACCGATGATGCGCATACCGGAGTGTCAAGACTCGGGAATACATTCAATATCACATTCTTCCCCGCAAAATTGGAAAGCTTTATTTCACTCAGATCACTGCCTGTCAGAGCAAATGCCGGTGCCTGGACTCCGGTCTCGGGAAGATTCCCATATAAACCGCATGTCATGCCATTAAATAATACTTCTGCCATATTTTTAATTTTTTGAAGATTTATTCCTATACTGGAAAACAACCTGAGGATTAAAATGGTTTTATTTTGGTTTCTGGCCGAGCAGAAATAATATGGCTCTGACTGCTTTATTATGACTATTAATGGTGCACTTATAAAAAAGCCAAGGGATATATATGCCGCAGATTAACGATAAAATCGTATGAACCCACCAGGGAAGAGTCACATAATGACTCAATATTTGCTGTGTAGCTGTATTGAAATACCATGACAGAAGAAATATGATATAGTTGGCGCCTGTAAGATGGTCGAGTATTCTGACATTGTGTTTGACCATAAGTTTAGCTACATTTATACACATCGCTATGCCAAAAAGAGAGGCGAACTTGAGAATGATCCATGATCCATCAGCCACAAAAAATAAAGTTAACCATAAGGCAAAAGATATAATAAATGACGGCATGGTATCTAATGGTAGGATCCTATTTATCTTGTCGTAATATTCGCAATATACCGCCCCGAATAGAAAGTAAAATCCCAATTCACGCATGGAATTAATCCCGAAATATTCTCTATCCGGCATGTCCAAGAAAAGAGTAAATATAAATATTATGAGGATGCCGAGATAGAAGGCCTCAGGAGGAATATTTTTGCGACGTGATATGTATATAATGGAATAAATTATGACTAAAAGAAGAAAACTTGACTGAATAAACCAAAAATATCCAATCGGCAAATATTCAGTAATATATAGTGATTGTAGCGGACCCTTAATACTAGATGGCACCTGATCATGGGCATAGTTGGGCAGTAGGGCGCGCGGCATATATGTAATTACCGTAAGTACTATATATGGAATCAGTAGCCGTTTGGCTTTCTTTTTAATAAAGACCGCCGGTGTAGGATATGTGTTTGAACGCTTAAATGTCGTGTAAATCATCAGAAATCCGGATACAAACATGAAAAGCGGCATTCGGAAGTTTGTAAATAGATTCCAGATCAGAAGAGTGTGGCCGGCCTTAACTTGTGGGTGTTCGTGAAAAGAATGTCCGAATACCACTAAAATAATTCCGAGTATTTGTAAATAGGCTATAAATTTTAGGAAGCTATTGCTTTTAGACTGAATATTATTTGATTCAGCAGTGTTTCCCATATCAGATAATCTGCAGGAGATAATGAAGTCAATAAAAAAGCCGGGATATGATTATTCGGGGAGTTTGAGCATATCTTTGACTATGGTCAGGATTGTCGCATCACTTATCATTGAAGAGTTGAAGCAAAGATGGTAGTTGCCCGCCTTCCCCCAGCTTTCTCGGTTCGTGAAATAATTGTAGAAATCCTGGCGCTGAGAATCTCGTTTGGCGGCCAGTTCAAGTGCAGACTCCCTGTCAGTTGCTTCACCTCTCTTGACAATCGCATTCGCACGATCTTCATCATTGGCGTGGACAAAAATGCTCAGCAGGTGCGGGTGGTGACGCAACACATAATCTGCGCTTCTGCCGACTATCACACATGATTCATTCTCGCAAATCTCGCGAATCACCTTGCTCTGCAAAGCATAGATAGCCTCATCACTCATGGTCTGCTGGCCGACATTCATCACCGGTGCACCATAATTCAGTGACAGCATGGAGCGGAAAAACGAGGGACGCTTCTCATCTCTCTGAGCAAAGATGTCCGGCGAATACCCAAGGCGTTCCGAAGCCTCAGCCAAGAGAGCCTGATCATAATAGCTTATCCCCAGAGATTGGGCGAGCATTCTGCCGATGCGACGGCCACCTGAGCCATACTGACGACCTATCACAATCACAAACTTATCTTCTTTGCTCTCTTTCATAGTCCATGCGGATTTAATTCTGGTCACAAAATTAATAAAAATAATATTTCAGACCCCAAATTAGTAGAAAGTATAGTGAGCCATTAGTAAAAAGAAAAGTGTCGCCGGATTATATTTCCGCGACACCTTTCTTTTTTAAGTGTATAAGCTATCTTTTATATTTATTATTTGCTTCCGAAAGGCACACACATGCCGAGGCTGAACGAGGCGTTGGAATTCAGAGGAATTCCCTCTTTTGAAAGCTTGCCGAGAGTATTGTCCATGGCCAGATATATGCTGAACCCTTTGCCATAGTAATTGGCCATCCAGCCGAAAGCGCAGCCGTAGGTGCCAACCACAAAATTGGCAGAGGCACCGAAACAATCAACCGGCTTAACATTGGCGGAGATGCGGGTTTCATTCCATGTAGCGCCGGAGAGAATGCGTGTAGTGTTGAGCACACCGAACTTCAGACGGCGGTAATAAGGCAATGTGTATCCGACTCCGACATTGATTGTCGCTGCGAGTCCGGCATTGCGTGTGCCAACATTTCCACAATCATCAAGTTGATAGAGCTTCTCGAGATCATTGCGCATATTTTTCCATTCTTTGGAAAATGAATTGTCGGCCTTGTCATCAGCGTTAAAAGTATAGGCATCGGTGTTGATGGTCTGATCACCGTTTGTAGAGGCTTTTGCTGTGTTGAAGTATGAAATCCAGCCGAGGTCGAGAAGGCCGAGTGAGAAATCAAAATCCCTCCATTTGTAAGCGGCTCCGAGATCAAACGCCATACCGAATCCGTTGGGCCCTACACTGTTTACATCAACACCATCTACATATTCGCGACCATCTTTGTCAAATTTTGTTTTGAACTTGGTCTTGCCTACGTTAGCGAGTATTTCAGCATTGGTGGTTGCTGTCCAGGCATCTTGGCCGAGACTGAGTTGAGCTTTTTTGAAATTCATGTCGACATTGGCCATGCCAATCAGGAATTTCACAGCTGCACCAATTCGCAGACCGGGCACTTGCTTTATATCACGCGAGTGATTGAGCGCTATCTCTGTGTAGGCATTAGCCATGACTCGCATATCGGTGATATCGTAGGTGCGGTTGGAGATGCCCTCTTTAGCGAGGCGCATAAATTCTTTTGGCACACCTAAATCCACATGGGCAGTAGCATTTATGGTCACTGTGTTATAGCCACCCCATGCCTTCCAGCCACCTGAAAGAAGGTTTACTTTTAAATCTGCACCGAGCTTTGCGACATCAGGCATATCCTTCAGAAATGAGGAGCTTACATCGGGGTTGGTGAAAAGCACTGTTTTACCATCGACCACATGGTATATGTCAGTCACATGCAGATTACCGCGCATTCCGACATTGATATTGCCGAGAACCGGAATCGACACAAAATTCATCTCGTTGCCAAATGCCGGATTCAGCTCATAGCCGTAGTTATAATTATCTAAGAAGTATCCCGAGCGGGTATTTGTCTGAGCCGAAGCAGTTGCGCAAAGTGATGCTGCAGCTACAATGGCCATTATTTTGGTTCTCATTATGATATGTTGCTTCTGAAAAGTTTAAAATTTCTTCTGATAATATCCGCTGACCACAGCTCTGATGTTGGCGAGCTGCACGGTCTGTTCGGGTGAAAGGTTGGTATTCGGATCTGCTCCTTCGAGCACGGTTATAAAGCGGATACCGTCGAGATTGCGTATTTCACCGGTCAGAACAAAGGTCAAAAGTTGAGATTGACCGGCGCCGGCAGTGAGTTTGTTGCTTTCGATTTTTGCAATTGAGCGACCTTCGGTGTCAAGAGCCTCTACCTGGAGAGTTGCCGATAGGGGAGTATTGTTGATAGCATCGGCGGTAAGTTCAAGGCGGGTTATGGTCATCTTGTCAAGGTCATCATCGGCCCAACCGGTGCGGGTGTCAGTGTAGATAATCTTTGAACCATCATTGAGCGCGAGTGGAGCAAGAAGTTCATAGCGACCATCTACGGAGCTGAATGTGCAGGGCACAGCAAAATCATTTACCGGCTGAACAGGAACTTGGGGATTAAGCAGTTCTATCTTAATCCGGTCGGGCAGGCCATGTTCTGTCCAGTTAGCCGGAGTCGTGAGAAGCTGGCCGAGACCGGGATAAGCTACATTCTGCAGATTCTGTTCGAACTCGGCGGGAACAGTGTTTTTATCTTTATCAGGAGAAAGTGCAAAGTTGTAAGGACCTGAAACTCCATAATTGCTGCCGATAGAAATTATATCGCTGTCATATTTCAGAGTTGGAAGTCCTGTTCTCTCAGCTTCAAGTCTCAGTGAGGTGGTGCAAGTCAGAGGTACATCGGCCACCGGATTGTTCACACCTATATAAATCTGAGGATTCGCAATATCAAGATTAGTTTCCTTATTCTGCAGGAAATCAGGTATATCGCTGATTTGCACCGGGGCGATGTCAACTCCTTCAATATCATATTTTACTTCGCCTGTAAATGTGCGCAAAGTGAAATCATCGAGTGTGAAGCTGAGGTTGAATACAATCTGATCCGGCATGGCGATACGGCTTGCCAGAATATTCACATAACCCTCTTTCACGATGAACTGGCTGTGGAAATCCAGTGTGCGATCAGGAAGAATCTTTGCACCGGCCACATCGAAATTAACCCCCGTAGCTGTAAGTTTTGCCTTAGCGAAATGATCATCTACCACAATCTCGGGAATGGTCCAGATACCGGTGGAGCTTTCATATTTACCAATAGAGGGAACTGCGTTCAATCCGGCAGGAGCCTGAATAACCATGTCTGTCATAGACATGCGCTGGATTATTCTGTCGTTGTCGGTAACATTGAGAGTAATCTCGAACTCAAAGGGATCACAGCTCACGGATTTTATTGATACGATAGCATCATCTATCGAAACAGCGTTGTAACTGAAGGTATTTCCCATCTCGACCATCTTATAACTGGCCTGAATTTCAGGAAATTTTCTCTTCTGGCTATAGGGATTTATCAATTTGTCGAGAGTCTCGATAACCGGAGAAATCGGTGTGGCCTGTGCTGAGACTCCGGCCACATCTATTGACTCGGAATTAAAGGAACCTGTTTCCTTGAGAGCGTAAAATTCCCGTCCGCCGATATTTACAACCTGAATTTTACTTCCCTCATCGATTTTGATGACTGACCCGAGGGTCACAGGGTCGATGTTGACCGGAATTGTGAGATCCTTGATCTCAAGCCTTGTGGTAGTGTCGGCATTCGACAAATCATATTTGTCGTCAATGCATGAAGTCAGCATGGTGCCGGCCGCAAGACATGATCCTGCAAATAGAAGTAGAGATTTTGTCATTATTAATAAGTTTGAATTATTATCAATTTAATTTTTGTTATCGATTGCGATTCATTTTGGTAATTCATCGTAAAATAAATTAGCCAATTGTCATATGACTGCAAATATAGTCTTTTATTCTTAATTTCAAACTATTAAATAAATTTCACAAAGTGCTAAAATAATC
>CAMWLY010000014.1 GCA_947175145.1 uncultured Muribaculaceae bacterium | reverse complement strand
AATACTTTTCGAACTAACCTAACATCATGAAACGATTTCTTATACCTCTAAAACACCATGCACACGAAAAGGTTCGCCGACCGTGAAAATTTTTTCAAAAAATGTTGCCGGCTGCAGGGGTCACCTCTACTTTATCTAACCCTTTTTTGTCTAAGCGGCGGCTGTTTACAGATACAGCCGTCGGACAAGTCTGACCGGCCGACCGGTCAGACGAATCTAAAACCTAACCCCTAATTTTTAATTATCCGGGAATATTGGCTACATTTGCATTCGCATGGATTTCAAATTGTACAGGCCAAGATATGCCGAGCTGCTCAAGCTCGGCTTCCCGGTGTTGCTTACCCAACTGGGAGTGATACTGATGAGCTTTACCGACACTATGATGGTCGGTGCTTACGGTGTCAATGAACTCGCTGCCTCAGCATTTGTGAACAGTGTCTTTCTGATACCGATGGTCATGCTGTCCGGCCTGGCCGCCGGAATCACACCTCTGGTCGGTGCACTCTTCAGTCAGAATGATTTTCATGAGGCGGGGCGCACCGCGCGAGCCGGTCTGCAGATAAATGCCATAGTCGCCACAGCTTTCATAGCGATTATGACAATTATCTATTTTTGGTTGGGACTCTTCGGACAGCCGGAGGATATTATGACGCCATCTCGGGAGTATTATATCACTCTGCTTACTGCCATGCTGCCGATGGCTCTTTTCAATGCACTATCTCAGACCAGCAACGGTCTGACCGATACACGCACACCGATGTATTTTATACTTATGGGTATCGGTCTGAATATATTCGGCAACTGGCTTCTTATCTATGGTAATTTAGGTTGTCCGCGTCTTGGCCTGATGGGCGCCGGCATAGCAACCTCCCTGTCGAGATGGCTGACCTTCGGATCTATGTTTGCGATGTATATGTGGTCCGGGCGTTATCAGAATATCAGAGCCGGAATAGCCGATGGCGAACATCTGGGCGAACTGCGCGGTAAAGTGTGGAACACATCATATCCGGTAGCGATACAGACCGGTATAGAGTGCGCTCTCTGGTCAATAGGCGCGGTAGTCTGCGGTTGGTTTGGGAAAATTCAACTCGCAGCTTATCAGGTAATCAACACCATAGGTCAGCTCGGATTCATGACCTATATGAGTTTCGGAGTCGCTGTGTCGATCAAAGTGGCAAACTGCACCGGCCTCTCAGATGAGCGCGGTGCCGGGCTTGTGGCCCGGGCCGGCATTCATCTGAATCTTGTGCTCGCCACTATCGCCTCGCTTGCCATGCTCCTGCTGTCGAGACAATTATTGGGGATATTTACGCCCGATGCCGATGTGATAGCGGCCGGCGAGAAGCTGATACTTCCGCTGTTGATGTATCAGTATCTTGACGCGACGCAGCTCACATTTGTCAATGCTATCAGAGGTACAGGTCAGGTTAAACCACTGCTCAGTATCGCTTCGGTCAGTTACATTTTAGTTGGAATACCGGCACTTTGGGTGTGTGCTTTATTGCTCGAAGGGGAGAGTGTCGGGGTGTATTACAGCTTCAATATAGCCTTGCTCGCAGCGGCAATCTATGCTGCGATAGTATTTAAAAGATTGCGGATCTCTCCTGTTATGGATAATGCTTGATTAGCTCAACCTTTTTGCTTAAATTTGCGTATTTAAGTATAGATGACACCCCGGCTGCTCGCAGAGTGCAATTGTGGAGTAGAAGCAGGGGGGTTAGAATACTAAAAAATTAGCAAATAGAGCATCGTGCAAGAGAAAAATGAGGCGGCTACTCCCGATGTATTAGCGGAAGCCACCAATTCGGAATATAAATATGGATTTACCTCCGACATTGA
The DNA here is from genome assembly GCA_947175145.1 of uncultured Muribaculaceae bacterium. Taxonomy (GTDB): domain Bacteria; phylum Bacteroidota; class Bacteroidia; order Bacteroidales; family Muribaculaceae; genus Lepagella. The sequence continues at coordinate 29,857 of CAMWLY010000014.1, read as the reverse complement.
TACCGAGACTTTGCCTCCCGGTCTCAATGAGGATACAGTTCGCTTTATCTCCAAGGTTAAGGGTGAGCCTGAGTGGCTTCTCGATTACCGGCTCAAGGCCTTCAGATACTGGCAGACCCTGAAAGTGCCTGAATGGGCGCATCTTAAGATTCCTGCAATTGACTTTCAGGCCATAAGCTATTATGCCGCGCCCAAAAAGAAACCGCTGAAAAACAGCATGGACGAGGTTGATCCGGAGCTGGTCAAGACTTTTGAAAAACTCGGTATTCCGCTCGAGGAGCAGAAGCGTCTGTCAGGTGTGGCTGTAGATGCGGTGCTTGATTCGGTGTCGGTCAAGACCACACATCGCGAGAAACTTGCAGAGTTGGGGGTTATATTCTGCTCGATTTCCGAGGCTGTGAAAGAGTATCCGGACTTGGTGCGTAAGTATCTGGGTTCGGTGGTGGGTTATCGGGATAATTTTTATGCCGCACTCAATGCCGCTGTTTTTTCCGACGGATCATTTGTGTATATTCCCAAGGGAGTGCGCTGTCCGATGGAATTAAGCACCTATTTCCGCATCAATGCCTCGGGTACAGGTCAGTTTGAAAGAACCCTGATTGTGGCCGATGATGATGCCTATGTGAGCTATCTTGAAGGCTGCACAGCGCCGATGCGCGATGAAAATCAGCTGCACGCCGCTGTGGTCGAGATTGTGGTCGAGGAGCGGGCCGAAGTCAAATATTCCACCGTGCAGAACTGGTATGCCGGTGATCGCGAGGGTAAAGGTGGTGTCTATAACTTTGTGACCAAGCGGGCGTTGTGCCGCGGATACCGCTCCAAAGTCTCCTGGACACAGGTCGAAACCGGTTCGGCGATCACATGGAAATACCCGAGTTGTGTGCTCAAGGGTGATGAATCGATAGGAGAATTCTACAGTGTGGCCCTCACCAACAATTATCAGCAGGCCGACACCGGCACAAAGATGATTCATTTAGGTCGTGATTCCCGCTCCACAATAGTCAGCAAGGGTATCTCGGCGGGATTCTCACAAAATTCATATCGCGGTCTGGTCAAGGTGGCTCCCGATGCAACCGGTTGCCGCAACCACACACAGTGTGATTCGCTGCTTATGGGTCCGGATTGCGGAGCACACACATTCCCCTATATAGAAGTCGGCAACGAATCATCGACAGTCGAACATGAGGCTACTACATCTAAAATCAATGAGGAGCAATTATTTTACTGCCGTCAGCGCGGAATCCCCGCCGAGGAGGCTGTAGCCCTCATTGTGGGTGGTTATGCACGCGAGGTTATGAACAAGCTGCCGATGGAATTTGCGGTCGAAGCACAGAAATTATTGCAGATTAGCTTGGAAAACTCAGTAGGATGATAGAAAGAATCATAATAATCGATGGGATTGACCCCCAGACATTCTACGGTCAGAATAATGCCAATATCTCCCTGATACGCAATTTATTCCCCAAATTGCGGGTGGCTGCTCGCGGCAATGTGGTCAAGGTTATCGGAGAGGAATCCGAAACTGCGGAGTTCGAGCGCAGAATCAAGGAACTTGAGGCTTATGCATCAAAATATAATTCACTCAATGAAGATGCAATCATCGACATAGTGCGCGGGCAGGCCCCCGCGAAACGCGATGCTGCCGGAGTGATAATTTATGGGCAAACCGGCAAACCGATTTCGGCGCGCAATGCCAATCAGGAGCGCATGGTCAAGTCTTTTGATACCAATGACCTGACTTTCGCACTCGGACCGGCCGGTACCGGAAAAACATATATCGCCATAGCACTGGCTGTGAGAGCTCTTAAAAACAAGGAGATCCGCAAACTGATATTGTCGCGTCCGGCTGTTGAGGCCGGCGAAAAACTCGGTTTTCTGCCGGGTGATATGAAAGATAAAATCGATCCGTATCTTCAGCCGCTCTATGATGCACTTGAAGATATGCTGCCGCCACTCAAACTCAAGGAATATATGGAGGCGGGAACAATACAGATTGCTCCGCTCGCTTTTATGCGCGGCCGCACACTCAATGATGCCGTGATAATTCTTGATGAAGCGCAGAATACCACGACTCAGCAGATGAAGATGTTTCTCACCCGTCTGGGCATGAACTCCAAGATGATAGTGACCGGTGATGTCACTCAGATAGACCTGCCCCGCACCACACGCTCCGGTCTGCTCAGCGCACTTCGTATCTTGCGCTATGTAAAGGGTATCGGAGTAATCGAATATGAGAAAAAAGATATAGTGCGTCACCCGCTTGTGCAGAGGATAGTAGACGCCTACGAAAATCGCCCCGATGCTGAGGGCGATAGTATACAAGAGAAAAAATTATGATAAAGCCCGGAGATACAGTTAGATACCTCAATGCAGTTGGAGGCGGTAAGGTGCTCCGCGTGGAGGGTAAAACCGCATATGTAGACGATGATGGATTCGAGACCCCCTTTCTGGTGTCGGATCTTGTGGTCGTGCTTCCGGTCGGACATGTGTCGCAGACTCCGGGTCAGAAGATGTTCGACCAGCAAGCCTACGATACCGGCCGCACTTCCAAGCGAAATAAACCTGAACCTCAGCTGCCGGCCGAGGTAACTGAGACCGCAGTATCGTCGATATTGCCCGAAGAGGAGGAATTTCCGATAGAGGAAACTGAATATGGCGACGACATGACGGTGGTGCTCGCTTTTGAACCCAAAAATATCAAGCAACTCTCAAATACCCAAATCGCTGCGCTTCTGGTAAATGATTCCAATTATTTTCTCGATTTCCAATTGCTGCGTCGCGTGGATGCAGGTTGGGTTGTAGCCGCATCAGGTCAGGCAGCTCCAAACGAGGTGGTAGAGCTTGGCGCATATTCGCAACAAAGCGTGCAGACTCTCGAAAGAGTGGTGTTTCAGGCGATTGCGCACAAGAAGGATAAACCATTTCGGGTAAAAATGCCGCTCAGCGCCTCGCGCAAACTTGATCTGACCAAATTTTATAAAGTGCATTGTTTCAGACCGGGTGCATATTTTGAAACTCCGGTAATCGAAATAGAACTTCTCAAAGAGGGACGCCATAATGGATAAAAACAGATGGTGGACTACGCCGATGGAGGGTAGTACCGGAAAAACGCTTATAGTTACCGGGCGCGACAATCTCGATAAGCAGAGGGAGTCCGGGAAATATAAATTTCTGATTAGAGTGGGGTGGGATTATAACAGCCTGCCCGACGGTTTCCCGGATAAAATAGACGCCGAACTGATGGGTCGCGTGCAAGACGCACTGCAGGAGACTTTCGACAAGGATACTGCGGCACTTATGGTGGCTATTCAGACCGGCGAAGGTTCAAGAGACTGGCTGTTTTATACCACAAGCCTCCATATCTTCAATAAGATATTCAACCGTGCCCTCGAGGATATCGAAGAGACAGTGCCTTTTAAAATAGAAGCTCAGTCCGATCCGGACTGGGAGGAATATCTCGACCTGAAACGCGAAACATATATTCCGCCATCAGATGAGGAATAGGTGTTAGGTGTCGTTAGATGTTAGGTGTTAGAGTAATTTGAATTTCTGGAGAAACCCTAAACCCTAAACCCTAAACCCTAAAGCCTAAAGCCTAAAGCCTAAACCCTAAACCCTAAAGTCTAAAGCCTAAACGAACCTAATAACAATAATTATCAACATGCGAAAAACTCATTTACTTATTCTCATGGCCCTGATGCTCTGCCTGCCGGCAGTGCGCGCACAGGTCGTGACAACAGAACCATCTCCGCTGCAGGAGGATTCTGAAAACGTAGTCATCTATTTTCATTCAGACCGGGGTAACCGCGGGTTGCTCGGTGCTCCCGCCACAGAACCTATTTATGCATATACCGGTGTAAATGTGGCCGATGCTGCAGGAAATATTTCCGAGTGGCAGTATGCACCCGCTTGGGATAGCAACGATGAAAAATATCGTATGCAGTATGTCAGCGAGGATTTGTGGAAACTTGAGATCGGTGACCTCTATGATTTCTATGGAGTGCCCGCCGACAAGACCATCAAACAGCTTTGCTTCCGCTTCCGCAATGGCAATGGCACACAAACCGCTCTCGAAGAGGGTGGCTCGGATATTTTTGTCGATGTGCTTGATGCCGGTTTCCAGCTCGCGTTTCGCCAGAGCCGCGCAAGCACCATAATAGGCGCCTCCACTAATAAGATTAAATTCACCGCCACTACTACTCAGCCTGCGGAAATCAAGATTCTTATTGACGACTCTCTGGTCGAGATGGCTCAGGATGCAACCCAACTCCAGACTACATATACTTTTGAGAAAGAGGGTGACTATAGAGTTGTGGCAGTCGCTACCAAAGGTAAAAAGGTATTGTCGCAGCAAATCCTGATGGTTTATGCCCGCGATTCCAAAAAGTCAAATCTCACTACCGTTCCCCCGATGGGTGTGACCAAAAATGCAGATAAGACTTATACTTTCTGTCTGGCCGCTCCTGAGAAATACGGTGTGATGCTGCTCGGTTCCTGGAATGATTATGCTCCCACCAATGATCTGGTGATGGATTATATCGATGGAACCATGGATGGCGCAACTTTCCGCTATTTCACGATTACTCTCCCCGAAAGTGTGACCGGCACAGAGTTCGGTTATCACTATGTGGTTGATGGAACTACTGCAGTAGGTGACCCCTACGCACGCCTGGTGCTCGACCCCCAGAACGATAAATATATTTCTGAAGAAGTATATCCCAATATGCCTGCTTATCCCGCAGAGTTGGTTAGAAACAACCCTGTGATCGCATGGTATTCCGACAATCTTCTCGATTACGAATGGAAGAGCGGCGAGTTTGTAGGTGCCGCAAAAGATGATCTGGTGGTTTATGAGTTGCTTCTGCGCGACTTTACAGGCACAGAAGGCATGGCCAAGGGTAATGGCACAGTGCGTCAGGCGATCGAGAAACTTCCCTATCTCAAGCAGCTCGGCGTGAATGTGATAGAGCTTCTTCCCATCAATGAATTCAATGGCAACAACTCCTGGGGTTACAATCCCAACTTCTATTTCGCAGCCGATAAGGCTTACGGTACTCCGCAGGATTATAAAGAGCTGATCGACAAGTGCCATGAGGCCGGCATCGCTGTGGTTCTCGATATCGTGTTCAACCAGTGCGATTGGCAGCACCCATGGTATAAGATGTATAAGACCGGAGAAAATCCCTTCGTAAATGCATCGGCTCCTCACGCATTCAGCGTGCTCAATGACTGGAATCAGGGTTATCCTCTGGTTAAGAAGCAGTGGGACGATTGCGTGCAGTTCTGGCTCAGCGAGTATAGAGTCGACGGTTTCCGCTTTGACCTGGTTAAAGGTCTTGGTGACAATGATTCTTACGCCAACAGCTCAAGCAGCGCTACCGGTGCCTACAATGCATCGCGAGTTGCCAATATGAAGCGTATCCATGATGCAATGCGCAAGGTTAACCCCAACGCATATTTCATCAACGAGAATCTGGCAGGCTCCAAAGAGGAGAATGAAATGGCAGCCGATGGCGAGCTTAACTGGGCCAATGTAAATGACGCCGGTTGTCAGTTCGCGATGGGTTACAGCTCCAACTCCAACACAAGCCGCGTATGGGCCTTGAGAGATGGCCGCACCGTCGGTTCAACTGTGGCATATCTTGAGAGCCATGATGAATACCGCCTCGGTTACAAGCAGATTCAGTGGGGTGTGGCCGGTGTTAAAGATAATGAGCACACTCGCATGCAGCGCCTCGGCGGAGCTGCCGCTCAGCTTATTCTCGCCCCGGGTTCACACATGATCTGGATGTTTGGAGAGCTTGGCGATTCGCAAAACTCCAAGTCAAGCGATGGCAATAACCTGACCGGTCCTAAGAAAGTAGACTGGAACGCACTGTCAAATCCGGATCGCTACGCCCTCTATAAATCTTATTGCGGTCTTATCGGCATTCGTCTGCAGCATAAGGAGCTTTTTGCCGAGAACAGCAATTACACAATGAATTTTGCCGGATGGGCTTCCGGACGCACAGCATCAGCCACAAGTGGTGACAAGGAACTTTATCTTGCGGTCAATCCCAATGTGGATAAACCTATAACCGTAAAGGCCAACTTCCTGAAAGATGATAATTCAACTTATCATATCGCACTCCAGAGCCATGACTGCGACGCAACATTCGATGCAGCTGCCAAGACTATCACAGTGCCTGCCAACTGCTTCGCTGTAGTTACAACCAAGCAGATCAGCGGTGTCGAGGATATAGAGAACGAAGGCACAGAATCTGCTTTCGCGTATGCGGTAGATGGTGGAATCCGCGTGGTAGGATACACAGGCGTGGCTACAGTCTTTACTCTTGACGGCAGAATCGCAGGTTGTGTCGATGGCATCGATGGCTCAATCACCGTAGAGCCGGGTATCTATCTGGTGAAGATGGGTGCGAAAGCCGCCAAATTGATGGTAAAATAAATCCGAAATAGTATCTGAATGAATACTTAAATAATAGGGGAATTTGGTTTGATTTTAACTTAAAAATGTTAAAACGGACTAAATTCCCCTAATTTCACGAAAAAATATTCTCCGATTTTGTTTTGGTTTCAAAATTTATATTACCTTTGCATCGTTTTTGACAGCAAATACATTGTTTTATTATTAAATTTTTAAAGAGATGAAGAAAGTATTTTTCTCGCTTGCTGTTCTTTGCAGCGTAGCTCTCGTATCTTGCGGTGGCAAGAAGGCTGCTGAAGTAGCTGATTCTGATTCAGTTGTAGTTGAAGAGACTGCAGTTGTTGCTGCTGACTCTAACGAGACAGTTGCTGCTGTTGCTGAGACTGTTGAGGCTGCTCCCGTAGCTGACTCTGCAAAATAAGCATAGCATTACAGCAAGACGAAAGTCACAGTAAATTGGGCTTGAATCCATTGGATTCGAGCCCTAATTTTATTTTCCCAACTCTAAAACTTAAGCTCTAAAGCCTAAGGTCTAAAACCTAAAACCTAAACTTACCATATGGAGTAGGCCGGAGGTCTGCGGTTTGTGGCAGAGAGCTGACTGCTGATTGTGGCTATGCGTCGGGGTGGTTCCATCTCGTGAAGGCAGATATGCAATCCAATGGCGCGAGTCATAAGTAAATCATCATGGCAGCCTGCAATTGCTCCATACGATCCATTCTGTCTCCGCTCATATTGCAGGTACTCGTCCAAACAGGCCGCATCTCGTTCGGTGTAAAGTCCTTCGCGAATTACTTTGACCAGTGTCGCTATTATCATCGGCTTTGTGGCCACATTAGTGTGGAAACCATAGCGTCGCGGAGCACCGCGGCATACCTCCTCCTCGCTTTGGCGGCGTGCATAAAGATTCGGATAAACGTCGCGCAGGCGATTGAGCAGAAAACCTGATTGGTCTCCATCTGTGTCGCGGTCAGGATCGCGGGTCTCCAGAGTATTGCTCTCGATAACAAGAAGGGCATTGTCATAATAGGATGCGGCCAGAGCCGAGCGCCATGCCAGAAGGTCGAAATCTGTATGACCGCGCCATTGAGCCACAACCACCGGCCCTTCTCCTCGCGACATCGGCATGCGGTCAAACACTACAATCACCGACCAGTCCGCCTTGATGCTGCGCCCTCCCACATCAACTACCACCACATAGCGGTCGGAGATCGTAAAATCAGCGTGTATATCAGGCTTCTCCCAGATTTGCCAGGCTCCGGACTCTGTTGCAGTGAAACGAGCGGTGCGTAGCAGCTTCCCCCTCTGATTATCCGATATGCCGGCTGAGCAGGCATCGGTGAATCCGGGAGTGCCTATTTCACCATGCCATCGCGCGGTAATACACCCGGCTCGCAGAGCCTCAACCTTATAGCGATCAAACACACGCGCTCCCGAGTGAACGAATGCTTCAACATCATCACTCGGATATTCGGAAGCCATGAGGGCATGTTCGCTATATTTTGACCTCTCTCCAATATACCATGCTATTGCCTCAAGGGTCGCTCCCCGCTCCCATAACCACCACAGGTAGGAACCGGGCTGACGGCGATCATTCACGCTCCCTTCTTCATAACGGCCGGAGATAAGTTCCGCTGCCAATGAAGCCCTCTGCGCATCGCTCAGCGCCATACTGTATTGCTCGATTTCATACCAGCTTACAAACAGAGTCTCAAATTGCGACTCACCGCGTTTGGCCGCTTCATATTCGCGATGAAAGAAATTGCCAGTGCCATTGGCGGTGGATTCATAGACAATCATGGTCATAGGCTCAAGAAGTACCCCCGAACAGGCGGACCTCACTATCTGCTCAGGAGTCTTGCCCAGGGTCTTGAGCCAGAGGCCTACTTCCGAACAGTGCACAAGACTGTAATCGCCACCGCGCGCGGAATCAGGTCTTTCTGCCGTGCCGACCTTCACTTTGCAATTGCGGGTTGAGACCCGGAAAAGACTGCGTGTTTTTCCGACCCATTCCACCCTCTTCTCTGTGGGGGAGTATTTTTCTCCCGGCTCATGCAGAAGTTCAAGAGGATATTGATTTATCATGCGGTCATACATATCTTTAATCTCATCGCTCGCCACTCCCTGGTGCGCCACTATCAGAGAGTTGAGGCCGCAGCGCGCTGTGAGTTGAAGCCATGCCATATATAGCTGCACGCAAGTGGAACCACCCCACTGGCGCGCCTTGAGCAGAATCAGGCGTATAGGTTTGCCGGCGCTACGCAATTCCTCCAGTTTCTCCACAAGCTTTCGTTGAGGTCTGTTGAGCCGGAAGAGCATATCCTCGCCACCTCGTTTGTTTTTGATATATGCCCGGGTGGCCGCCCAATAAGCAAAGTCATGAGCGAGACGCGCGCGATCTATGCGTTCACGAAGTTGCTGCTCCATGCGCATAGTTACATGTTTATGTTGCTTCAAGAGCCATTTCCTCACACTTCCGGCCTGAATAAGTCCTGCAATATCTGCCGATGTGCGCATCGACTCGGGGAGCCAAGCTTCAGGCAACCCTTCGACTTTAAATAGAAACCTTTTACCGGGACTTCTTTTGCCGGAGATAGGGTCAAAATCAGAGCCGGCAACTGATTTTCGTCGGTTGTTCTCAGTCAGTATCTCATCAATAGTTATTTCCGGTGCCATTATTCCTGAGTGTTTGAGTTGCGCTTGGCCTGAAGTTTCCGCGCAAGGCGTCGGCGTCGGGCAATTTTATAAATCGTGATTTTCGATGACAGGGGAGTGAGATAAAATTCGGGTGCCGGCTGTTCGATAACTTCGGCCACAGCATGGAGCAGGCATAGCTCCGATTTTTGAGAACGCAATTGCACAACGCGCCTGAAAATCTCGAGATACATGCGTTTGCGCTGCGGAAATGCATCGGCGAGAGCCTTATCAGCCCCGAAGCGGTAAATCTCCGAGACAACGAGCGCCGCCCGCTGCTCACTGACCCAGAACCGGCTGCACGGTGTGTTGGCCGCCAATTCGTGCATCTCGGCCAGTGACTTGCATTCAGGATTCTTAAGTGCTTCTAAAAAAGCTGCATACAATTCCTTGTCTCGCTGCTCGATAAAGTCTGATGTGTTACCTGGTTTCTTCATTATTTACTCTCGTGGTTGTAATGGGGCGGCCTGTGTAGATTATAATGTACCGGCTCCTCACCCCCGAATCTGAATCAATATGGGTGCAAAAGTATCGGGGCGCACTGCAAATTTGTCGCACTAAACTACAAACGAATGTTAACAAAATTTAATCCCGGTCAGCCGGTGTTTCCGAGCTGAATTTGATATGGTGAGTGTGAGAAAATATCATCAATATGTAAGATATGTGGAAAAAAATCGTAATTTTGCAAGTTATTAATATAGAGCGTCGCTAAGGCCGGCGCACAAAAAAGATATAGATAAAGATATGAATCTCTTTGATCAGGTAAGCGAGGATATAAAGAAAGCGATGCTCGCTCGTGACAAAGTGCGTCTCGAAGCATTGCGCGGCGCAAAAAAGGAATTTCTTGAAGCCAAGACCGCAAAAGGTGCTAATGGCGAACTCTCTGACGATAACGCCATGAAAATCATCGTGAAGATGGTAAAGCAGCGCAAGGAGAGTGCAAGAATTTATGAGGAGAATAATCGCAAAGAGCTTGCCGACAATGAATTGGCCGAAGCCGCAGTGCTTGAGGAGTATCTTCCCAAGCAGCTGAGCGCTGATGAGCTTGCCACCGAGCTTAAGGCAATAATTGCGGAAGTCGGAGCTGTCGGTCCGCGCGACATGGGCAAAGTGATGGGAGTTGCCTCAAAACGCCTTGCCGGCCGCGCCGAGGGTCGTGCCATTTCCGAAGCTGTGAAGAATTTGCTTAACCAGTAATCGCATTTCCAATAAAATATAAAGAACCGCATATCAAGTCATGCTGACACTTCAGACTATCAAGGCCGACCCGCAGTTTGTGATCGACCGACTGGCCGTGAAAGGTTTCGACGGCAAAGAAGTCATAAATAAAATTCTGGAAATAGACGCTGAGCGTCGCAAACTTCAGCAGAAGACCGATTCCGATGCTTCCGAACTCAAAAAGTTAGCTGCATCTATCGGTGCCCTTATGAAGGAGGGTAAGCGTGAAGAAGCAGAGGCTGTCAAGGCTAAGGTGGCCGAAATTAAAGAGGGCACCAAGAACTTGCAGGAGAATCTGGCCAAGTGTGAGACAGATATGCGCAACCTTCTGCTCACTGTGCCTAATATGCCTTGTGCCGCTGTGCCCGAGGGGCGTTCGGCTGAAGACAATGTGGTCGAAAAGACCGGTGGCATAATGCCGCAGCTCGGTGCCGACGCTCTGCCGCACTGGGAATTGGCCAAGAAATACAATCTGATTGATTTTGAACTGGGTGTCAAGGTTACCGGTGCCGGTTTCCCCTTTTATGTGGGTCGCGGTGCCCGCTTGCAGCGTGCGCTTATTCAGTTCTTCCTCGATGAGGGCTGGGCTGCCGGTTATACTGAAGTGGAACCCCCGTTTGTGGTCAATGAAGCCTCCGGTTATGGCACAGGTCAATTGCCTGACAAGGAGGGCCAGATGTATCATGTCTGCGCTGATAATCTTTACCTTATTCCTACAGCCGAGGTGCCGGTCACAAATATGTATCGCGATGTGATCATTCCCGAGGCTGAACTCCCGAAGAAAAATTGTGCCTATTCGCCCTGCTGGCGCAGAGAGGCCGGAAGTTACGGCAAGGATGTGCGCGGACTTAACCGACTCCATCAGTTTGATAAGGTGGAGATTGTAAGAATTGAGAAGCCGGAAAATTCATACGCTGCACTTGAAGAGATGAAAGATCATGTGCAGGGTCTGCTTGAAAAACTCGGCTTACCCTGGCATATACTCCGTCTGTGTGGAGGCGATATGAGCTTCACTTCCGCCATAACATTTGACTTCGAGGTCTGGTCGGCTGCACAGGAACGCTGGCTTGAGGTTTCCTCCGTGTCTAATTTTGAAACTTATCAGGCAAACCGCCTCAAATGCCGTTATCGCGGTGCAGACAAGAAGATTCATCTTTGCCACACGCTCAATGGCTCCGCGTTGGCACTGCCGCGAATCGTTGCCGCACTGCTCGAAAATAATCAGACTCCCGAGGGTATCATTATCCCCGAATGCCTGCGCAAATATACCGACTTCGATATTATAAATTGAGACTTCCTGAATTCAGCTATTGATAAATCAAATCATCATCACCTACCTAACTATGGACCAAAGTAAGGCCTACGTAAGTAAAGAGGAAAAGAAAATTCCGATCAATGACCCGACCGGAAAGTGGTCTGACCTCACTCTGCTACCCGAATGGGCAGAAAAGGATTATGATGTCTACACAGTGCGAAAACATGGCAAGTGGGTGATGCTCAAAGTGCTCAAGCCCGAGCTGCAGAATGATCCCAAGTATCGGCAGATGCTTGAGCAGGAATTTGATACCCGATATAATCTTGCTCACCCGAATATCGTGATGGTCAATGATTTTGAGGAAGTGCCCGGTATCGGAAAAGCCATTATCACCGATGATGTCTATGGGTATTCTCTCAGAAGATTGATTGATGAGAAGAGGTTGACACCCAAGATTGTGCATCGCCTGCAGACTCAGCTTCTCGATGCCATGGAGTATATTCAGGAGAATCACATAGCGCACGATCCGATAACTCCGGATACTATCATATTTACAGAATATAATGAGAATCTGAAGCTTATCAATGTCGGTTATGACCGGCAGGACCGATTGAGCCGTCAGGATTCCATGGCTGATATCAGAGCCTATGGCCGGGTGCTTCATGAAGTGCTCGACCATCTTCCCACATCGCTCCCGCGTCTGAGACGCATCGCACAGAAATGCGAGGATAATGAGCGCAGTTTCAGAACAATAGCCGATGTGCAACTCGCTGTTGAGCGCCGCAGTTCCGCACAGATGTATTACCTCATAATCGCGTTTATTATTGTGCTGGTTATGATATTGTTCTGGTTGACACGCTCTTAATTAAATCCCAATCCGAATCCTATTATGGTTGAAATCCGCAGAATCGAACCTACACAGCGCAACCTGAAAGCCTTTACAAAATTCCAGATAGAACTCTATGACGGAAATCCCTGGTATGTGCCGCCGTTGATAATAGATGATGTCCAGACTTTATCTCCCAAGCAGAATCCCGCTTTCGACTTTTGTGAAGAGGCGATATTTATGGCGTATCGGAATGGTAAACCGGTAGGAAGGATTATCGGTATAATAAATCATAAGCTCAACGATAAGAATAAAGAGCGCAATGCCCGATTCGGATTTGTCGATTTCATCGACGATCATGAGGTTTCATCGGCACTTTTTGCGGCTGTCGAGGAGTGGGCGCGAGGCCGAGGCATGAGCAAGATAATAGGTCCGCTCGGTTTCACCGATCTCGATAATGAGGGTATGCTTGTGGAGGGTTACGAAGAGCTTTCCACTATGGCTACAATATACAATTATCCCTATTATCCTCAGCATATAGAGAGACTCGGATATAAAAAAGAATCAGATTGGATAGAATTCCTGCTCGAAGTCCCCAAGGCGATTCCCGACAGATTCAACCGCGTGGCCGAGCTGGTGAAGAAAAAATATGATCTGCGTGTCTTAAAATATAAGAGTCGCAAGCGTGTGAAGCGGGAATATGGTCATGCGCTGTTCCATCTTATCAATGAGGCTTACAAGGATTTGTATCAGTATGCCGAGTTGTCGGAGCGTCAGATTGAATATTATATAGACCAATATCTGAATCTGCTTAATCTTGACCTGCTGACTCTGGTAGTGGATCGTAATGATCGTCTGGTTTCGGTCGGCATCTCAATGCCCTCGATGAGCAGGGCTCTCCAGAAATCAAAAGGATCGTTTTTCCCATTTGGCTGGTATCATCTGCTCAAAGGTCTCAAAGGTAAAAATGACCGCGTGGATCTTCTCCTTATAGCTGTTCACCCGGATTATCAGGGTAAAGGTGTCAATGCCCTTCTCTTTCAGGATTTGTTGCCATATTATATCGCCAACGGCTACAAATATGCCGAAACGAATCCGGAGATGGAAACCAATAGCAAGGTGCAGAACCAGTGGGAGGTCTTTAATCCTCGTCAGCACCGCCGCCGCAGATCATACTCCAAAAAACTATAAGTCCGCTTCATGGCACCCACTCAGAATACCACTACAAAATCCCCGGGAGAAGGTGCGGAACTGATAACTCCTTATGATCATGATCGGCATAAGGGTGAGCAGGTCGAGCAGATGTTTGATTCGATCGCTCCTGCCTACGACTTGATGAATACCGCGATGACTTTCGGGTTGCATAACATATGGCGAAGCAAAGCCCTCCGCGCTGCATTTGCAGCACATGGTGACTCCGCACCCGACAGGATTCTCGACATAGCCACCGGCACCGGTGATGTGGTTTTCGAACTCAATAAAATGGCTCCCGATGCTCAGGTCATCGGTGTGGATATTTCAACCGGTATGCTCGAAGTGGCATCGCGCAAACTCTCGCAAGCCTCCGAGTCAACCCGAAAACATGTAAGTTTTCAACAGGGAGATTCGTTAGCGCTCTCATTTGATGACAATTCTTTCGATTTGGTGACGGTCGCCTATGGTGTGCGCAATTTTGAAAAGCTTGAGCAGGGATTGAAAGAGATAGCAAGAGTTCTTAAACCGGGGGGGACACTATGCATAATCGAATTGTCAGAGCCTGAAAATAAGTTTCTGAAGTTCGGTTACAGATTATATTCCCGCAATATGATTCCGATGGTCGGTCGAATGGTGTCGGGTGATTCCAGAGCATATACCTATCTGCCTGAAAGTATAGCTGCAGCGCCGCAACGCGATGATCTGACCGCGATTATGAAGCGTGCAGGCCTGAAAGACGCATCGTGGAAATCATTGACAATGGGAGCTGTAACTTATTATATAGCAAGTAAATGAATAAATATAAAAGAAGTGACTTCGAAATAATGGCTCCTGTGGGGAGTCGCGAATCATTGGCAGCGGCAGTTGAAGCCGGTGCCAATGCCGTATATTTCGGAATCGAAGGCCTGAATATGAGGTCGCGCTCAAGCGCCAATTTCACAGCTGATGATATGGCCGAAATCGCCGAATGGTGTTCCGCCAGGGGGGTGAAAACATATCTCACGGTAAATACCGTAATCTATGACTCCGATATGCAGCTGATGCGTGTCATCATAGACCGCGCCAGGCAGGCAGGCATTTCAGCGATTATCGCTTCAGATATGGCAGCAATCCTGTATGCCCGCTCCATAGGACAGGAGGTGCATATCTCGACTCAGGTCAATGTCACTAATTTTGAGGCCGTGAAATTCTATTCACAGTGGGCTGATGTGATGGTGCTTGCCCGCGAGCTGAATATGGAGCAGGTGGCTGAAATACACCGACAGATTGAAGAATCAGGAATCACCGGTCCGGGCGGCAAACCGATTCGCCTTGAGATGTTCTGCCACGGTGCGCTCTGCATGGCTGTAAGCGGCAAGTGCTACCTGAGTCTGCATGAGATGAATTCATCGGCAAACCGCGGTGCATGCAATCAGATATGCCGCAGAGCCTACACAGTAACTGATAAAGAAACCGGCGAGCAGATAGATGTAGATAATCAATATCTGATGTCGCCCAAGGATTTGAAGACTATTCATTTCCTCAACAAGATGGTCGATGCCGGTGTGAGAGTATTCAAAATCGAAGGGCGCGCCCGCGGAGCCGAATATGTATATGAAACCGTGAGCTGCTATTCGGAGGCTCTGCAGGCTCTTTGTGATGGCAAATTCTCCGATGAACTCGTGAAAAATTGGGACGAACGTCTTTCTAAAGTTTTCAATCGCGGCTTCTGGAACGGCTATTATCTCGGTCAGCGTCTCGGTGAGTGGAGCGCTAAATATGGATCTTCCGCTACGCGCGTGAAACAATATGCGGCCAAGTGTATAAGACACTTCTCAAAGATAGGTGTCGGTGAATTCCTAATGGAGGCGGGAGAGCTCAAAATCGGCGATGAAATCGTGATTTCCGGACCGACCACCGGCGCAATTATTATGAAAATCGAAGAACTGAGATTTGACCTCAAACCTGTGGAGAGCGTGGTCAAGGGTCAACTATTCTCCATGCCGGTTCCGGCGAAAGTTCGTCCGAGCGACAGATTATATCTATGGAAAATAAAAAGCGGCAAGTAGTATATCTTCACGGCATGCAGTCGTCAGGCCAGTCCACTACCGCACAGCGACTGCGGCGCACACTCCCCAAACATGAGGTGATTTCTCCCGATATTCCGGTGCAACCCGAGGTTGCAATCACAGAGCTTCAGAAGTTGGCGCGGACACTGCGCCCCGATGCGGTAATAGTAGGCACCTCTATGGGGGGCATGTTCGCTCAGTTATTTCGCGGGTTCCGAAGAATTCTTATCAATCCCTCTTTTCACCCTTCGGTGCATCTGCGTGAGAAAATCGGGCAAAGACTCGAATTTCATAATCCGCGTGTAGATGGTCTCAAGGACTTTGAAGTCACCGATAAATTGGTGCGGAAATATGAAAAATTAGAGGAAAAACAATTTTCTGAAAAGTTCGGAATCATCGGCAAAAATCCCGATTCCATCGAACAAGTTACCGCTCTTTTCGGCAAAAACGATGATATAGTCAACGGAAAACCCGAGTATCTCAAATATTACCGTGATTATCATGATTTCGACGGAGGGCACCGACTTGACCCCAACACTACAATCACCCTTGTGGTGCCACTGGTCACCGGTAATTCCGCTTCAGAATTATGAATTGATAATTTAAATAATTATATTTGCCGATAGCCAACCCCGGGCGTTATATTATTCGCGGGGAGTTAAATATCAATTTGCTATGAATCAGATTTCGCAGAGAGTAGAGAATCTGGCGGTGTCGGCCACACTGGCGATGCTGCAGAAGACAAATGAACTTCGTGCTGCCGGTGTCGATGTTATCGGCATGTCGGCAGGTGAACCCGATTTCAATACCCCCGACCATATCAAGGCGGCGGCAAAGCGTGCTATTGATGAGAATTATTCGCGCTATACAGCTGTGGCCGGTTATGAGTCACTGCGCAAAGCTGTCTGCGGGAAACTTAAATCTGAAAATGGACTTGACTACACTCCTGCTCAGGTGGTGGTAGGTAATGGTGCCAAACAGGAACTGGCCAATATGCTTCTGGCCATGATTAATCCCGGTGATGAAGTCCTGATTCCGGTTCCGGCATGGGTATCATACGTAGAAATGGCTAAACTCGCCGAGGGGACTCCGGTGCTGATTGAGGCTTCCGCTGATAATAATTTCAAAATAACACCCGAGCAACTTGAAGCGGCCATCACTCCTAAATCCAAGGTGCTGATGCTCAATTCTCCATGTAATCCTACAGGGTCGGTGTATAGTCAGGCGGAACTCGAAGCTCTCGCTGCAGTACTGCGTGGCCATGAGCAGGTAATAATACTTGCCGATGAGATATATGAGCATATCAATTATATAGGCGGTGTGAGCAGTATTGCGGCATGTGAGGGTATGAAAGACCGCACCGTGATAGTCAATGGTGTGTCCAAGGCATACGCTATGACAGGCTGGCGCATCGGATACATGGCCGGACCTCTCGATATTGCTAAAGCGGTGGTTAAGCTTCAGGGTCAGTACACTTCGGGAGCCTCATCAATCGCACAGAAAGCTGCCGAAGCGGCATATCTCGGTTCCCAGCAATGTGTGGAGGATATGCGTAAGGCATTTGAGCGCCGCAGAGACCTGATATGTGATATGGCCGAAAAGGTGCCCGGTTGGAAGGTAAACCGCCCCGACGGAGCGTTCTATCTTTTCCCCGATGTGCGCGGTGTGATTGGCAAGAGCTTCGGAGATAGGAAGATAGAGAGTAGCGGAGACTATGTGATGTATCTGCTTGAAGAGGCACATGTGGCCTGTGTAGACGGCAAAGCATTTTGTGCCGACGGCTTCATCAGACTTTCTTATGCCACAAGCGATGATAATATCCGCGAGGCAATGACCCGCATACTCACCGCCACGGAAAAGCTGAAATAATAGAAAAATAATGAAAATAGAGTCGGTGCGCCCTAATAAGGCGCACCGACTCTGTTTTTGAAGTTCTCTATATGTCATAGTATTTGATTCTTTAAGAAATCTTAAATGGATTTGAATAGTGGCAAGATGCAGATTTTTTAGTAAATTTGCAGACATGGGAAAAATCATAGCCATAGCCAACCAGAAGGGTGGTGTCGGAAAGACCACCACATCATTCAATCTGGGTGCATGTCTGGCCAAAGATAAGCGCAAAGTTCTTTTGGTAGATGCTGATCCTCAGGCAAATGCCACATCAGGTATAGGCGTGGAGCCGGGAGAGGAAAATGCCGGTATCTACGAGTGCTTGATTGAGGGAGTATCTGCGCGCGATGCCATCATGCACACGCAAGTAAAAGGCCTCGACATCATACCCTCGCGCATAGACCTGGTGGGTGCCGAAGTTGAGTTGATGTCGCGTGCCGAACGCGAGAGAATCCTGCAGCGCGTTTTGGAACCTGTCAAAGATGATTACGACTATATCCTGATCGATTGCAGCCCTTCGCTCGGTATAATTACAGTCAATGCCCTGACTGCCGCTGACTCGGTTCTTATCCCTGTGCAAGCCGAATATTTCGCACTTGAGGGTATCGCCCAGTTGCTCAACACTATCAGAATTATCAAGGGAAGACTCCGCCCCGAACTTGAAATCGAGGGCTTCCTGCTCACTATGTATGATGCGCGTCTGCGCCTTGCAAATCAGATTTTCGAAGAGCTCAAGGGACATTTCGGTGATATGGTGTTCACCACCGTAATACCACGCAATATTAAACTTTCGGAGTCTCCCAGTCATGGTCTGCCGGTGATTCTCTATGATCCCGATTCACGCGGAGCAATCGCATATATGCAGCTTGCCAAGGAGTTGCGTCAACGTAACAAGAAGAAGAAATGACACCAAAGAGGAATGCATTAGGTCGCGGGCTTGATTCGCTGATAAGCATGGGCGAGGTGCAGACCGGCGGCGGGTCGGCCATCTCCGAAATAGATGTGGTTAGAATTGTGCCGAATCCCGACCAACCACGACGCACTTTTACCGAGGAAAGCCTTGAGGAACTCGCAGCCTCTATTCGTGAACTTGGCATCGTGCAGCCACTTACGCTCCGCGCCATCGAGGGTGGAAAATATCAGATAATCGCCGGTGAACGCCGTTGGCGTGCCGCCAATAGGGCCGGACTCAGAACCGTGCCGGCATACGTGCGCACCGTCTCCGACTCCGAAATGACAGAGATGGCGCTGATTGAAAATATTCAGCGCGAAGACCTCAATGCCATCGAGGTGGCTCTCGGCTTCAAGAAACTCATAGATACTTACGACCTTACCCAGGAACGACTCTCCGAGCGCCTTGGGAAAAAGCGTGCTACAATAGCTAATCACCTGCGACTGCTCAAATTGCCCGCAGAAATACAGCTCGGGTTGCGAGACCGAAATATCGACATGGGGCACGCCCGCGCTATTTTGGCTGTGGCTGACCCAAAAATGCAGCTGAAAATCTACAAGAAAATCCTTAAAGAGGGACTCTCGGTGCGCGCGGTGGAAAGCCTCGCACGTCAGTTGGCCAACAAAGGTGAGGAGTCTCCCCGACCGGAACCCGTGAAGTCAGATCCACTTGATGATCGCGTGAAATCTCTTGCGAATAAATGGCAGGTGCCACTCAAGTTATCTCGTAATCCACAAGGTAAAGGCTCGCTGACTATCAAATTCGGCAACGAAGAGGAACTTAAAAGAATACTTAGCATCTTCGAATGATGATAGATAGCCTGATTGTCAACAATCATTCCGGTGGCAAAGCAGCTCCATTGCGAACGGCTTTGCTGCTGTGTGTGCTCTTGTTGGCCGGAATAGCGAGCGTCTCCGCTCAGGAGTTGCCGGCTGATTCCGCACGCTATCTCAATGTCGGTATCGGAGTGGCGGTCGATGATTTGCCCCCCACTGAAGTCAAAGCCGATGATTATGGCTATGATGACTCCGGCCGCCGAATCTTCAACCCTGACCCCTCTAGGGCGGTCTGGCTCTCGGCGCTCTGCCCCGGTCTGGGTCAGATATATAACCGACGCTACTGGAAACTCCCGATAGTCATAGGCGGCTTTATGGGTCTCGGATATGCCGTGAACTGGAATAACACGCAATATCAGGATTATATGCAGGGTTATCGCGATTTACTCGACAATGACCCGCAAACCAAATCATATCTTGATTTCTTCCCGCCCACGGTCAATGAGAGCGACCTGGACCGCAGCTGGCTCGAACGTGTGTTCAAGGCCCGCAAGGACCAGGCCCGCAGGTATCGCGACCTCTGCATAATCGGCATGGTGGGTCTCTATGCGCTCTGTATGCTCGATGCTTATGTAGATGCTCAACTCACTCATTTCGATGTCTCTCCGGAATTGTCGGTCGACTGGGCTCCCACCATACTCCCGCAACCCGGACCGGGACACAAACCGGCCATCGGCATGAACTGGGCATTAACTTTCTAATTATTAATACTCGATTAAACCTGACAACAATGATACGATCTTCGCTCCATAAGATACTCGCAGCGCTGTTCCTGTCGGTAGTGCCGGTCTCTGCACTTGCCGATAAAGCTGCTAATGTAAATGATATCAAAACCTCGATTATAGATTCCAATATAGTTTATCCCGAAAGTTTTGAGCTTGATACGCGTAAGATGCTCGAGGGTTGGTATCTGAAAAATTACACGGCGACCGATGATCGTTATGCCCGCCAGGGTGATACAAACCCTTCGGATGCCACAGTTCGCGAACGTCTCGCCAAATTAAATACCGTAATCGAGTTGCCATATAATCAGATAGTGCGCAGTTATATCGACCGGTATCTTGTGAAAGGGCGAGCTCAGGTAGCGGCACTTCTCGGACTCAGCCATTATTACATGCCCATTTTTGAGCAGGCACTCGAGGAGCAGGGACTTCCTTTGGAATTGAAATATCTGCCGGTTATAGAATCCGGTCTGAATCCTAATGCAGTATCCAAGCATGGAGCTGCAGGTCTGTGGCAATTCATGCTTGCCACCGGCAAAGGTCTTGACATGGAGGTCTCATCGCTCGTCGATGAGCGCCGCGACCCATACGTATCTTCGCAAAAGGCTGCCGCATATCTTAAGACTCTGCATTCCACTTATGGAGACTGGTCGCTTGCCATCGCCGCCTACAACTGCGGTCCCGGCACAGTGAATAAGGCTATACGCCGCGCCGGCGGTGATCCGAAAAGCCATGATTTCTGGTCCATATATAACTTCCTCCCCGAGGAGACGCGTGGCTATGTGCCGATGTTTATCGCCGCAAACTATGTGATGAATTATTACCCGTATCATAATATCAGTCCGGTGCTTGCCACAAAGCCTCTCGTGACCGATACTCTTATGATTTCGACACGCGTGCATTTTGATCAGATTTCGAAGGTCCTCGATATCCCCAACGATGAACTCCGGGTGCTCAATCCGCAGTTCCGCGCTGATATAATACCCGGACGTCCGGAGCGCCAATATACTCTTGTGCTTCCCTCTCAGCAGGTGCAGGCGTATATAATGAGTGAGGAGGATATTCTCGCATACGAAGCTGAGAAATATGCACAGCGTACAGAGGTGCAGCCGGGTGACATGGCCGGCGAGCATTCCGCCGGTGATTTGGCAGTGGCGGAGACAATTGTGGATACAGCTCCTTTTGAACCGGCGCCTGTGGTCAGCGAGGCTCCGGTGCGTGCCGCCAGAAGTAAAGGCGATGCAAAAACAGTCACTCACAAAGTAGCCCCCGGTGAGACCCTGACTTCAATTGCACAGACCTATGGTGTGAGCGTTGATGATCTGAAAAAATGGAATTCTCTCACACGCAATTCTATCCGTACAGGCCAGCAACTGCGCGTGACCAGCACTGCCGATGTGGCTCAAACCGGAAATGCAGTAGCTCCGGCACCCGAAAGCAAATCAACAGCCGCTTCTGCCAAAGCTGCCACTGATAAAACAAGAAGTACCGCTCAGAATAACTCTCAGAAATCTTCTAAAAATAAAAAGAAACAGGCTGAACCGGCAGCTCCAAAAAGCCATGTGGTCAAGAGCGGTGAAAACCTTACGGCTATCGCCAAGAAATATGGCACATCTGTCGCCGAACTGCAGAAAGCTAACAATATGACAGGTGATCAGATTCGTCCCGGCGATAACCTGAAGCTTCCGAAGGGTTCCAAAGGAGCACAAACCTCTAATGCCAAGAACTCCACAAGTAAAAAATCTAAAGGCGCAAGAAAAAAATCACGTCGCAGATAATGCGGAGTGTGTAGTTGTCAAGACTTAAATTTTTTCACCAAATACCATGATTACTACAGTTATTATCATTTTTGTTATCGGATATTTAGGCATTGCGCTTGAACATCCGCTCAAAGTCGACAAGACAGCAACGGCATTGCTCCTGGGCATGCTCTTGTGGATACTCTATGCACTGGGTGCGGAGTATATTGTGCCGATGGTTGACGCAAGTGGTTTCAACAGTTGGCTTGCAGAGCACCCTCAGCTTGCCGGCGAGAGTCTGCACAAACAGGCCCTCAGTTATGTGACCGAGCATAAACTCGTGGAGTCGCTGGGCGACATCACCCAGACACTATTCTTCCTGATAGGTGCCATGACTATCGTGGAGCTTGTGGATATACATGGCGGTTTTACCGTAATTACCGCCAAAATCACCACCCGCAATAAGCGCACGCTCATGTGGGTGTTGATAGGTGTATCGTTCATATTCTCGGCAGTGCTCGATAATATGACCACCACTATCGTTATGGTGCTTCTGCTCCGCAAGATTATAGAGGATCAAAAAGACCGCTGGCTTTATGCCGGTCTGATAGTTATAGCTGCCAATACAGGTGGCGCATGGAGCCCGATAGGCGATGTTACAACCATTATGCTCTGGGTGAAAGGTAATGTTACCTCCGTGGCACTTATCGAAAGAGTCCTGCTGCCGTCAATAGTGGCGGTCGTGGTGCCTGCGCTGATAATCCAGCCTGCTCTTAAAGGCGCAATTCCACCGCTAACTGCGGAACTGCCCGACCAGACTCACGGCATGTCATCGCGCGAGCGACTGACTATCCTGATACTCGGTGTGGCCGGCCTGCTCTTTGTGCCTATCTTCAAGAGTATAACTCACCTGCCTCCGTTTGTAGGTATGCTCTTTGTGCTCGGAGTGCTCTGGGTTTATACTGACTGCTATTACAACGGCAAGCGTCAGCAGCGCCGCAAGCAGCATCGTCTCCCCGAAGTGGTATCAAGAATCGATATGCCCTCGATTCTCTTCTTCCTGGGCATTCTGCTCGCAGTGTCGGTGCTTGAGGCAAGCGGAGTGCTTGCGGCTTGTGCAAGCTGGCTCGACAGCGAAGTCCACAACATATATATAATTGATATCCTGCTGGGCATCATGTCATCAATATTCGACAATGTGCCTCTTGTGGCCGGTGTCATGGGCATGTATCCTGTGGAGGACCCTGCAGCAATCGGCTATGCGGCCAATTTTGTGCAGGACGGCCCCTTCTGGGAGTTCCTGAGCTATTGCGCCGGAGTCGGCGGAAGCCTGCTGATAATCGGTTCGGCCGCCGGTGTCATAGCTATGGGTCTCGAAAAAATCAACTTCGGTTGGTATCTCAAGAAAATATCATGGGCAGCTTTGGCAGGTTATCTGGCCGGTGCCGCTGTCTATATGCTTGAGATTTGGCTTTGGTAATGTCTCTTAATCCCCGGTGGACGCCGGTATCCATCGGGGATATAACCGCAATTTTCCACCGGCTATCGCAACAATGAAAGAACTATTATCTTTTCTGAAGCGCTACGCGCGCCCTTACAAGACTCAGATAGTGCTGTCAGTAGTTTTCAACTTCCTGACAGCCTTCTTCACGCTATTCTCTTTCGCTTTTATCATTCCGATTCTGCAGATGCTTTTCGGCCTCAATACCGAGCAGTATTTCTATATGGAAGTCGGCTCCGCATCACTCAAGGATGTGGCCGTAAACAACTTCTACTACTATATGTCGGAGATGATTGCCAATCATGGTCCTTCGTTCACGCTGGCCATGCTCGGTGTGATTCTGGTTGTGACATGTCTTGCCAAGGTCATGACAGCTTATCTATCGGAGTATTTCACTATTCCGATGCAAAATGGTGTGGTGCGCGATATTCGCCGACAGATGTATGATAAGATAGTGTCTCTCCCCATCGGATTCTTTACTTCCGAGCGTAAAGGTGATATTATGGCCCGATTATCGGGCGATGTGCAGGAGGTGCAAAACTCCGTAATGGCTTCCCTTTTCTCACTTGTGAAGTATCCTATCATGATCATAGCCTGCCTCGGCATGATGCTTGTGGTCAGCTGGAGGCTTACCATATTTGTGTTTATCATGCTTCCGATTGTCGGCGGTGTGATGGGCGCCGTCGGTAAGAAGCTTAAGGCTAAATCTCTGGAATCGCAAAATAAATGGGGCGATATTCTTTCGAATGCAGAGGAGACAATAGGCGGACTCAGGGTTGTCAAGGCATTCAATGCCGAAGATAAAATGAGTGCTCGCTTTAATCGGCAAACACAGGATTTCTATCGAATAAACAATGCTGTCGGCCGGCGCATGGCTCTGGCTCACCCTATGAGTGAGTTCCTCGGCACAACCGCCATAGCGATTATTCTATGGTTCGGAGGTTCGCTTATACTGAGCAATCATTCAGATATTGATGCAGCTTCATTCATATATTATATGGTGATGTTTTATAGCTTGATTAATCCGGCCAAAGATCTTTCGAAAACAAGCTATACCGTGCGTAAGGGCCTGGCTGCCAAGGAGCGCATTGATAAAATCCTCGAAGCCGTCAATCCTATCACAGACCCTGACAAACCTGAGGAGGTCGATAATAACCCTGCTAAAAGCAGTGTGGAATTGCGCGGGGTTACATTCGCTTACGATGATGGACACCCTGTGCTCAAGGATATTAACCTTGAAGTGAAGCCGGGGCAGACCGTGGCAATAGTAGGGCAGTCGGGTTCGGGTAAATCGACTTTGGTTGATTTGATACCGAGGTTCTGGGATGTCAGCGAAGGTGAAGTGCTTGTAGATGGTAAGAATGTCAAGGAATTGCGTGTGCATGACCTGCGCGGCCTGATGGGTAATGTGAATCAGGAAGCTATACTTTTCAATGATACCATCTTTAATAATATAGCCTTTGGTGTGAAGAATGCTACCCGCGAGCAGGTGGAGGCTGCCGCAAAGGTGGCTAACGCTCACGAGTTTATAATGGAAACCGAGAATGGTTATGATACAGAGATCGGAGACCGTGGCTGTAAGCTCTCCGGCGGTCAGCGTCAGCGAATCAGCATAGCGCGCGCAATCCTCAAAGACCCCGCAATACTTATTCTCGATGAAGCTACCTCGGCACTCGATACCGAGAGCGAAAGACTGGTGCAGGAAGCTCTCGACTCGCTTATGAAGGGAAGGACCACAATAGTAATCGCCCACAGACTATCCACTATTATCAATGCAGATAAGATTTGTGTGCTTCATGATGGTGAGATTGTCGAGACAGGTACTCATGACCAATTGCTCGCACAAGGTGGAATCTATAAACATTTAGTCGATATGCAGCAGGTTTAACCGGCTCACTCATAACACAAAACGATATGGAAAACGATAAAGAGACAGCTAAAGACAAGCAAATGGAAGAGTGGGCGGGTCGCCTCGGCATGGAGTATAAGCGCCCTGAACCGCCGAAGTGGAATCCTGTGCGTGAAGAATCAGCAGAATCAGATACTCCTGTAACCCCGGAGATGCCTCAGAGTCAGCAGACTCCTCCGCCGGTAAATACCAATCCCCCTTTCAGACAGCCCGAAGCAAATTTAAATAAGCGCGAACCGATGCCTCCCACATATCTGCTCTGGGCGGTATTGGCAACAATCTGCTGCTGTATGCCTGCAGGTGTCGTGGCAATTGTATTCGCTTCCTCTGTTAGCTCGCGTTGGTTCGCCGGTGATATAGAGGGTGCACGCAAGGCTTCGCGCAATGCTGAAATTTGGATAATTGTCAGCATCGTGCTCGGTATTGTTTGGAGCGCGGTATATCTCCCGATCTCATTGTTGCTTCAGTAGTGGCTATGGGTATTTCCGCCCGATGGAGAGCGGTAATTGCTGTTGTAGTTTTAGGAACAGCAGGATTGCTCTATTATCTATATGACCCCGCTCGCAGTCAGCTGGCACCGAAGTGCTCATTTAAGTTGCTGACAGGTTGGGATTGCCCGGGGTGCGGTGCGCAGCGCATGGTTCACTCGCTGCTGCATCTTGATTTTGCTTCCGCTTGGCAGGCTAATCCGTTTCTGCTCTGCATGATGCCGGTGCTTATCCTGCTTGGATTCTCAGCATTATGGCGCAATCGCTATCCTCGCATGTATGCCACTTTTAATTCCCCGATTGCGATAGCAGCCGTGGGGGTGGCTATCGTGCTTTGGACTGTGTTGCGTAATATTTTCTAATATCACTATGAGGCCGATATTTATCATGGGCTATATGGCCAGTGGGAAAACTACTTTCGGGCGTGCGCTTGCGCGAAAGCTCGGAGTGCGCCACATAGATTTGGATTTCTATATTGAGCAGCGTTTTCGGAAAACCATACCCGAAATATTTGAGTCAGAGGGAGAGAATGCTTTTCGCGCCAAAGAATCAGCCATGCTCAGAGAGGTGGGTGAGTTCGAAGATGTAGTGATAAGTTGCGGTGGCGGCACACCCTGTTTCGGTGATAATATGGATTATATGCTGCAATGCGGCCTGACCGTATTCCTCGATACTTCAGAGGAGTGTATGGTCAGACGATTGGTTGCCAATAACCGTCGCAGACCGCTGATGGCCGGAAAAACCGAGGCGGAGATTTCCTCTAAATTGCGTGAGGTTATGGAGTTGCGCCGTCCATATTATCAGAAAGCGGAATTCACGATGAGTGGAGACAAACTTGAGGATTGCGGACAGATTGAGGAATCTGTAACTCGATTCCTAAGCGAGGTCGTTATGAGTTCCTGAATCGCCGCAGAAAGCGCTATCGGGATCAGCAAGTGGTATAAATTTCAGTAAGCTTATTGATAAAGGTATCCCACGATAGGCTTGATGTGTAAGCCTGATAGGCGCGCTCACCAATATTTTTTCGCAGTTCGGGGTCTTCCACAAGTTTACGCATGGCTTGTGCAAGTGAAACAGCATCGGCCGGCTTGGCGAAAAGCGCTGTGACACCATCGCATAGGTATTCACCCTGGGCACCGTTGGCAGTGCAAACCTGTGCGCGTCCGGCAGCCATGACATGCAGGTTGGCAAGCCCGAAAGCTTCGCGCTCTATTGATGGGAGCACTGCAAAGTGTGATTGATCAAGAAGTTCAGCCGAAACATCGGGTTGATTTTTCCAGTCGATCATCTCCATTACACCGCGGTGCATGGCGCGTCGGCGAAGCGAATCGATGTAGTCAGGGTTACCGGTGCCTACAATCCGTAAACGAAGCTTGAGATCGCGCAGGTTTCCTAAGGCATCGATCAGAGTCTCCATGCCTTTGCCCGGTGA
Source organism: uncultured Muribaculaceae bacterium (assembly GCA_947175145.1). Classification (GTDB taxonomy): domain Bacteria; phylum Bacteroidota; class Bacteroidia; order Bacteroidales; family Muribaculaceae; genus Lepagella. The sequence goes on along the minus strand of CAMWLY010000014.1, from coordinate 2,729 downwards.
TACAGGACCGGTATAGATAGCAAATATAGGGCCTCGAGTCGGTTCTGCCACCGGTTTTCGCGCGGGAATATTTATACTGTTGAGCAGAGTGTGTACTGTCTCCGGGCGCATAGGTAGCCTGAAAGGCCAGCTTGATGAAAAACGCTCCAATGCAGCTTTTGATACAAAGATATGAGCATTGATTTTGTCGTAGATGCGTCGGAATAGCCATGAATTGCGCCCGTGGCGGATAGTGTGTCTTGTGGAAACAATCCTTATGTCGGGGCGTCCGATAAGCCGCTTGGCCAATAGCACGGTGAATGCATCCCGGTATCTGTGCACATGCACAACCGTGAGGTCGCGCGGAGTGCCCTTAAGCACCTTGGCCATTATCACGGCCGATGCCGGGTCAAAGAAGCCGCGGAGTGGGGCGTGAAGCAGAGGAATCTCAGCCTGCTTGAAATGCATGTCAACCACCTTTGCATCTCGGGTCATAGCCGCTACCTGCCAGCCTTTTGACTTGAAGTGTGTGCAGATGTCGAGTGCATAGCGCTGGGCTCCACCCCAACGGTTCGACGATAAAAGATGTATCAGAACCCTGCGTGGCTGCATGTGCTGATTTTAACGTTTGACTGTGTCGGCGATCGTGCTTAATTTGTACTTGAAAGCATTACCCTGATGTCGATGCTCGGCATGGAGAGGTAGGCGCCGATAAGCTTGTCTACAAGTTTTCCCTCGTAAGTAACCATGCCGGCCTGCATGCCGGGTGTTGTGACCATCATGCCGTGGAAGTCCGTTTTAATAGACATCTCATTAAAGAAGTTTACCAGCGGATTCGAGAGCGCCATCGCCACAGTGCGCGGCACACTCAGTGAGGGGTGCGATTCGTTGAGGTCAATCACATAGACCGACTCCTTGAGCGATGATGAAAGACTCTTCGGGAATTCAAAAGGTCTTGTGGTGTTGGTGGTGATAATCACATCGGCTGTTTTAACCCGGTTGGTCAGCACTCTGGGGTGAATGGCAATCAGTTCCACAAAGTGATGACAAGCATTTCGGGCTAACTGAAGAGCCGAGACATCATTATCCATCAGCACCACCTTTGCGCCGGCACCGGCTGCAGCGTTGGCGGCGGCTATTGCTTCAGTACCGGTACCGATTATAAGTACTTCACAGGGGTTAAGACCCGCCACACTGGCCAGAAGCACACCTTTGCCTCCGCCTAAATATGACAACGACTCTTCGGCATACATTACTGCTGCGCGACCATCTATCTCATCTACTATGTCAGCAAATATCGTAACATCATGATGCGAATACATATTGTCGAAGCAGCCGCAGGATATGTGCTTGGAGAGAAGTGCCTTTATCACTGACTCTTCAAAAAGAGCCTCACCCATCATGCAGAGCAGGGCAGCTCCGCGTGTCATCTTCTTGACATCTTTGGCGCGGAGCGGTTGATAGGAGAGTACCACCGGGCAAACCAATGCTTCCTCGCGGCTGACAATCTTTACACCATATTCGGCATACTTCTCGTCGGTAAACGATATATCGACACCGGCACCACTTTCCATTGATACCTTTATGCCGGCCGAAGTCAGCAGTCCGCATGCTTCAGGTGTCAGGAAAAAGCGGGTTTCATCTGTATCGGAATAGTTGGCCAGAAGACCTAAATGGAGTCCTTTGTGAGAAGTCTCATATTCAGCTGTGGCTGTCTGCGTCTGCAGTTTCTCTTGTGAATGCTGGTCAGTCATGGGTGTAGAATTATACCGGTATTTTTTCGGCAGATATAATGTTGAGAGAAACATCAAGGTTTCCCATATAGGCAAAATTAGCAAAAATTATTTTAATCTAAAATCACCACTCCAATTTTCAATAAGATTAAGCCACAGTTCCCCATCGCTGCTGCTTTCGTGTAGTGGAGAATAGATTATAAGAATATCATTTAGCAAATTTCCCAAAATTAACTACTTTTGCAGGTATAAGACACTTGACTATGAATTTGATTGAATCAAACATGCAGCATATTATCGACCTTTGCAGAAAGCATAAGGTCAAAACGCTGGCTGTATTTGGCTCCATACTCACAGAAAGGTTCAATGACCGAAGCGATGTGGACTTACTCGTGAATTTCGATACGACAAACCATGAAATGTGGGATTACGTTACAAATTTCTTTGATTTTAAGGAAGCATTAGAGATAATTCTTGGAAGAAAAGTAGATTTGGTTGTAGAAAAAGGTTTGAAAAATAAATATTTCATTCAGAATGTCAACCGTACAAAGCAAATGATTTATGGCTGATGAATATATACTGAAATATCTTCAAGATGTTTTAAACGCAATTAATGATTTGGAGGGATTCTTCAAAGATTTCCCCCGTCGTTTTGATTTGTTTGAAAAAGATGGATTGAGAATCTGTGCCGTGGAAAGAAAGACGGAAATAATGGGAGAAGCAATCAATCGCATCAGGAAGAAAGATCCTACAATAGAGATACCTAATGCGAGGGAGATTATAAACACACGCAATCGTATCATTCATTGTTATGACGGGGTGGAAACTGAATTTTTATGGGGTTTGGTTGTAAGACATATTCCGGAACTTAAAAAGGATATTGAGCGAATCATTCTGGAATATGAAAAAAGAGAAAATCTTGATAACAAGAAAGATTTAGATAGTCACTGAAAAATTCATTTAGGGTCAATGTAAATAATGGGTTGTTAAAATATTTACAAATATAGTTAGCTTTGC
>CAMWLY010000013.1 GCA_947175145.1 uncultured Muribaculaceae bacterium | reverse complement strand
TTCAGAGGGACGTCTTCTTCAGAAACCATACGAGGGTATCAAAGCGTATAGACATGCTACAATGAAAATGAATGTCGGTCAAACAAATCTTGACGGCACTCTTAATCTGAATCCGGTTCGCGGTCGTGAGGCCGAAATTTGCGCTCGATTTATTCTTTCCGATGCTACAGTCGGTCTCAATTTCTTCAAGAACGCCAAAGGAAAGACAGCATATATTTCCTACAATCCGGCTAATCGCGAAATTGTGGTAGACTACAGCCGAATAGCGCATTATGACAATGGCAAGACCTCTTTCCGCACAGTTCTTGATCTCGGCCCCCGCAAAGGAGAGGAATTGAAACTCCATGTATTTATCGATCACTCGATTGTAGACATCTTTGTAAATGATCGTTATGCAGCATCAGTGCGTATTTTCCCGGACGATGACAATGCCGATTTGATTGAACTGTTCTCTAATGGTCAAACTACTCTTGCTTCCGCCGAGGCATACGTGCTTGGAAATGGAGATATGAGCAGTGAGCCAATCGTTCCCAAAGAATTCTCACTTCCGGCCAACTCGGGCAAAGTGGCATTCCTGTGCGTAGCTGATGGTATGAGCGCTCAAGAGCAGGCTGCCCGTGAGTTCTTTACCGGCAAGTTGAAAAACAACAACATCATTCTAACTTCGGAACCTCAGAAAATCAAGGCATCTGATTTTGATTGCGTGTGGATTCATATTGACCGTATGGGTCTCCCCAAAGGCGCATCTAATCTTCCCGGTGAATTTATAGATGGTGCATTGGTAGCTTCACTCAAGAAGTATGTGGCTGATGGCGGTAATCTTTATCTCACCGGTCAGGCTACTCAGCTTCTTGAAACCTTGAATCGTATTTCCTCATCGTTTGCGCCCAACGAATATAATGCCGGTGACGGTAATGACGGTGATGATGAATGGACTGTCAATCCATGGTTAATAGGAGGTAAGTATGACCGCACAGGACACCGGATTTACTCTGACCTTGAGAGAAGCGATTGCTATGCATGGACTACTTACGGTATGCTTTATGGTGGTGGTGAGCAAATTCGCCGAGAGGATCACAATTGTATGTGGCATCTGTCTGATTTTGTCTATACTTCAACTGCTGATGATAACATCAAACGATTCGAAGAGGATAACGCAGCCAAAGTGCTTGGCACCTGGGGTCAGGAGCAATCTGATGGTTGGGCAGGTATTATCGAGTTCTATCCGACACAAGTAGATGCAGACAGCGATAAATGGTCAGGAACAATCTTAGCTAACGGTCTTGCAGCATGTCAGTGGCATGTTGAGGGTGCAGGTAACAGCGATGCCGAGAATCTGATGCTTCTTACTGCTAATGCTTTTGTGTATCTTGCTAATAAAGATGGTCAGAAGCCGGAGAATCCCCATGTATCCGTTGTAACACCTCCCGAGGAACCGGAAGATCCTGAAGAACCAAGTGAAGTATTGGAATCAACCGGTAAAGTGGCTCTTTATTTAGGTTATGAGTCAGAGAGCGATTTCATTACAGCTTCAGAGCAGAATTATCCTCAGGATAAGCTGATATATGATTTCTTTAAGTCTGCATTCCCGACAGGAGAAGTACTTTATACCGGTGACTTCGACCGTCTGAACACTGAATACTTCGATTGTATTTGGGTACATTGCGATCGCAAGGGGCTACCGCAGGGTTGGCGTAATCTTCCTGCCACATATACAAGCATCGTGGATAATCTGACAGATTTCAATAACGATGGTGGTAATGTATATCTCTCAAAAATGGCTTCTCAGCTTGTAGTGGCTATGGAACGTACCGGTCATGACCTGACTGAGTTCAACAGTGGAAATGGTGGTGTTAATTCGGATCCTTGGCAAATGAATATCGCACATCATGAAGATGCAGATTGGTCTGGACATGCTATTTTCCAAGGTATCGAAACAACGCGCGAATCACATGGTGTGTTGGTGCTTCTTGCCGAAAGCAACTATTGGCGTGAAGATCACAATTGCATGTGGCGTCTGAATGAGTGCGGAGGACACGACAATTTCTGCCGTGAAAACAATGCAAGAGTGATTGGCACATGGGGTCACAATGGGGGTCAGGAGTTTGCCGGCCTTGTAGAGTTCTTACCTCGCAGTTCAGCCAATGCTCAGCACCGTGCTGCCTCAAAGGATATGATAGATGCACGTCGTGGCACAATTATGACCAATGGTCTTGCAGCTCACGAATTCCATGTAGAGAATACTGCAATCGACAATGTGAAGAAACTTTCCGCTAATATTATCAGTTATCTTTCACCCGTTGAAGCTGTAGTAACCGGAACACTTGACACCTTTGAGGAGTTGGAGGATGCACCTGAGGAATGGTTTACACTTCACGGTATTAAGGTTGCAGCTCCCGGCGCTCCCGGAGTTTACATCTGTCGCAAGGGTTCAGCTACCAAAAAGTATGTGATTAAGTAATGATAGGCACTTATTAAGCGTGCAGAACTGAATCAGCACTCCAAAAGTCAATGAACCTTTGGGGTGCTGTGCTTTCACATTGCACCGTTCTTTTTATATTGAGCCCATTGAGCCCTTAGATCGCAGACATGTGGGTTGGGTAATGGTTGGGACAAAAAAAAAGTCCGCTGGGGACTCAGTGGGCTTTGTATTTCAGTGGCGGAAGCCTAAAACTGAAGCTGCCCCAAGAGAAGAGCTAAGTTAATCCGAAGGGGATTGATTGCGACACTTCATTTTTCTTTTACTCACCATAAGTATAACAGCCCACTCGGTTAAGAGTGAGCTGCTGATTTTGTTTTATAATAACCAATTAGTTGAGCGACTTATAAGCTTCTGATGCAGATTTAAGTTGAGGACCTATTTTAAAATCAAACCATCCATAATGGGACGAACCATTTTCTAAGAACATATATTGGAAAGTGAAATTACCTCGATCCATAGCGGATAATATAATAGGAATCTCGGCAGATGAGCTAATTGTAAATGTCCTTCCCTTACGTACTCCCTTGATGGTATGTTCGTTGCCACTTGACAAAATGTTTATGTCATATTCTGCCTCAATTACTCTGTTGAATTTGGCTATGATGTTCCCCTTTCTCAAAACAAACTGAACGGTACATCCTTTACCATCAATCTCTTTTATCACGGGAGATTCATACTGACCATCTTTAAGAGTCCAATTTCCGATACTAGGTTTCGAAGCTACCATTGGCTCCTCTTGTGATGAGTCCGCTGTGCTTGATGTTTTGAACTTATCCGGAGGTAGAGAAAATATACTATCTCTTTTATGAGCATAATTTACGATTCTGTCTGGCCAATAGTTGATATCAGAGTTTTCTTTTATGAGTTTATCCAAGTCTCTATAGTTACAGTTCATTGAAATATGGAATCGCTCAGTCAACCGCGGATCTCGTTCGTTGCGTATACTTATCTCATTCTTAAGAATAGAGCCTTCACATTCCGCGAGTGTCAATAGACGCTCACAGTAAGATTTAGAAAACATCAGTTTATCATTGAAAGCATCGATATATCCCTTTCGGGCAAATCGTTCTAACTGATTGTCATATTTTGAAGCACCAGTAATTGCTTCTAGTTCGTTTCGAAGATATTCTCTAAGCGACTCAGTTATTTGCGGATCAGTTATGTATTTAACACCGATAGAATACGCGACTCGCTCCATGCATGATGATGGCTCCAAATTTGATTCAACCTCATTGGCAATCCCGTTAATATGAGTTGAGATAGCTTCTTCAAGGCCTTTTCCTCCCTTCGGATTGATAAACACGCTGATGGTCCTTTTCAACCCATTAAAGATTCCGGTTAATTCAATTACACTAAGCAGTGACTCTTCACACTCTAGACTGTTTATCAAAGTAGTTCTTACTTTAGAAAAATCAGCCTCGAATCTGCCATCTGGGTTCTTTGTTAATTCGGAAGAATAAATTAACCCAGTTTTTGAATCATTCATTTGGACACGGCTAAGCTCAGACGGCAACCAATCTCCATCCAAGATAAAACCATTTCTTGTAAATGATATCACTATGTTGCCCTTCTCCGTGGAGAAAGCTTTGCTGACACAAGGGTAGTTCTTGTCTTCAGATCCACTCTCATTTATTAAATATCCTCGTTCCCAACCATTTCTGTCTTTTGAAGAAGCACGGGAAGTGCAAGAGATTGCTGTAATTCCAAATAGGACAATTGTGAGTGCAGATAATAGCACAACAGCCAAAGATAATAGATACTTCACGAACTGCTTCATATTACTTTTGGTCTGCCTATTGCCCTCCGGATTTGGCTGTTATGATTGGACATAAGAAAAGAGAGGACTTCATCGCCTTTTTCATTATCCGGAAGGCATCGCCAAACGCCTAAGACCATTGAAAAAGAAAGAATAAATACCCTCTCTGTTGAGTCTGTATGCGAATGGCGAAGCGCGAATGCAATAGACAAAACAGAAGAGCGTAAATCCTTCCTTCCAGGGTCTTGTGAATATTATTTGGCGATTTCTCCTAACCTCGAAAGAAAGCTAACGCTTTTCCTAACCTTCTGGATTTCTCCCCAAAAGGTATGTAAAGTAAGCAAAAATTATTGGATTTACCGCTCTTCTGAAGCATTTATTCTTTCATTAATTAGGAGTTTACCAGATTTTGGAACATAAAAAAAGAAAAGGCATACTATAGTTGTCGCATACCTTTCCGTTGGGTTAATCATTCATAAAGCTAAACTCTTCCAAAGTATAGCAGAGATCGCTGTTCTTTCTGGAGTATGATTCAAGAGCCTTTCTACAAGAGTCAAGTGTCTTTAGACTCTATGAGACTGTTAATATTTCTACGTCTTAGCGTAAATCTTCCGAATTTGTCAAAGTAATCAGCTATTACATTTTCAAAAAAAAGATAGAATTGCTTATGTATCAGCGGAATTTGCATTTACCTGATCGCGGACGTTTGGTTGGGTAATGGTAAGGACAAAAAAAAATCCGCTGGGGACTCAGTGGGCTTTGTATTTCAGTGGCGGAAAGAGAGGGATTCGAACCCCCGGTACCTAAAAGGCACAACGGTTTTCGAGACCGCCCCGATCGACCACTCCGGCATCTTTCCTGTTTAGTCTGTATGGCGGAGAGGACGAGATTCGAACTCGTGGTAGGATTGCTCCTACGTCAGTTTAGCAAACTGGTGGTTTCAGCCACTCACCCACCTCTCCTTAAGTATGCATTGCAGAGTATCTCTCCGTTTTGCGATTGCAAAGTTAAGCGTTTCCTGCGAATTTTCCAAATATATCCCGATATTTTATTTGAAGATTCTCTCTATAATCGTCAATTCCCAAAATATCAGCATATAACTTTCTTTGTTCACATAATTAAATGATGCCTATTGAATCCAGAAATACAAGAAAAATTGCGGCAGGGCATATCCACTTCAGAAAAAATACCAAAATAGGTAAGAATCTGAAGCGTATGCTGCCATTGTTGGTAAATTGAGTTTTAAGAGTCTTTCTATCCAAAGCCCAGCCTACAACCAAGGAGCAAAGCATGCCTCCGATGGGCAGGAAAATATTTGAGGTTACATAATCAAATATGTCAAATATATTTCTATCACATATTGTAAAGTCGCGCAATGGGCCGAAACTCATGGCACAGAGCACACCACCTGCAAGCGAAATCACAGTAGATATCAATACTGCTTTGGTGCGTGTAAGCTTTCTCTCCTCACAAAGATATGTTACCGATATTTCGCTTACTGATACAGTAGATGTTATCGATGCAATAAACAGTAAAAGGAAAAATAGGGTAGACCATACTCCGCCTGCAGTGAGCTGTGAGAAAATATTGGGTAGCACTTCAAATACAAGTGTAGGTCCGGCCTGAGGTGATACACCGAAAGAGAACACCGCCGGAAAAATTATTATGCCGGCGAGTATTGCAACAGCAGAATCAAGCAGAGCTGTCAGCAAAGCAGTTCCGGCAAGCTTGGTACTGTCAGAGAAATATGATGCGTATGTGATCATACAACCCAATCCTAAACTTAGTGAGAAAAATGCCTGGCCGAGTGCTCCGAGAAGTACCTTTGATGAAATTTTTGAGAAATCAGGCACGAAAAGGAAGTCAATCCCCTCTTTAGCTCCCGGTAATGTCAGTGAATTAATACAGAACAACAGAAGCAGAACAAAAAGAACCGGCATAAATATGTTTGATACTCGTTCGATGCCTTTGGTAACTCCTTTCAATAAGATGAAGGCATTACATAGCATAAAAATTACGGTCCAGATCACAGGTCTCCAACCGGTGGTGAGTGTCAGATATTGTTGATGTCCTTCTTCCGGGTTGCTGAAATCAAGTTTTCCCATTAATGACTCAATGCAATATTCCAGAGTCCACCCTGCTACCACTGCATAGAAACTCAGAATCAGGAGTGATGATATGATGCCTAGGTATCCTAATTTATGGAGTAACCGACCCGAGATCGCTGCACGATACGCTCCGAAGATATTGCTGCGTGTGGCGCGTCCCAAGCAATATTCAGCACATAAGACCGGAACGCCAATCAGAATCACAAACGCCAGGTAGCAGATTAGAAATGCTCCCCCTCCATGAGTGCCGGCTTCGTAAGGGAATCGCCATATATTCCCCAAACCGACTGCTGATCCGACAGTAGAGGCTATGGCAGCAAATTTAGTTGCAAATAGAGCTCGTTGTTTTGTGGATTCTTTCATCTGAATAAATAAAAAACAGGATAATTGAAAATTGAGAATCGCGGGTTGCACTCCCCGTTTAAGAGAGCAACAACCCGCGATCATTAAATATTGGCACTAATCAGTGCGTGTTGTTTGAGAATTATTTGTTGCTGTGTTTATCGCGCCAAGCTTTTGCTTTCTCCTCAGCGTCACTTACACCCTGTTCTGCAGTCTTTTTCACAGCTTTGATTGCTGCACGACCCTCATCTTCAACTTTCTTTTCAGCTTCAGTTACTTTATCTACACCCTGTTTAACCTGATCCTTAACATTGGGTTTTGTGGTCTTTGTGGATGTAGTTGTAGCGGGAGCCTTGGGCGCTTCTTCTGTTACCTCAACAGTTGTTTCCTCAGTTACCACGGTAACTATAGTGTCAGTGTCGGGAGTTTCAGCCACAACTTCGGTTGATTCTACAGCTACTGAATCTGAATCAGTAGTTTTTGTTTCCTTGTTACCACCGCAAGAGGTGCCGAGAAGTGCAAGTGCACCGGCGCATGCGAATGCGAATACTTTCTTCATGATTTATAAATTGCTTATCGAGTTAGACTTACTTAGCGGCTTTAGCAGCGATATTTTTAATAGACTCAACAGCCTTTAAAGCCAGAGGAGCTTTCTTCTTGCCGTTGCTGCTTGTGGGCTGAAGATGCTGAGTAGCGATGAATGTAGCGATAACCTGAGTATAGTCAGCGCTGGGTTCGTAAACACATGCATTGTCTGAGTCGGTCAGAGTGTATGCGTCAAGAAGTATCATTCCACCGGTGGGAGTTTCATAGTCCGATTTGTAATAGTACTGAACCAGCCAGTTCCAGAACATATCATCGGCCGACATCGGGAGTGTAAGACCTGAACCGAAGAGGCGGTTGTTATTATCGAAGGTATAAATTACCCAAGGCATTCCGTTGGGATAGTTAAAGCCAAGAGACTTATATATAATGCCGTTTTCATCCTGATCTTCCATCCAGTAGCTTACGAGTGAGGGGTTCTGTGCATCCTTCACAGCCTGCTTTGATGCACCCCATGACATTGTCGGGAAGAAGAATGTGTCGTAAACGGGGTTAACGGTTACAGTGCAATATGCGCGGTTACCATCTTTTTCGGCATATACGCGGGTAGTGCCTACGTGTTCACCTTTAATTTCACCCTTTTCGCTTACAGTTGCGATGAATTCATCTTCTGAACCCCATCTGCAATCATTGTCGCTTGCTTTTACGGTTACTTTTGAATAGTAGTCTACGCTTACATTGTCTTGCTCGAGTGTGATTTCTCCATCTTTGGAGCAAGATGCTGCGAGGGGAAGAAGCGCAACGAGAGCGAGTGCAAGTTTTTTCATTCCGTTTGTAATGTTAAATATTAATTAAATAGTTACCGGTTCGGCAGTATCGCCAAACCGGCACAAAAGTAATTAATAATTTCAATTCTCGCAAATTAACAGAATTCGCACCTGATTTCGGGAATCTATGATTTATCTGTCAGGGCAGCGATTTTGAAATTATGATTTTCTACAAAATCTACTATTGCGTCTCTCTCAGTGCCCTGATCGACATCTGCCTTTACACGCAATATGGCGTTGAATGGCGAAGTAGACGATTGATAAATATGACGATAGCATTTGGCGATATCATCGATAATTTCATCTTTAAATCCGGCGCGGCGCATGATAAACGCATTGACACCGAAATATGATATCGGATTGTGGGCCACAATTACAAACGGAGGCACATGCCCATTGACACGACACCCTCCTTTTACAAGAACCCACGGACCAACTTCGCACTTCTCATGAATCAGTGCAGCAGAAGAGATTATGCAATTGTCTGACACCTTGCATGAACCGGCTATTTTCACTGAATTTCCGATTACCACGGAATTACCTATTTCCGAATCATGAGATATATGGCTTTGTGCCATGACGAAGGTTTCATTGCCTATGCTTGTCTTCCCTTCCTTGTATATTGATCGATTGATGATAACATGTTCACGTATAGTGTTATTATCACCGATTACTACAAATGAGTCTTCCCCTTTCCATCGAAAATCCTGTGGAGTAGCTGCTATTATGCAACCATCATAAAATGAATTATTGTTGCCTATGCGAGCTCCGGATAAAATGCTCACATGCGGATGTATATGGCAACCATTTCCAATTTCAACATTGCGATCAATATAGGCAAATGCCTCTATTGTAACATCTTCGCCGATTTTCGCTTCGGGGTGTACAAATGCATTAGGGCTGATATTAGACATATTGCATGTAATATTGGGTTTATAATGCTAATTTAACCTACAAAAATGACAATTCCGAGACTATATGTTGTGAAACATAAAGCCTCGGAATATTTTTTGAAGATTTATTCAAAAAAACCTCTAAAGTTTAGCGACCACCTCCCGCATTTTGGTAAAGAGAGATAAGAGCAGCCACTTTGGTATGCCATGCCGCCAGACTTGCCATCTGAGCGCTCAGCAGACTTGATCTTGCAGTAAGCACCTCAAGATAAGTAGTCTTGGGATCAAGCATCAGAAGTTCCTGAGTGTATTCCACAGATTTTTCAAGTTGGTCTATCTGCTGCATTATACATTCTCTTTTCTCAATGCTGTAATTATAATCGGCTAAAGCATTTGACACATCGGCAGAAGCAGAGAGAACAGCTTTTTCGAAATCATTCATCGCCTGCTGTTGCTGAATTTTAGCAACTTTGAGATTAGCGATGTTTTGACCGCGAGAAAATAGGGGAGCGGCTAAAGAACCGGCAAGTGAAATAAACCATTTTCCAGGGTTTGAGACCATCTGTCCGAGTAGATTGGTAAATCCACCGTTGGCAGAAATGCTCAATCCGGGATAAAAAGCAGCTCTTGCCGAATTGGTTGTATAATAAGCACTCGCGAGCTTGCGTTCGGCAGCTCTCACATCGGGTCTTGCACCAAGATAGGTTATGGGCATACCCTTCGACAAATCTACCGGGAGTGAAAAATCCATATTGTCAGAAACTTCCCACTCTTTGGGATACGAGTGCAAAAGCAGTGACATGGAGTTTTGCACTTGGCGAATCTGGTTCTTCAGGTCGGGGATAGTTCCCATGATGTTCCAGTAATTCGCAGCACTCTGCACAACAGCGGCCTCATTCACACGACCTGCTGTCTTCATCAGTTTCATAGATTCTACCTGATCTTTCCAGATCACAGCTGTGCGTTCGGTGAGGTCAAGCTGCTGATTAAGCAGCATCAGTGTGTAGTAGCAACTCGCCACGCCACACACTAATTGTGACTGAGTGGCGCTTTTATATTCCTCCATCAGGTCGACGCCGACTTTGGCTCCGCGCTTTCTATTGAGAATCTTTGCGAAAATATCGATTTCCCATTGCACTGATGCAGGTATTGTATAAGACCACTTGGTCCAATCCATACCCTGAAATTTGGAAATGCCTCCATTGGGTCCAAGAGCCACCAAGGGGAAATAGCTGAGTTTCGCACCCTGAAGTTGAGCACGCGCTACATCAATGTTCTTCAGTGCATTGTCAAGATCCTTATTATTATCAAGCGCAGTTCTGATGTATTGCTTGAGTATCGGATCAGTGAACACTTTTTCCCACGATAGATAGGGGAGAGATGTGGAATCTTTTTCCGCATTAACCGATTCGTCGAATGTCTTTACATAGGAGTTATCGGTCGGAAGTGAGTATTCCTTGTATATATGGCAGCTTGATAGCATGAATGCTATGCAGCTTATCAATAATAATGAACTCTTTTTCATCTTTAATTTAAATCAGATTAGTCCTTGTGACGATTATACTGTTCGAGTTCGGACTGCAGATAGCTGTTGTCGGTATCATTCCAAGTAACCGGAGTGATTTTCTCCTGTATAATCTGGAATGCCACAAACAAGGCAGGCACTACAAGCACTTGAAGAATCATACCTATCAGCATACCGCCGATTGCTCCTGTGCCAAGTGCATTGTAACCGTTTGCACCTGCTCCGGTGGCAAACATCAGAGGTAGAAGACCGATAATCATGGCAAGCGAGGTCATGAGAATCGGGCGCAGACGTGCTTTCGCACCAAGTATAGCCGCATTTACGATGCTGACACCGGTGCGACGGCGTTCGAGCGCGAACTCTACAATAAGGATCGCATTCTTGGCGAGCAGACCGATAAGCATGATAAGTGCAATCTGCAGATAGATATTATTGTCTATGCCCATGATCTGTGCGAATATGAAGGTGCCCATCAGACCGAACGGTACAGAGAGAATTACTGCGAACGGAATAATGTAACTTTCGTATTGGGCGGACAGAAGGAGATATACAAACAGTAGTACAAGTCCGAAGATATATCCGGTGCTACCGCTTGAGTTGGTAGCCTCCTCACGTGTCAGACCGGAGTATTCATAACCATAACCTACAGGCAGAGAGTTGGCGGCTACCTCTTCGATGGCCTGGATAGCCTGACCCGAAGAAACCCCGGGAGCCGGAGTACCGGTAACCGCAATGGTTGTAAACATATTGAACCTATTGATCACGTCAGGACCATACACTCTTGAAAGTGACACGAAGTTGTCTATAGGCGCCATTTCCGAGCCATTGCGCACTTTGATGCGCTTCAGAGTCTCCGGTGATACGCGAGCTTCAGGTGAGGCCTGCATCATCACGCGATATAACTTGCCAAACTTGTTAAAGTTTGATACATACATACCTCCGTAATATCCCTGAAGTGTCGAGAGAATTGCATTCTGAGTCAGTCCGGCCTTTTTAATCTTAGCCACATCGAGGGTCACAAGATACTGGGGGAAGGCAGGATTGAAGGTAGAATAAGCCATCGCAACCTCCGGACGTGCATTCAGTTGGGCTATAAAGTTCTGATAAACTTTAAAGAACTGATTAAGGTCACCACCGGTTTTATCCTGAAGTTTAATTTCAAAACCGTTGGTAGCAGAATAACCCGAAATCATAGGGGGCTGGAAGAACATGATACGTCCATCTTTGATTGTCGAAGTTTTCTGCATCAGCTGAGCCAGCACGGCTTGAGCTCCCTCATTCTTAAGGTCTCGTTCCGCCCAGGGTTTCAGCTTGATAATCATAGAGCCGTAGGTGCTTCCCTGACCGGCTACAAATGAATAACCGGTTATGGCATTACGGATCTGAATTGCCGGTATTGTTCCTGCTATAGAGTCTATTTCATTTAGAATTTTCTGTGTGCGTTCTTTTGAGGTAGCTGGCGGCATGTCGACCACGCCCATCAGTGTGCCGGTATCTTCATTAGGCACAAGAGATGTGGCGGTTACAGACATCAGCCATACAAGAGCTCCGATTGAAGCGGCAACAAGACCAAATCCTAAAATCTTATGGTTGATAAAGAAGCGTGTAGCAGAGGAATAGACCTTAAGAAGCTTCTCAAACTGACGATTAAAAGCGTCGATGAAATTCTTCTGGAACATTCCGTATACACCGATAAGTGCAACCACTATTGCAATTATGGATTCAGCCACATTCTCAAACTCATACCAGCCGAGCACCAGGAAAGTTACGGCAGCAACCAGGAAAATCAGTGTTACGATCGGGGGCATAGAAAGTCGCGCTCTTTTCTTTACGGTTTCTTTATATGCTTCACCGGCAGCTGTATAAGCTTCCTTCATGCGCTGACCGAGTTTCTTCTCCTCTCCATCATCAGTCTTATGAGGCTTGAGGAATACCGCGCAGAGAGCGGGTGAAAGAGTCAGAGCGTTGACCGCAGAGAGGAATATGGCCATCGCCATGGTCAGACCGAACTGGCGGTAGAACACACCGGAGGTGCCACCCATAAATGATACCGGGATAAACACGAGCATCATGACAAGAGTGATAGACACGAGTGCACCCGCAATATCATTCATAGCATCAATTGATGCCGAGCGTGCAGATTTATATCCCTCGTCAAGTTTGGCATGAACCGCCTCTACAACCACTATCGCATCATCGACCACAATCGCGATTGCAAGCACAAGAGCGGAAAGTGTGAGCAGGTTTATGGTAAACCCGAATATCTTCATCAGGAAGAATGTACCAATCAATGCCACGGGAATGGCGATCATAGGTATGATTGTTGATCGGAAATCCTGAAGGAAGATGAATACTACTAAAAACACCAGCGCGAATGCCTCTATCAGAGTTTTGACAACCTCATGAATTGAAGCGAAAAGGAACTGGTTGACATCCATTGTAGTAATAATCTTGATGCCGTCGGGTGCTTCCTTTTTAAATTTATCAAGCTCACTCTGGATAGTATTTACAACCTCAGTCGCATTTGAACCGGCAGCCTGCATAATCATAGCAGCCACACCGATATGACCATTGGTAGTTGAACTGAAGCCGTAAGTCAGTCGTCCGAGTTCCACATCGGCCACATCTCCGAGGTAGAGCATATTACCGTTAGGCAATGCTTTGATCACAATCTTCTCGAATTCGGGAGCCTCCTGCAGGCGACCTTTATATCTCATGGTGTATTGGAATGACTGATTTCCATTTTCACCAAATTGGCCGGGAGCTGCTTCGATATTCTGTTCGGCAAGCGCAGCAGATACGTCAGAAGGAATAAGACCATACTGAGCCATAGCGTCAGGCTTGAGCCATATACGCATAGAATAATCGGCACCGAGCACTGTGGCATCACCTACACCGGGCACACGCTTAATAACCGGAATAATGTTGATAGACATGTAGTTTTCAACAAATTCCTGTGAGTACTTCGAAGTCTCGGTATATACGTTAAACACCATAAGCATCGATGACTGACGCTTCTGTGTCGTAACACCAACTTGGTTTACCTCAGCGGGAAGAAAGGCTGCAGCCTTCGCTACTCTGTTCTGCACATCGACAGCTGCCATGTCGGGATCAGTGCCTGACTTGAAGTAGACGCTGATTTCTGCAGAACCATTATTTGATGCCGAAGAATACATGTAATCCATGTTTTCGGCACCATTGATTTGCTCCTCGAGAGGTGCGATAACGGAATTCAGCACCGACTGTGCATTTGCACCGGTGTAAGTAGTGCTTACTCGTATAGTCGGGGGGGCAATGTTAGGATATTGCTCAATTGGGAGCGATACCAGGCCGAGAAAACCGAAAATCACGATAAATATCGAGATTACGGTAGAAAGTACGGGCCTTTTTATGAAATTAGAAAGATTCATAGTTACTGATTTGGCTTACTTCTTGGGTTTGATAGTCATATCCTCCTTGACTGTGATACCCACACCCTCGGTTACAATTGTCTCACCCGGTTTGAGGCCTCCAAGCACTATATAATTTACACCATCATTTTCATCGCTGATTTCGATTGCGCGCGAATGTACAATATTACTGTCATTGACAACATATACGAATTTCATGCCCTGAAGGTCGTAAGTAGCTGCCTGAGGCACAGAAATCACATTGTTGCGAATGGCTGGAATAAGAACCTGTCCGGTATTACCGCTGTGCAGCATTCCGTCGGGGTTGGGAAACAATGCTTTAGCAGTAGCAGAACCGGTGGAACGGTCTATTACTCCCGATACAGATATAATATTGCCCGGATAAGGATACCTGTCACCATTGGCAAGTTGCAGTGTGACAGCAGGCATATCTTTCACTGCCGCCTGCAGCGATCTTTTACCACCATCTGTGAGGGCGAGAACTTCCTTCTCGTTGAGCGAGAATGTGGCACGCATTTCAGAATTATCACTCAGCATAGTCAGCATGGACTGTGGTGATACAAGCGAGCCCTCACGGAAATTTATTGTTCCCACCACTCCTGATTCAGGAGCTGTAACAGCGGCATAACTCAGGTTCTTGCGGGCCGATGTCAGATTGGCCATGGCCTGACTGAGTTGTGCTTTGGCTGCATTGTATGAATCTACCGAAGTCTGGTATGCGGGTTGGCTGATAATGTTCTTATCAAAGAGCATTTTATTATTATTCATATTGGTCTGTGCGGTATTCACATTTGCCTGAGCCACAGATACAGCAGCTTGAGCTGCATCTACAGCTGCCTGAAGAGATACCTGGTCAATCACAAAGAGTGTCTGACCTTTACTTACTCTTTGACCTTCTTCAACGCAAACCTTAGTTAAAAAACCTGTAATTTGTGGTCTGATTTCAACATCGTTTTCACCCTCAAGAGTTGTGGGCATGCCTGATTCGAGTGTGGAATTTTCTTCGCTGACTGTCAGTACAGCTAATTCCGGAACCTGTTGCGCTTGCTGCTGATTACCTTTCCCTTTACAAGAGGGCATAAGTAGTACAACTGCTGTCGAAACTGTTACGACTGCGCATAAAAACTTCAATTTCATATATGGATATTTAGTTGAATGTTATAATTTATAGTTGTGAGCGTCGAGCTTATCACACTTCTTCTACATCAAATGGGGGAGGAGTCCCCGCATCTTCTTCATCACTATCGATCTTAGAATTGTCTGCAAGTGAATTATCAGACTCCGAAGGGTTGGATTTCGCTTTTTTATCATCGGAGTCTGACGATGATTTAGCCTCTAAAGCCTTTGCCTCATCGCGCTTGCTGATTTCCATAATCTCATCAGTGCGTGATTTCCATTGACGCTTGCCGAGTATCTTCTCTACATCATCATGGAATATAACCTCTTTTTCCACGAGCATATCGCGGATCTGGTTATGTTGAGCGGCATATTTACGAAGTATCTCCTTGGCGCGTTCGTATTGCTCATTTACGATTCTCTTCACCTCGGCGTCAATAATTTCAGCAGTTTCTTCAGAGTAAGGTTTGGTGAATCCCATCTCTTGTCCGCTCGAATCATTGTAGTTAAGATTAGGAAGTTTATCACTCATTCCATACATCATGACAAGCGAACGTGCAATTTTGGTACACTTTTCAAGGTCGTCAGAAGCGCCTGTTCCGATTTCCCCGAGGAATACTTCTTCTGCCGCTCTACCTCCAAGAAGTCCGCACATTGTATCAAGCAGAGCTTGTGTAGGAATAATCTGTCGTGCCTCAGGAGCATACCATGCGGCGCCTAATGCTCTGCCACGTGGCACAATAGTAACCTTAACAAGTGGATTACCATATTTGGTCATCCATGAAATAGTAGCATGTCCCGCTTCATGTGTAGCGATAGAGACTTTTTCTTCGTCGGTGATAATACGAGATTTTTTCTCAAGACCACCTACAATTCTGTCAATTGCCTGCATGAAGTCATTCCAGTCCACAGCTTGCTTATTGCTGCGAGCTGCGGTCAGAGCTGCCTCGTTACATACATTCGCAATATCGGCACCGGAGAAGCCTTGTGTCTGACGTGCCAACTGCTCGACATCAAGCTTGGAGTTAACCTTGATATTGCGCAGGTGCACATTAAATATCTCGATTCGGTCAGAAAGTTCAGGTAAATCCACATAAATCTGACGGTCAAAACGACCGGGGCGCAGAAGAGCCTTATCAAGCATATCGGCGCGGTTGGTTGCCGCAAGACAAATCACACCATTGTTTGACTGGAATCCGTCCATTTCAGTCAGCATCTGGTTAAGTGTATTTTCTCGTTCATCGTTGGAACCCATATTCGGATTGCGTCCGCGTGCTCGACCGACAGCGTCAATCTCGTCAATAAAGACGATACAAGGTGCTTTTTCTTTGGCTTGTTTGAAAAGGTCGCGAACACGAGCCGCACCTACACCTACAAACATTTCCACGAAGTCAGAACCTGACATGGAGAGGAAAGGCACATCAGCTTCTCCGGCCACAGCCTTGGCCAGCAGAGTTTTACCGGTTCCCGGAGGACCAACCAGCAGAGCCCCTCTTGGTATTTTGGCACCAAGTTCGGTATATCGCTCCGGGTTCTTCAGGAAGTCTACAATTTCCTCTATCTCAACCTTTGCTTCGGCGAGACCTGCCACATCTTTAAAGGTCACATTTGTGCCATTATCCTTGTTAAAGACTAATGCCTTTGATTTACCTACATTAAATATACCACCGCTGCCGGGCGCGCCTCCGGTCATACGCCGCGACATAAATATCATTACCGCCAGGATTAGTACGATAGGGCCGAAATACCAGAAAATTTTCATTAGATCGGAGCCCTTTTCATAGCTTACCTTAATTTGAGGTTTACCTTGTTCGGCAAGTTTGGTATTCCATTGGTCAATCTTGTCTTGCAATTTATCGGAAGACGGGATTGAAGTCTTTATCTTTTTATCTCCGGTAATCTGCTGAGACATGTCAAAGTGTATTTTCTTTGCACCCTGTTCAGTCAGAAAGCCTTCGGCAATTCCATTTTGAGAAAAAATTACAATTTTATCTATATAGCCTTCTGCAGCTGCTTTTTCAAATTCGGTGAAATCTACATCTTTGGTCTGTGATCCGTCTTGAAAATAATAAAGAGCAAGAAGTGACATTGCAATCAAGCCATACATCCAATACATGTTGAATAACGGCTTCTTATTTTGATTGCGATTCTTTTGCGGTTTCGGTCTCATCAGTGTGTATTTGGAATATTGTTGTGTCGGTTAGTAATCAAATAATAATTGCCTATATTAATTTTTCATAGAGGTTAATCCTCATCAGGCAACTCAGACTGAGCGGCATCGCTCCATAAATCCTCGAGATTGTAAAATTTCCTGATATCGGGCAGAAAGACATGAACCATTATTGTACCATAATCTATTACAATCCATTGAGAATTGCGGTATCCATCATAATTGAATGGTTTAAGTCCTAATTTTTCTCTTACCTCTTCGCGGATATTGTCTGCAATCGCAGCAACCTGCGATGTCGAATTGCCCTGACAAATAATAAAATTTCGAGCCGGCGCAGTCTCCATGCCGCTGAAATTTATGTTGACAATGCGGCATCCTTTTCGATTTCGGATCGCTTCAATTGTTGTATCTATCAGTTTGGCCGTCTCCGGGGTAGCATTTCTCCCGGTTGTATCTTTTATCATTATAGGTCGTTCTTCTAATTTTATAATATCGCTAAATACTATAACAACCCAATCCTAAAATTTATCATCAAAAAGAGGAATATTTTTCTTTAGGGGTCATTATTTTGTGCAAATTTAACAATTTTCACCTAAATGTAAGCGTCAGATATGCCTCCCTATCGATTGCATAGGTAATATCACGGGCTTAATTATCGTTTTAGAGAAGATGAAAAGAACGCTTCTTTTTCTTATAACCTCGATTATTTGCAGTTTATGGTTGCAAGCTGCAAATGTGCGCATATCGGGTAAAGTGGTAGATAGTGCCGATCAGCCGGTGGAATTTGCCACCGTGCGAATGGCTAATTCTGCGATTGGTACAAATACAGACCTCAAGGGCATGTATACTATTCAGATGGCGCAGAAGGATACTATAGAGATGATTTATAGCTGTATCGGTTTTAAGACAGTGCATCATACTCTCGTAAATCCTAAAGGTGACATAACTCTTAATGTGCGTCTATATCCGATGGATGTGGATTTGCGTGAGATAGAGGTAGTTGGATACCGGCAGAACTCTAACGGTATGCAAACCATGAATACCGAGAGCTATAAGCTTGCGCCTGATGTATCGGGTGGAAGTGTAGAGGCCATGATAACTACGATGCCCGGAGTGAACTCTAATAATGAGATGAGTTCTCAATATTCCGTGCGTGGCGGTTCATTTGATGAAAACTCCGTATATATCAACGGTGTGGAGCTTTACAGACCGCAACTTGTGCGCACCGGTCAACAAGAGGGGCTTTCAGTCATTAATCCCGATATGGTGGGAAATATTAAATTCTCATCAGGAGGTTTCCCTGCCCGCTACGCAGATAAAATGTCGTCGGCTCTTGATATCACTTATCGTGACCCTCAGGCCTTTGAGGGAGCTGCAGCTGTAAGTCTAATGGGGGCATCAGCCGCAGTTGGAACCAACTCAGGTAAATTCTCTCAATTATCAGGTGTCAGATTTAAGAAAAATAACTCCTTGCTTTCCACAATGGAAACCAAGGGAGAATATGATCCGACATTTTTTGACTTCCAGACAAATTTGAATTATAAGCCAAATGAGCGTCTGACATTCAATGTATTGG
The DNA here is from genome assembly GCA_947175145.1 of uncultured Muribaculaceae bacterium. Classification (GTDB taxonomy): domain Bacteria; phylum Bacteroidota; class Bacteroidia; order Bacteroidales; family Muribaculaceae; genus Lepagella. Next base: position 18,162 of record CAMWLY010000013.1, on the reverse strand, counting down.
GTAATATTGCACTCAATCATTTCAACTTCAAGCCCCAGGATAGAGAAACAACATTCGGTACTTCGGAAGACGCTAAAAACTTCAAGGTTTATTTCGATGGTGCCGAGAAAGATAAATTTGAGACATATCTCGGTTCGGCATCAGCAACATACAGATTGAATAAGGCCACAAGCTTTACTCTTGCTGTTGCAGGCTTTCTTTCAAATGAATTGGTAACTTACGACATATCAGGCGAATACTGGCTAAATCAGGCCGGAACAGGTGGCGATAACGGAATCGGAGGTGAAATCGGTGTCGGCAAATATATGGAGCACTCTCGCAACCGGCTGAAAACAGCTGTGATTCAAGTGGCCTTCAGTGGAACTGCAAAATATCGTGCCAATAATTTCACATATGGCGTCGGATATCGACATGAATCTTTTACAGACCGCACTAAAGAATGGGAATGGCGAGATTCCGCCGGTTATTCTCTCCCTACACTTCCCGAAGGTGTGCATCTGGTGTATAATCTCAGCTCACGGCAGAATATAAAGCTTTCGCGCTTCCACGCTTTTCTTGAAGATGCGATATATCTCAGCAATAATTTTGCTTACATGACACTTAACGCTGGTCTGAGATTCTCCTACAATGGATTTAATAAAGAATTTCTGACCTCGCCCCGAGTGAATTTTTCGATGAATCCGGTAGCTACACCCAACTGGTATTACCGCATAGGCGCCGGTTTATACTATCAGTCTCCATTTTATAAAGAATATCGTGAAATGGTAACTGATGATTTAGGAAACTGCGTAATCAAGCTTAATCAAAATATAAAGTCCCCAAGAAGTCTCCAGTTTATAGTCGGTGCAGATTACACATTCAGGGCTATGAACCGACCGTTTAAGCTTACCGCGGAAGCTTATTTCAAGCATGTTTCCGATATTATTTCCTACGAATATGATAATCTGAAGGTTGTATATAGCGGGAAAAATGATTCCAAGGGGTTCATGACAGGTATAGACTTGAAACTATTCGGTCAGTTTGTTGAGGGTAGTGATTCATGGATTAGTGTATCACTGATGAAAACGCAACAGGACCTGCATGGTAAAAAAGTGCCTATGCCGACAGATCAAAGATACGCCATTAATCTCTATTTTACCGATTATTTCCCGAAATTCCCGAAATTAAAATTCAATTTACGCGGTGTTTTGGCCGATGGTTTGACCATGACACCTCCCCACACAAGCAGGTCGCAGACATATTTCCGCGCACCGGCATATAAAAGGGTGGACCTTGGCATAAGTTGGCAATTTATCGGAGCTCCATCGGATAAACCTCGCAAAGGTGCACTCAAGCATATAAAGAGTCTCGTGCTCGGAATTGATGTCTTTAATCTGCTGGACATATCTAATGTGAGCAGCTATTATTGGGTAACAGATGTCAACAGTATGCAATACGCGGTGCCTAATTATCTGACAAGACGCCAATTCAATGGTCGCCTTTCAATTGAATTCTAAATATTTAGCCAAATTATTAATCCGGATTTGCCTCAAAAAATAGCAAATCCGGATTTTTGCATTATTATTTGTGTTAATGATAGTTTTAATGATTGAAGAAAAATTAGTATTTTTGCGGTCAAATGGCTCTTCTGAGCAGATGAGTTTTTGCTAATTCAATCGCTGTTTAGATTGATTTTAGAAAACGACACCGAACCAAAAAGAATCATGGCAAAAGAACTGAAAAATTTCACCAAGCGAGCCGATAATTATTCGCAGTGGTACAATGAATTGGTGGTTAAGGCCGATCTCGCAGAGCAGTCAGCTGTGCGAGGTTGTATGGTAATCAAACCTTACGGCTATGCAATATGGGAGAAGATGCAGAGACAACTTGATGATATGTTTAAAGAAACCGGTCATCAAAATGCTTATTTCCCCCTCCTGATTCCAAAATCATTTTTAAGTCGCGAGGCTGATCATGTAGAGGGTTTTGCCAAAGAATGCGCCGTAGTTACTCACTATCGTCTTAAAAATGATCCGGAGGGTAACGGAGTTGTAGTAGATCCGGCTGCAAAGCTTGAGGAGGAGCTTATAATTCGTCCGACTTCAGAGACAATCATCTGGAATACTTATAAAAACTGGATTCATTCATATCGTGATCTGCCAATTCTGGTAAATCAGTGGGCTAATGTTTTCAGATGGGAGATGCGCACAAGAATGTTCCTGCGCACAGCAGAATTCCTTTGGCAGGAGGGCCACACAGCTCATGCTACCAAAGAGGAAGCTGAGGCAGAAGCGATAAAGATGCTTGGTGTCTACAGCGATTTTGCTCAGAACTACATGGCTGTTCCGGTGATAAAGGGTGTAAAAAGCGCAAATGAACGATTTGCCGGTGCTCTTGAAACATACACCATAGAGGCTATGATGCAAGATGGCAAAGCCTTGCAGAGCGGCACTTCTCACTTCCTGGGTCAAAATTTCGCTAAGGCATTTGATGTCACCTTCATGAATAAAAACAATGAACCGGAATATGTCTGGGCTACTTCATGGGGTGTTTCCACACGTCTGATGGGTGCCCTGATTATGACACATTCAGATGACAACGGATTGGTGCTTCCCCCGAGACTCGCGCCTATTCAGGTAGTCATTATTCCGATTTATAAGAATGACGAAGGCCTCAAGGAGATTTCGAAAACGGTGGAACCAATAGTAGCGGAACTTCGCAAACGCGGTATCAGTGTGAAATATGATGATGCCGACAACAAGCGTCCCGGTTTCAAGTTCGCAGACTATGAGGTTAAGGGTGTACCGGTGCGTCTCGCTATCGGTCAGAGAGATATAGAGCAAGGAACTGTTGAGATAATGCGGCGTGATACACTGGAGAAGGAAATTGTCCCCCTCGAAGGTATAGTAGATCATGTAGCCCGTGAACTTGACGATATTCAGAACGCACTATATAAGCGCGCCCTCGAGAATCGCGAACGCCGAACCATAAAAGTGGACTCCTACGAAGAATTCAAGAATAAAATTGAAGATGGCGTGTTTATTTTGGCTCACTGGGATGGAACTCCGGAAACTGAAGAAAAAATCAAGGAGGAGACCAAGGCTACTATCAGATGCATACCGTTCGATGGAGATGATACTCCTGGTGTGTGCATGGTGACCGGTAAACCGTCGGCTCGCAGGGTGCTGTTCGCAAGATCTTACTAATCGGAAAGTTGAAATGAAACGCCTTACTTCCCTTATATTTGCTGCCACCGCCGGTCTTGGCTCAATGACAGCGCTGAATGTAGATGATTTCTGTAATGTTAAAATAACAGCTCCTGCAGGCATCAAAGATATTCATCCACTTGCTGATGGTGAGACTTTTGCAGCTCTATCTGACGATGGCAAAGCTATCGAACTGTATAGTTATAAAACGGCATCAAAGATTGGAACTATCTTTTCCATTTCCGGAGTCAAAGGAGATTTGAAGATTGACTCATTCGATGGATTTGATATCAGCGATAATGGAAAGAAGGTGCTTCTCTGGAATAATACCAAGAAGATTTATCGTCATTCATTTACTGCGCAGTATTATGTATATGATGTGCTGCGTTCTACTTTAGCATTGGTTTCTGCTAATGGTCCGCAGCGCGATGCCACAATGTCGCACGACGGCCGCATGGTGGCTTTTATGCGCGATAATAATGTATACGTCACTAATATAGACTATAAGTCCGAGGTTCGTGTGACTTCCGATGGCAAAGCTAATGAGATTATCTATGGCTCGTCAGATTGGGCGTACGAAGAAGAGTTCGGCATGATTAATTCATTCCGTTGGAGTGGTGACGACGCAGTTTTGGCTTTCATGAGATTTGATGAGAGCCGGGTGCCGGTATACAGTTTTGATGAATATAAGGCGTATGATGCTAAGTCTCCTTATGGAGATATTTATCCTTCAAGCTATTCATATAAATATCCGCTTGCCGGATATCCGAATTCCGAGGTGCAAGTTCTGGCGTATAATATTGACAATAGAACCATAAAGAAAATGGATCTTCCAGTAGATAGCCGGGATTATGTGCCATCTCTTGAATTTGACGGAGAAGGGAATACCCTTATGGCAATGGTCTTGAACAGAGAGCAAAACAGGCTTCAGCTCTACAAGGTAAATCCCGGTTCTACTATAGCACATCCGGTAATTACCGAAATTTCCAATGCATGGTTGAGCCCAGAAGCTTATCAGATGGTTCACTATTACAAACGCAGCTTTGTGATAGCCAGCGAGAGAACCGGTTATCGTCATCTATATGAATATGATTATAATGGTAATTTGTTGCGCCAACTTACTTCGGGAGATTGGAATGTGACTGATTATTATGGTCTTGATGCGAAGACCGGTATTCATTATGCTCAAACTACCGGTCTTAGTGCGGTAAATAGAAATGTAGTGAGTATTGATGGCAAAGGTAAAGTGCAAATGCTGAATGGAATTGCCGGCACTGAGTCAGCATCATTCAGCCGCGATTTCAATTACTTTGTAAGGAAATACAGTTCAATTACAATTCCACCGCAATATTCGATATGCACTGCCAAGGGGAAGGTTATCAAAAATCTCGAACTTAATGAGGCATACGCGGCCAAATATTCCGATGCGCCGCGCATGGAACTGCTGACTGTGCCTAATGCCAAGGGCGATGAAATGAATGCGTATATAATTAAGCCACATGATTTTGATGCCAATAAGAAGTATCCTCTTCTCATGTATCAATATAATGGGCCTGATTCGCAAACTGTGGTGAACAGCTGGAAACTCGATGGCGCGTATTATATCGCTGACTGTGGCTATATAGTAGCTTGCGTAGATGGTAGAGGCACCGGAAATCGCTCGCGTGAATGGGCCAACTGTGTATACCGGAATCTTGGCCAACTCGAAGTAGAAGATCAACTGGCCGGTGCAAGGTGGTTTGCCTCTCAGCCTTATATAGATTCGAATCGCACCGCATGTTTCGGTTGGAGTTTCGGTGGGTACATGACTCTGATGGAGATGGCTAATCCTGATAGCAAGTTCAAGTGTGGTATCGCCATGGCGTCGGTATCGGATTGGCGTTTTTATGATTCAATTTATACCGAAAGATATATGGGTACTCCTCAAGATAATGAGGAGGGATATAATGCTGCTTCGGCACTTAATCGTAGTGACAAACTTCAGGGCAGGCTGCTGATTATGTCCGGCACAAATGATGACAATGTTCATTTTTACAATACATTGCAATACTCTTCGAAACTCAACGAGGAGGGTAAGGTGTTTGACATGATGGTGATGGCCGGATTTGAGCATAGTTTGCGAATGGGTAATGCCCGCTCAAGGCTATATTCGAAAATTGTGGATTTTCTTAACACAAATTTGAGATAATTCAGAACAAATTCGGTTCTAAGTTTGTTAGAAGTATGTATACCATATTAAGCGCAATCTATAATGAAGGCTGCTTTATTATTGGATTGAGAGATTATGAGCTAATTGCAATATTGCTTTAATCGATGATTAAATGAAGGATCTCGGGAAAGTAAACGCAGGCCAGCTCTTCGCTTTTTGGAAGAACCTGACGCTGAGCTTAATGGTCTTGATGGCAACACTGTTGCTTTCAAGATTGCTTCCGTCTTATTTCTCCCCGATCATCGGCTTGATTGCCGCTGCTTTCCTTTATACTGTTCTTTACAATAACAGACTAAGATCCAATTCCTCTTGCCCGATTGTAATTTATGCCATTTTCTTCTGCATAGTGGCATATTCTTTTGTCTCCATAATTATTAATGTGTTGGATATATGGAGTGTTGTGCCGATTCCTAAGGAATTGTCATTCTTTAATGAGCCATATATGTGCTCGTTAGTGCTTGATCCGGTAACTGTAATAGTTCTAGGTATCATTAATTTACGAGGCAACAAGTTAAGCATCTGTGTAGATTGCCGTATCACTAAGGGTATGGCCATGGAACGAGGAAAATTAGGTGAAATCCTCGCCATAGAGACAAGATTGCAATTGCGGAATTTATTTTGGTTATTCCTTATATTCTCCATAGCAGTCTGGACTTACTTTTTCGTATGGTATTATCAAAATGCACTGGTCAATAATAGAGATTGGTATATTTTTGTTTGGATTAACATTATTGGTATCGCGCTTGACTTAGCATATTTCGCATCGAGATATTATAATATTTATCTTGACCTGCAAGATAGCGGAGAGATAATCACTGAGGCCGAACTGAGCGATATGACTACCAAAACATATCTTCGCTTCTATGCAATCTGCGGGAATAAAATTTTTATAAATCCCAAGGTGGCTGACCCCCGCCGTCAAGGCATGTTTGTTATAGACACACCTCTTCTTACCAAAAGAAATGTCAACGGTATTACCACATCGGAAGTGCACAGCATTATAAAACGAATGACCGGTGTAGATGCCAAGTTGCGTTTCTTTTTCGGTCGTAAGTCTCTCGATATCGCAAAACATAGAATCCTCCGATACTTCTATTTCATGGACGAAGTAGATGGTCAGCCTCCAAAGTTGGATATTGATGGAGAATGGGTGGATTTTAATGTGATTAAGACTATATATAATACTAAGCCGGCAGCGTTGTCAAATACGTTCCTGACCGATTTGTCAAGAATGGTGACAATTATTCTTACCCAAAAATTATTTGACGAGCGTGGATATCGTAAGATGAAAGTTAAGTCATACGTTCCTACTATTGACCTTAAAGAGATTCAGGAGAAAGATTACGATTTCCAGGATGATAAATGGATACGCGTGGCAATGTATAATTCTGACCAGAGAGGATTCTATTTTAAGAAATGGGTAAATAGATTCTTTGGTAAGGAAGATAAGAATAAGGAAGGTCAGATACAGCGACGCCGATGATACCTGACTCAATAGCGGTAGTTGGACCGACAGCATCGGGGAAAACTCGTAGAGCCGTTGAAATTGCTAAACATTTCGGAGGAGAAATTATATCTGCCGATTCACGACAGGTATACAAAGGCATGTCAATCGGCACCGGTAAGGATTTAATTGAATATGGTGATATTCCTTTCCATCTTATAGATATAATGCCTGCCGGCAGCAAGTATAATCTTCATAATTATCTTCGCGACTTCAGGGCTGCATATCGCGATGTGCTCCAAAGGGGGAAGATGCCAGTAATTTGCGGAGGAAGCGGCATGTATGTGGAAAATGCTCTTAAGGGAGTAATTATGCCGGAGGTCCCTGAAAATCGAGAGTTGCGCGATAGACTCAAAGATAAATCTTTGCCCGAATTAATAGAACATCTCAAAACCATTAAAACTCTGCATAATACTACTGATGTAGATACACGTCAGAGAGCAATAAGGGCCATCGAGATACAGACATATTACATAAATCACCCTGAAGAGGCGGTGTTGACCAAGCCCTCTGATGCAATACCTCTGAATGCTCTTGTGATCGGGATTGATATTCCGCGAGAGGAAAGGCGAAATCGAATCACCGAGAGATTAATTGCGCGTATAAATGAAGGTATGATTGATGAGGTAAAGACTTTACTTGATTCAAACATATCACCGGAGGATCTAATTTATTACGGACTTGAATACAAGTATGTGACATTATATTTAATTGGCAAGTTATCATTAGATAGTATGATAACTGAACTCGAAACCGCAATTCATCAGTTTGCAAAGAGGCAAATGACATGGTTTAGGGGGATGCAAAAAAGGGCAACCAATATTCACTGGTTACCCTATGATTTATCAGAATCAGATTTTATTAGGCAAGTAAAATATCTGTATGACAATTACACTTATTGATAAAATCAATAAGTGTAGGGTGTTCTTGAATTATCAGGATATTTGATGTATTTCTCAACTATCTTTTTGATTGTTGTCTTATCCGGAACAACTGTGCCCGATTTCTCCGTGAATAATAAAGACTTCAGAGGATAAATATCCCAGTTTCGTGATGATTGATAATCCATGCCATCTTGATTGGCAAGACCCTCGGAAACTGCTGAGGCCTCTACAGTAGCATCGGAGTTGTAAATATCATTATCGCGATCAGCAGCTGTCTGAATTTCCATATAGAAATCCTTGGGATCGATCACAAGTGCCGGATCGTGTCCGTATTGATCAAAATCATCAATATAGCGTTGAACAAACATGGTCATTCTGGCCAACATTTCATCTTTAGTCATAGCGTAATCTTTTTAATATTCAACGCATGGTTTTACGGATTGGTTCACTGATAAAGTTCTAATATATCATAGGTGTGTTTATCAAATGAATAATTAAGATTACTTTGATTAATCAGGCCACTTGCTTTTTCTAATACAGAGGAATCCCTGCTTATAGTCAATAGCAATCTCTTGAGATCATCAGAACTATTATAAATAAAGTCAGGGGTAATCTGTTTGACGATATCTTTCGCTCCGACTCTTGATGATATAATCACGGGTCTTCCATGTGCAAGAGCTTCAATTACCACAAGTGAGAATGTTTCAAGACATATTGAAGGTACAATTAATACATCAAGAGAATAAAGAATTTTAGACAGATTGTCAGGATCAAATGATGGTTTAGTCTTAAATGCGGGGTGTATTATAAAGTCTGTATCTCCGGAAAATGCGGTAATATTGATATTATAATCACTATCTTGCAATAACTGTCTGCTTAACTCCTTGATAAACTCAAATCCCTTATGAACACTTTTGTTACCGAAATAACCCATGTTAATAGGTCGATTATGTTCGATCCTGACGGGTTTATATTTATCTTCAAGTCCCGGCATAGTGAGATGTATTACTTTCCCCGTAAGAGCTCCTAAATGTTTTTCGAATTCATCTCTGGTTTGCAGACTATTGAAATGATAAGTATCCACGAGACTGAAGTAACCCCTGAATTTTTCCATGAGTAAATTCACGGAATTATCGGAAACAGGCTTGCTTGTGTTCTCCTTCATAATTTTTCCCAAAGATATTTTCTTAAGAAGTTTACCAAATCCCGCTTTCTTAAAAAGCCTATATAATTTGGAGTTAAGCAGCCTAAGGAAAAAGTCTGATGGAGCATGAGATAAGCAATGTGCACATATATTGGGATTCGGCTTTTTGTTGCAGATTCCTTTATTGTTAATGAAATTATACTTGAGGCATAATCCGGTAAAATCGTGGGTTGTATATATAATTTTCACACCACAATCTTTAAATAACTTAAGTATTTTAAGAGGTAATCCCTGAAATGAGTGCACATGAAGAATATCAATCTTTTGCTCCTTTATCCAATTCTTAATTTTATCGTCGTCAATATTTGGCTCATTTATTTGCTTGTTAATGTCCCTACTTCCATACACCAGCGTTGGTGTAATGGGAGTGGTAATCTGGAAATGTGGAATGCCTTTGAATTGTATAGCAGATTTTATTCGGCTTTTACCTGACTTAAAAAGAGTATCACCGGCCGTGAGAATACTTACATCAAGACCCAAACGAGCTTGTGCTTGCGCAAGAGAAGCTGCATATCTGATGCTTCCTCCATTGCGCATGGTTGGCAGGCCAACGGTATAATGTAATACTCTCATTAGTTTCTAAGCGTATAGATGATATTCGGCATTGCATCTGCAAGCGCTGACATGGAGGGGAATATAAGATCAGGTTTCTCTTTTTCAAAGTATTCAATTGGTATCGGACCTGTAGTTACCGCTATGGTAAAGGATCCGGCTGCTACCCCGGCTCTTACGCCAAGAGGAGCATTTTCAATCACAATGGTTTCTTCGGGGCGTGTTCCTGAAATCTTCTGAGCGCGAAGATATGGTTCCGGGTTGGGTTTCCCATGTATTACATCGTGAGCTGTAACTTTATATCCATCAAGGAAAACACCCGGATAATCATGGTCAAGGCGGTTAAGAAGACTACTTTGAGCAGAACCTGTTACCAAAATCCTCTTAACATCGGCATCAACCAGTGCCTGAAGCATTCTATCGGCATCAGTCATCAGCTCCTTTTCCCCCATCTCGATGAAATATTTGGCCTTAATCGAATAAAGCTTTCTTATTGTATCTGCATCGGGAATCTTGCCGGTTTCCCTGCGCCATATCAATTCTATCGTTTCCTGACCGGTCATTCCTTCATAGAGATAAAACTCATCGCGACTGCTAGCAATACCTTGTTCTGAAACCATTCGTTGCCATGCAAGCGTGTGATATTTCATGGAATCATAAAGGACACCGTCCATATCTATAAGTGCAGCTTTAAGACCTGCTTTTATTTCAAGGCCTTGGTCTGAAAAATTCTTTCTGTATTCAGCAACTGCTTTATTTATGTCCATGGATAAACCATTGGAGTTATTCATCTGTATTTTACTATCTTTTGTTAAAGAGAATTCTGTCGCCTATGTGCTTGGCCATGCTTGAACGTATGCTCATCAACTTTTTAAGTTCCTCTTGCAATTGAATTTCGAGATCATGATTACCCTTGCCTGCGATTTCATTCATCTGTTTCATGATTTCGCTGACACGATAATTGAGCGTTTCATTCTTCCACACATCGATAGCCCTGATAAGCAAGACATTGAGTTTCTCCTCTTCAGTTTCTGTATTATGGTCTTTTGTAAAGATTGCACTTAGCTGATGGCGTTCGATACTTAGCGACAAAGATAAAGACCTCACTTCATCATTTTCATGACTTCCGAGTATACGGATAGGGTACTCTTTCGCTGCTTCAACCGCGCCATCTACTCTCATAGCTTCAATTTCGCTTTCAAGTTTCTTTTCGGCTTTGCGAATTGCTGTAAGTGATAAATCTCTGGAACCGATCTCAATTATTTGTTCCGCGCGATATAAAATTATTTTCTTTTCAATCTCGTGTCTTCGCTGTGTGGCGTATATCTCATAGCCCTCGCGCATATCTTGCAGCAACTGAAAGATTTGGCCAAATACCGGAACCGAAAACTTCATGTTGCCATCTTCAAGTTCCTCCTTTACAAATTGCAGTACATCAAGTTTGACAATTTCGGTTTCACCGGTTTCGGTCTCAACTTCGTACTGACAAAAATGCAGGAAAGCATATCTAATACATAAGCGTATTACCTCTTTTTCTACAGAATAATATGGGTATTGAGTTATCTGAGACTTAGGGATAACGGATTGTTTGGTATTGATTTCCTGATGTGGAGCAACAACTTTATCAAGAATATTATCAGAAATATCAGATTTTGGCTCAGCATCCACGGGATATCCCAATTCCTTGCGTCGGCGATCTTTTTTCATTTGCTCGACAAGAGCAAACCTGGCCTTTGCAACAGCTTTACCTATCGTTTCTTCAGGGATACCAAGCAGGGCGGCACACTCCTGCACATACACATCTCTCGCCACTCCATCTGGAATATGTGCAATAGAAGTAACCACGCTATTTACGGCTGCGATTCGGTTCTGTGGGTCTGCGCGCATAGCGTCGAGCATCACAAGTGCTTTATATCTTATGATGTCAGTTTCATGCTCTTCTACATATTTCCTGAATTGCTCGGGGGTGTGCTTCCGGGCAAATGAATCCGGGTCATCGCCATCGGGCAGCAAAAGTACTTTGACATTAAGCTTATGACTGAGAAGCATGTCAATACCACGCAGTGAGGCTTTAACACCCGCTGCATCGCCATCATAAATCAGGGTAATATTCTTCGTAAACCTATGGATCATAGCAATCTGACCGTCGGTCAGAGCGGTTCCTGATGATGCGACAACATTCTTCATGCCACTTTGCCACATACCGATTACGTCCATATAACCCTCTACAAGAAAGCATTTATCTTCGGATACGATAGATGATTTAGCCTGAAATATGCCGTAAAGCTCATTACTTTTCTTGTATAGGTCAGACTCGGGAGAGTTGATATATTTAGCAAGACCGCCCTTTAAATCCCGACCTCCAAAAGCAATGACGCGTCCAGACGGATTTTGTATCGGAAAGATTACCCGGCCACGAAATCGGTCATAATCCCGACCCGATTGTGAAGTTCCTACGAGTCCGACTTTTTTAAGAATATTTATGTCGAAACCGGATTTCTGCGAAGCGGATACAAGGTGAGACCCATTGTCGGTAGCATAGCCGAGATGAAAGGCCTTCATGGCGGTATCAGTGACTCCGCGGTGGGTGAGATACTGCAATCCTACATCCCGACCCTCGTCGCTATCATGCAAATCCTTCTCCATGAGTTTCATGGCCCATTCATTGGCCACAAACATAGCTTCCCGAATAGACTGACGTTCGCGCTCCTCATCAGTCATTTCACGCTCCACAACATCTATACCATATCTTTTGGCCAGATGTAGAAGTGCCTCATGATAATTGAGACCCTCCTTTTCCATAATGAAATTAACAGGAGATCCCCCTTTTTTACAGGAAAAGCAATAGCAGAAATTTCGCTGCTTATTTACAGAGAAAGAGGGAGTTCGCTCGTTGTGAAAAGGGCAGAGTCCCATAAAATTGGAACCGCGTCTTATCAGATGCACATAGTCCCCAACCACCTCCACAATATCGGCAGTAGAGGTGATTCGTTCTATAGTGGCTCTATCAATCATGCCTGATTCAGCTCCTGAAGTAATTTGCGGACTTCATCACCGGTTTCTATACGCGTGGCCACGAGAGGTAATCTTAATTCATTCTCGATCAGGCCCATATCATGAAGAAGTGATTTTACTCCCGCCGGGTTCCCATCTTTAAATAAACTCTCATATAGTTTTGAGAATCGATAGTGGATAGGGAGTGCTTCCTTATATTTCCCGGCGAGGCATAATCTTACCATTTTACCAAATTCCCGAGGGAAAGCATTACCGACAACTGAAATTACACCTTCAGCTCCAAGGGTCATTAGCGGGTATGTTAATGCATCGTCACCTGATATTACTTGAAAGCCATCGGGTTTATTATTGATGATTTCCTCTATCTGATCAAAATGTCCGGAGGCTTCCTTGATACCGCAGATATTTGTATATGATTGAGCTAAGCGGAGAGTAGTTTGAGCTTGCAAATTGACTCCGGTGCGGCCGGGCACATTATAGAGGATTACTGGGAGCGGAGAGTTATTGGCAACTGCAGCGAAATGTCTGAACATTCCTTCCTGAGAAGGCTTGTTATAGAAAGGTGTAACTGATAAAATACCTGAATATCCTGTGAAATCAGTCGTTTTAAGTTCGCTCACCAATTGATGTGTACTATTGGAACCCATTCCCAAGACGAGAGGTACTCTATTACCGTTTTTCTCAACTACGAATCTTCGTAAAATTGTTTTCTCTTCAGTGGTAAGAGTAGGGGTTTCACCGGTGGTGCCGAGCACAACAATATAGTCTGCTTTGCCACCGATGATATGCTCGATCATACGCTCGAGAGCATTATAATCTATTTCTTTATCCGTATTGAAAGGAGTTACCAATGCAACCCCCAATCCCCGTAGGTTCAGTTGCTCCATAGCTGCGGTTATTCAGTAGTTTCGCACCGGGCGAAAGTATTGCAAATATACGAAATTATTTTTGAAATATCTTAGGCTCCGTTCCCCAATAATTGTTAACAGCTAAATGTGCCGGTGGGGGAGCGGACGGTTAATCCATATTGCAAATAATCCGACTATGATGAGCCATGCTATTACCCATTCTACTGATGGTGAATATCTGATCACGGCATTGCCATTATCTGTTAGCCAATCAATTGAAGTGTGCCAGAAGGATAATACTTTATCAAGTATCGAACCGAGTAACGAAAAGTTAATGCCGCCCGCTGATAATAACAGGTAAAATACTGCTGCAAACATATATACCGGTAAAAATGGTAGTATCAAAATATTGGCTGCGAGAAATGATAGCGGAATAATTTCGAAGAAATATGCCGATAATATCCAAATACAGCAGGTAGCAACTAATGTAGTGATTATAAATGAAAAAATTTTATATAAATATTCATGTTTATGCTGATCAATCGGGTTAAGCTGCCTGCTGAAGAATATCAATGATGCTACGCTTAAGAAACTCAATTGCAATCCCAAATCCATTATCGAGCACGGTGAAATCAGCAGAATAATAAATGTAGCGATTAGAAGAGAATTCCAGGCAGTGTTTTTGCGCTCATACCAAAGAGCGGTCAGCATACAAACCGACATCAAGACACTTCTTATTGTAGATGGTTGAAATCCGGTGATAATGGCGTAAAATATCAGAATAATTACTGTCAGTAATATTCTTATCCTATATTTTCCAAATAAATTTAGTGGGAATAGTAAAACCATAAGCATAGTGGCAATTATGGCAACGTGCATACCACTTAGAGCCAAAATATGAGAAACACCTGCATTTGCAAATGATTCCTTCAAGTTTTGGTCAAGATATTCCCGGTCTCCAAGAAGTACAGTGCAAAGGAAATCACGTGTATTGCGACTCAGGTTACTTTTATCAATTATACTTTCCAATTTCAAACGAATAGCAAAACCCCAGGATGAAAGAGAATTTCTGTGGTCTACAACTTCAATCTTATGGCTATTGCTGAGAAATTGATGATGTATTCCTTTGGAAGCAAGGTGTGTTATGTATCCTTCAGGTATCTTGTCTGATATCGAAGATATCGGTTTCAGTGTGCCTCTTGATTCAATTAAATCCCCTACTTGCGCGCTAATAATATCAGATTTAAGTAGAATCTTCATTTTGACCGGATATAACTTGCCATCGGAACAAGCAATACCGCTCACATTAATCTTTGCATTATCGCCCGAGGTTTTGTTTTGAATACTTTCTACTTCACCCCTAATCCACACTGCTTCAGATAGTTTATCAGATGGCAGCTCCTCAGGCGCGGAAAAATTCCAGTCTAAACCACCGATAGTAAAGAATAATGAAGCTATGCAAATCTGATAAAACGGTGCGAGTCTGAAACCCAGTATCGGAGACTTTCGGCTTAGCAGGGATATAATTACGAATCCCAATATTCCGGTGAAAGCTACTGCGAGAAGAATCCAATCTGCTACATGAAAATATCCTGCACCTAACCCCAATATAAATGAGATAAAAGGTGTCAGCATCGGGGCTTTAGGATCTATTCTCTCAGTTCTCATATTCCGGAATTACCGGCGGCTCCAGATCTCCCAAGCCTTCTCAGCCTGTCTGATAAGCATCTCAAATCCATTTTTAATTGTTGCGCCTTGATTTGAGCATCTACTAAGAAATTCTGTTACACCGGGATTATATATCAGATCGTAGCAAATATGTTCGGCCTTGATGTATTCATAGGGTATGTGTGGAGCATCTTCTGTGTCAGGATACATGCCGAGAGGTGTAGTATTTATTATAAGTTGGTGGGCATCAAAGGTATCTTTAGTCAGATTCTGATACGTGATAACATTATCTTTCTCGGTTCGAGACACAAATGTGGTTTTAATACCTAATTGAGTCAGGGCATAAGCCACAGCTTTCGATGCACCTCCTGTGCCAAGAATCACAGCTCTTTTTATTCTTGTCAGGTCAAAAGTACGGAGCGTCTCGAGAAATCCGCTCCAGTCTGTATTATAGCCTGAAAGACTGATTTGTCCATCAGTAGTTCTGATGATTTTTACAGTATTTACTGCGCCGATGGCTTTAGCATGAGAATCTATATAATCAAGATAGGGGAGTATACTTTTCTTATAGGGTACCGTAACATTAAATCCTGTGAAATCGCTATTTTTATCTAAAAATATTTCCAGATCTTCAATTTTTTCGATTTCACAAAGATCATACGTACCACTAATATTAAGAGCCGAGAATTTCTTTTCAAACAATATTTTTGAATAAGAATGGCCTAATTTCCTACCTATGAGACCTAATCTGCACTCACTTACCATACCACGACTCTTTTCTCAGGTGCACGCCACATTTTATCGCCTTCTTCAATATTGAATGCTTCTAAAAATTCAGCGATATTAGAAAGTGTCACATTCACTCGGTTTCGTGGTAGTGAATGGGGGTCTGTCTTAGTCCTGACCAAAATTTCTTCATCTCTGATATTGTTAGCCCAAACGGAAGCGTATGAAAGATAGAAACGCTGGCGAGGGGTAAAATTATCTATGACCGGTTGTTCTTTACCCTCCATGGCCATGTCATATGCAGTGAGTGAAACTCTAAGTCCCCCCTGGTCAGCGATATTTTCACCGAGTGTAAATCTACCGTTTGCTTTTACACCCGGAGCTACCTCCACTTCATTAAATAGAGTTACAAGTTTATCGGTCAGTGCTTCAAATTTCTTGGTATCATCTTTGCTCCACCAGTCATTCAGATTGCCATTGCTATCGAACTTTCTCCCTGAATCATCGAAGCCGTGTGTCATTTCATGACCGATCACAGTGCCTATCGCTCCATAATTCTGAGCGTCATCTGCAGTCATGTCAAAAAATGGTGGTTGCAGGATGCCGGCAGGGAAACATATTTCGTTCATCTGAGGAGAATAATATGCATTGACAGTCTGAGGATACATGAACCATTCAGTTTCATCGACAGGTTTCCCGAGCTTACTGTAATTATCAAGAGCAAACCATTCCGCGGCTTTGAGCACATTGCTCTGATAACTTTCTGTCGGGTCAATATCAATCCCAGAATAGTCCTTCCATTTATCAGGATATCCGATTTTAACTTTCAGAGCGGCGAGTTTCTCGAGGGCCTTTGTTTTTGTCTCTTCGCTCATCCATGGTAATTCCGCGATATGCTTACCGAGAGATTTGCGCAGATTTTCCACAAGGCCTTTCATATATGTTTTATTCTCTTCAGGAAAATATTTCTCTACATACAGTTGTCCAACCGCTTCGCCAAACATGGCGTTGGGCACAGCCATAACTCGTTTCCATAGAGGCTTTTTATCCTCAGTTCCCGACATGACACGTGAGAACATCTCAAAATCAGCATCGTAGAAATCTTCACTCAGGGTGCCGGTGGCTGATGTTACGGCTCCGACAAGCATAAGGTCAGTGATTTGTCGTTCGTTGAGTTTGGGATAATACTCGTTAACAAATTCAACGAATTTTGGAGATGAAACATTCAGAGTAGCGGGAACATTCAGACCGGACTTCCTAAAGATTTCTTCCCAGTCAAAATTGGGATAAGTGGTGCAAAGCTCCTCCATACTCATTATATGGTAGCTCTTCACCGGGTCACGTCGTTCTTCACGTGTCTTTTTATGACTTGCATATTCTGTTTCAACTTGTATCACAGTATCCGCCATGCGTGAAGCATCCTCAGCTGAATATCCGGCGAGAGTCATAATTCGAGTAAGATATATGCGATACGCATTTAGAATCTTATCGTTATTCTCATTTTTTTCGAGATAATAATCCCTGTCTCCAAGCCCCAGGCCGGCCTCCGAAAGATGAAGAATGTTCATCTTTGAATCTGCAGGATCAGGCCCAACACCAAATGAGAAGAAAGTATTATCTATTGCTTTCGATAACCATGCAATATATTCAGTAGTCTCCTTTTTGGTGTAATTTTCGATTTTTTCAAGAATAGGCTTTAATGGCCGAATGCCTTCACTATTTCTTCTCTCGATATCCATGCCAAGAGAATACAAATCGCTAATCTTTTGAGCTATAGAGCCTCTGATACCCGCTTCCGGGTGCTCAGACAGATTTTCTATTATATTGCGCACATTATCACGTGCATCTTCAGCCAATTGATTGAAGACTCCGAATGAAGCATACTCACCCTGTAGTGGATTATCTTTACGCCAACCTCCGGTAGCATAGTCATAAAAATCCTGTTTCGGGTTGACTGATATGTCTAAATTGGAAATATCTATACCTTTTTTCATTTCAATTTTTCTAAATTTTCATTAGCTAATTCCCATTGCTCCATTTCGGATTCTAATTTTGTCCGGGCATTGGAGTATGCAGCAAGTGTGTTCTCAGAAGCATCGCCCGAAGCCATTTTGCTTTCAAGTTCCGCTATTTCTATTTCAAGTTCAGATATTTTTTCTTCTATCATCTTAACTTGCCTTTCCGCTTTTCCAAGAGCCCTGGCTTTTTCCTTCTGTGCAGCATAGCTCAATTTTCCTGTTTCAGGTGTTTGAGTTGCATCAACAGCAGTAGTTTCGGTTATTGATGAGTTTTTAACCGGTGAGCCGGCTTTTTCAAGTTCATTAAGACTTGAAAGATTTTTCTTTTTCAAGAAATCATATATACCCC
>CAMWLY010000012.1 GCA_947175145.1 uncultured Muribaculaceae bacterium | reverse complement strand
GAATCGCAATGGTGCTGATAAACCCTTTGTTCTGCATTTTTGTTTTGTTGTTATTTTATTTATTTATTTTCGAGGTTAACTGTTTGTCAGCGAGGGTTATACGCTGATGTTTAAAAGCGCGTCAAGTTCCACCGCCCGTGGCGGTGGAATCTTTCAGCTTGCAAATATACCTCTTTTTTTTGAACCTATTGCAAAAATGGCAGTTTTATTTGATTTTCTGCTAACTCAGCGGGTCATAAGTTTGGCGCGTTCACCGCGACGCTCTACATAAATACCGCTTCTCGGAGCCTCTTTCAGGCGCAGGCCGTCAAGGCTGAAATACTCCGGAGTCATTTCGCTGTCGTCGGAGATTTCGGGTACGCCGCTCGCATCCCTCACATCGGCGCGCGCGCAGTTGAGCACATCTTCGAATCCCTGACCGGGGGCCGTGTTGGCCGAATGAATCAGAGCAGTGACCTTAAGATTTGATTTATTCCAGTCCGCCGGTACAGTAAACTCGCGGATAAGTTCAAAATTCTTATCATCGTCTAATGTGATTCCGTCACCCTTGGCATCGGTTATGAATCCGCGCAGTGTGTCTCGATGCTTGTATGATGAATCCTTGCGTGTACCGCCGGTTGAAGTAACCACAGTCTGGGGTGAAACCACATCATCTTCAGTCACCATGAGAGTTACTGCAAGCGGGCCGCAGATTGCCTCCGCATCTTCAAGAGCGGATCCTGTGGCTGTCACGCGCAGTTTGCCTGAAGCTGCGTCATATTCACCCTCTACGTCAACACTCGCAAATGTAGGCGAACTCACATCCTGATCTATTATATCATGCATGATCAATGCCAGAAAATCGGTGGGAAGAACCCCGAAATAATCATTGAAATCATAGGCCGTGTGGGCTTCACCGGGGAAATATGCGCGGTTCACCGTGAAGCAAGGATATGTGTAGGCATAAAGATTCTGAAAATAGTCAGAGCCTTCCACATATAGAGGGCTGCCCGGTATGTGCATGGTCACTCGACATATATCACCGAAACGCTCATCATAAAGCTGATCATAGACATCGTTGAACATTGCGCTTGCCGGATATTGCGGAGATGCGTATTGTTCAAGATATACCATATTGCGGGGCATAGTCTCATCATAAAGGCCGAACCATACGGTCTTGGTGCCGCGTCGGTCGGCAGCGATGTTTTCACCATCGGCTTGCTCGGCCCATACAGTCATCTTGTGTCGTCCGACAGCGAGGCCGCTCATGCTGATGATCTGCTGCCATGAGTCACTTTCCCCCGAACCCAACTTCATGTTTACATCATAATAATTCGGGTCGAGATTATCGAACTGCACACCCATGCGCAGATTGTTTACAGCTGCGCGTCCGGTATTCTGCACCATTGTGAATATTTCCATATCCTCCTTGATGTTCTTGAAGCGGAAGCCATAATCGAACATCGGCAGCGCAATTGAGTGAGAGGGGAGGTTAGTCACATCGACTATCAGCTGCACGCAGAGTTTACCGACACCGGTCACCTCATAGAGAGAATTAGACATCAATAACTTGAAAGAGTCGTTCTGGTCATCGCCCACAGTGCAGATACCTCCGGTTTCATTGGTAACCATGTCGGCGGTTTCAGTGTATGCAAATCCGAAAAACAAGCCTTCTTCGCCGGTGATATCGAATCCGTCACCGTTAAAAAACACATTATTCCAGCCCTGAAAGAGTTTCTGATTCTGAGAGTGAAGGTTCACGAGTTCACCATTGCGCTCGGCGGTCAGAAAGACCGGTGAGCGACCGAGGTCGCAGGCAGCCGCCACGCGCACACCCACAACCTTGCAGCCGGTGTATGGCTTCAGCATATCGGCATCCATAAGCGCACCTATCTGATAGGTAGCGGCCTGCCCGAAATATGCGCCCTCCACATCGATGCGGTCAGTCACCGTGTAACCCACAGGGCGCTGATTGTCGCTAAGCCCGGTCTGGGCCGCTGCCGGCAGACAGGAAGCGAGCAAAAGCAACAATATATTGATATTCAGTTTCATTTGAGGATTTTTTTACGGTTAGTTATAATTATACCCTTGGCATCTCCTCCCGCTTTTCTGCCGAGCAGATCGAAGCGGAGTTGATTTGTCTCATCAGCTTCAATCCCGGAGATTCCGCTGGTAGTAATCTCGATCTCAGACACTCCGGATTCGCGGGTCTTATATTTTGCTTTAACGCCCAGACGGTGTGTGCCGGGTTCAAGATCGGTAAATGTATATGAATGTTCGGCGGTGGTATCTACTGATTTTCCATCTACAAACAGTTCATAGCTTACCACATTGCCATAATCCTCAACTTTCAGCTCATCTTCGGCAGGTCCGACTCTGAAATCATCAACCTGCGCCAGGAAGGCATCGTAAGAGGTGTAGTGCACCGCCAGACGTTTCCCCTGACCGGCATAGTCGGCAAGCGGAGTCGAATAGCGAGACCAATTGGTGTAGGTAAGTTGGTCCACAGTGGCTAAAGGTGTGAAATCGCTCGGATTTGTGCCGCCGTCAGATATACAAAGCTCGATGCATTCAGGATATATCGAATATCCTTTGGCAGATACCGAGAATTCAAAATCGGAGCGGATATTCAGGAGCGGTGAGATGAGCCATTTATTGGCTTTACCATTCTGCGGCGAGAAGAATATCACGGTTTTATCGCCGGTCGGAGCTTTGATAGCCTCATCAGTCGGAAGCATCGGAGGTGTGGTTTCCCATGGGTTAAACACCATAGGTGCCACCGGCATGGGGTTAGTGCCCGAGCCTGAGCCGGGGAAGCTAACGATATTGGTGGTGCTGCCGAGACCTATCGGATATACAGGCAGACCATCGGCATCAATAGTCTTCCAGCCATCGCCAAATTCTCCGGTAGCAAAATCGGGATAATCCTCGAAACTGTCGTTGAATACGTTTTCAAGGTTCCATGTCATGTTGACACCATCTTCCGAATTATAGGCAGTCAGATTGAATGGGTCAATCACATTATCCTCAAGCAGAAGTTCAATGCGCTTGTCGCTGTCTACGGTTACCTGCTGTTCGGTCAGCTCGTAAGCCCCCTCTTCGATGCGGAGAGTATATTCACCGGGCCAAAGTGAGGCCACTGATGCTTTACCCTCTGATGTAGTCAGTGAAATCTGACGAGCATTCTCCTTATCAAGAAGTGTCAGAGCTACCTCCGACGGCTCCAGGATACTGTTCGCTCTCAGCTCGATGTCGAGTTTGGCATAATTAATCACCGGAACAGTGACATCAATCTCGGACTTCTCACTCAGAGCCGCGCGATATTTGGCTTGCACACCGATAGTGTGTTCACCGGGTGTTACATCGCTGATGGTGAATTCATACTGCTCGGTAGTTCCCACCTCTTTGCCATCTATGAAAATCAGGAAAGATTCGTTGGGGTTATCAGCCGAGCGGGCTACTCTCTGACTCTTTGCGGCAGCCGGGGTGGCGATGCGTTGACCCACATATACATCATCAATCATCAGCATATATGCGCCATAGCGGTTAGTGTCGGCTACATATCTGATAGCGAATCGAATCGGTTTGCCGGCGTATGCATCGAGGTTGTAAGAGAACTTCTGCCACTGCTTATAATCCACACTTTCATGATTGCCAGTGTCGATGCGCATAAAATCTGCCACAGTCGGGTTATCTGTCTTTTCGGTCACATAAACCATAAAGCGCTCAGGCCATCTGTCGGCAGCCTTGGCCATAAAGGAGAGTTCATTTTCCTGACCGGGAGTTATCACCGGTGAGATAAGCCAGTCATCGTTGGCATTGCCCGAGCTGGTGCGGATAAAGCCCACATACTGTTGACCGGCATAGGGTCGGAGCACCGGATAATCATACCACCATGTAGGCTGCACTGTCAGAGGGTTGATAATCTGTGCATATTGCATCACTCCGCGGTTGGGATAAACACCCATCAGGGCTGCGGTAGCCTCACTGTCGCCATCAATACCGCTCCAATCGCCGAACTCTATGGCAAAGGGAGAGTAGCTTTCGAAATCATCGAAAAAGACCGGAGGGGTCACATTCCAGCTCAGATCGATGGCATCTTTACCGCTGTAAGGGTCATGAGTCGTCACGGCCTGCAGGGCAAACGGTGTGCGCACCTTTTCCTGAAGCTGAATTTCAATCAATTTCTCAGTCTCCGATTCAGCCACCACAAAATCAGAACTTACCGGAATAAAGCCGGGCCTGTCAATCTCCACCCGGTGATTTCCGGGGTATACTTTGAGTGATACCTTACCCTCGGCATTGAGCTTGAGGTTGCCGTAGCCTACCTCATAGTCTGTCTGGGTCACACTTACCGGCTGTCCGGTCAATACGTCACCCTCCACACTGCTCACACTCACCGTGAGTTGTGCCGATTGTGTCTGGGCAAGGAGCGCTGCCGGCATAAATGCCAGCAGCGCAGCTATAAATTTTCTCATATTTGAGTATTGGTCACAAAGAATAAATCCTTTACTTCATGATTCGCATAGCTTTGCCGTTGGCGCGAACTATATAAAGGCCCTTGGCAAGAGAAGCGATAACATCGGAGGCGGGACCTTCGGTCACCTTCACACCTGCGATAGTGTAAACCTCGACATTGTCTGTTGCAGCTATTACAGTGTCGACTGCCGATTGGTCTGTATCGATACCGTTGATGCGGAAGTCATCGAAGAATGCCAGATTAGAGGGGCTTACAGTGTAGTGACGCAGAGCTACATGTATATCCTGGCCGGCATATTTCGAAAGATCCACAGTGTAGTGGTTCCATTCGCCATCACCGAGGAAAGGCATCTCGGCACCGCGCATCACGGAAGTGAATTCCGATGTGTCGCTATTTGAACCGGTTGATACCAGAACCTCCACATTGTGCTTCGGATCGGGCAATACGGAGTTCAGAGTTTCCCAGTTACGACCGTAGAACTCGAAGTTAGTATTGGCACCGGCGCGGAATTTCTTGGAGATAATCCAGTTGTCGGCATTTGTGGACTGACCTGAAGAAGCAACCAGACAGTGCATGCCTGACACAGGTTTCATCATGCCATACATACCATCTTCCTTAGAGTCGCTTTCGCAGCTGAAGGCGCACTTGCTGCCATCGGCCGAGTAGTGAATCCAGTAAGTAGAGAATGAATAGCCGTTGGCGCGGTCCTTATCAATCATTGTGAAGTCCTCGGTCCACTGGTGGTCGAGTGTATTCGGCTCAAATGAGTAGTAGAGCACATCTTCGGGCAGAGCTTCACCGCTCACAGCCATGGTCAGTTCGAGACCGCCGTCGAAGGTCACGATCAGATTGTCCTCTTTCTCACCGGGGTTGTCGAGAGCATCGAAGCGCACCGAGAAGGGAAGCACTTCACCGGGAGCTACCACATCACCGGCTTTGAGTGAGGTTGTGAAGTTCGAAGTGGCGAACTCGGCGGAATTTACTGTCATCGGTTTCGAACCGAGGTTAATTACAGTAAACATATTGCCTGAATCGGCACTCTTGTTGTAGTTAACTTTACCGGCAGCCCAAGATGACTTGTTGAGGCACCCGTCAAGTTCATTGTTCACATCGAGTGTCACATGAGTCAGTGAGGCACCGTTATCGGAGCCGCTGAAGCTTTCATGTTTCCAGCGGAACTGTACCTTCTGGCCTTTCCAGGGAGAAAGGTCTATTTTCTCGTTGATCCAGTATTTCTTGTCGGCCTTAGGCTCAGAGAGTGAAGAAAGCACTGTCCATTCGCCGTTGGCATAGATTTCAAATGTGTTGAGAGCCACACCATTGTGGGGGTCTACATTATTCTTCTTGGCTGCACCTGAGGGGTCTACCACGAGGTCAGAGGGGTGACCGTCGCCCCAGATATAAGAGATAGCCATCGGGCGGTCATCGGGGAGAATAAACTCGGGAGTCTCCAGAGAGTTCCAGTTGCCGGCATTGAGCCAGATAGTCATCATCGCGCCATAAGTCTTGCCATCGTTCTTGTAGGGATAGAGGTCATTGACACTCCATGTGCGGTTATACTGAGCCGAGGGTGTAGAATGCCAGCCGTTGGGAAGCTCCTTGGAAGTGAAGTTCTCTTCGTAGGGGTAGTTCTTCACAGAGGCATCGGGCTGAGTAGTGAAGCGCCAGGTAGTTGCGTTGGCGTTACCCTTATCGTTATAAGCCACGACTTTCCAGCGATAAGTTGTTTCGCAAGCCACTTCGGGAATAATGTAGCTGAGTCCTTTGCCGAGGTCGAGACCATTGATCAGGTCATTAGCTTCTGCATTTGCACCGACATAGAGTTTGTAACCGTCGGCAAACTGAGCCGGAGTCCAGCTGAGTTCCACATCTTTGGGATATACACCCTCTGTGCCGTTGGCCGGGGCTGTGGGTTTAACCTGTGCGGGCACACCGCCGGCACCATAGATAGTCGGCAGAAGCACACGGTCCAGATAGAATGAGGAGTGAGGGAGAGCGCCTTCATCGTCTGATTCAACTGCGGGGTAAACCCAGCGCACGTATGAATCGTCGGTGCCGAGACCGAGGTCGATGGTTTGTGTGAGTTTCTGGTTCAGGCCATTCTGAAAGTCGGATACCCACTTGGTTACCCAGCTGTCGCCGCCATCGGTAGAAAGTTGCAGTTCAATGTCGAAATAGGGCACATCTTCATCGTCAAACAGGTTGTAGTATGTAAATGTAAGAGTGCCGCCATCTGTCAGGTCAAGGCGCGGTGAGCGAAGTGTGCAGTTGGAGAAGTCACCGTCGCAATATGCTGACTGGTCACCCTCGAATGCCTGAGTTGTGCCGCTCCAACCCTTGTTGGTCCAGCCTGCAGGCGGGAAATATCCCTCGAAGCTCTCGAGAGTCTGACCGGCGGGCACAAACTGCTTGGTAGCTGAAAGCTCCACGCTCAGGTCACCACCATTGGTGTGAATTATTGCGGTGCCCTTGGCGGGAGAAGTCAGCGAAGCCGTGTAGCTCAGCTGGAAAGTTGTCGAGCGGTAACGATCCAGATTAACCTTGGTGGGATCGATATTGATAGCCACACCCTGAGGCAGATCGAGACCGGTGATCTTCAGACCATCCTTACCGGTATTGGTCAGCACGATAGGCTCGGTGTAGAGCTTCTCGCCTATATAAAGCTCGCCATAATCATAGCGGTCAAGGCTTGCGGAAGCGACCGGACCGGTGATGGGAGCTGATTTGCTTACTGTGATATCATCGAGCCATACCACATTGGCAGTCTCGCCCATCATCTTGTAAACAAACGCCAGTTTTACCTTTGAGCCTTTGAAGTCGCTCAGATCAACATTGGCTGTATAGGGGTTCCAGTTGGTGATGGGGAACACCGTAATTCCCGATTCGCGGAGCATCTTTTCATTCTGAATGCTGAAGATGGTCTCTGCGCCGGCCAGGTTGTCATTTTCAACCACACGCACCTGTATATCATAGCGTGAGTTTTCGTAAGCGTTGACCGGAGAAACCCTGAATGTGAATTTCAGAGTGTAATTGTCATTGAGGTCGAGTTCGGGCGAGAGCAATATCTCCTCGCGAGGGCCGACACCGTCGCCGTCACCATACACAAATGGTGCATCGACTGATGCGCAGCCATTGCCTGAGATGGTTGCGCCCGCATCACTTTCGGAATTTGCATAATAGTTATGCCAGTTATAAGTGGCCTTGGAGCCTGAGTAACCGTCAATCACGGTCCACCCCGGGCCAGCGGCTACCGGCCGAAGTGCATTGCCGGTGTTGCCGGTCTCAAAATCCTCGCTCAGAATGGTCTGTGCCATCATGCTGCCGGCAGTGGCCGCCATAGCGAGAAGCAGAGTAGTAAATCTCTTCATGATTCCGTGGTTCAAGTAGGTAAATGGATAATGTTAATTAATCTCTGATTTGGTATCCGGGTCGGCCGCAAAGCCGGCCCGGACTGAATTACTTATCTTGCGGAGTGATTATTTCACCAATACGGCTTTACCGTTGATGATATAAAGACCCTTCTGAGGATTCTTCACGCGCAGACCGTCGATAGTATATACTTGGTCAGCACCTTCGGTTTCCGCTTCGATTACCTCGACTTCGGTCGGTACATCTGCATCGGCATAGAAGTTGAGGGCATTGATGCCTTCAGCAGCTTTGAGATAAGCCGAATAAGCCGGGATAGTCAGTTGAGCGCGCTTGCGGGCTGCAACCTGAGCTGCAGGCTGGAAGCCGTCGGCATCGGTAATCAGATACACATTACCATCGGGGATAGTGGGCTGTGATGTCGGCACAAAGTGGATATCATTACCCATAGTAGTATTCAGGTCTGAAATCACATTCTTAGAGTGGAAACGCTTGGCAGCTGCCGGCTGATTCAGATAAATCAGATAGGGTGTGCCGGCTTCCATTTCGGCCACAGCTTCGAAGTATACGTTTCCGATTGCGCCTGATTTCTCATCATTGGCATATTCGAGCACAATTGCATCCTCTCCGAAGAGTTCTGTCATCTCTTCGGCATCAAGGCTGATCGGGAGTGTCACTGCAGTGAAGCCCGGGGCGTATGCGCGATCCAGATATACCACCGCTTCTGATTCACCGCCGGTGTGTGTGGCATCGTCGCTGATGCGGAATACCGGGCGCAGAGTGTAATCGCGAACCTCAGTTGAAGTCACCTGAGTATCAAACTCGGCTTCCTCAAGACCTTCGGCCTTAACGGAGAGGTCATAGCTGCGGTTATTCTGAATCACATTGAATGCGTATGTGCCGTCGGCTGCGGTTGTAGCGCCATATTGCACATTATCACCGTCGGTAGATACCATCAGCACCTCGGCACCCTCCACAGGAACACCTTCGCGGTCGGTCACTGTGCCTGAAAGGCTTGCGGGATCCACTACCATATCAAGGTGAAGCACCGGATTGACGTTTGAGCTCCAAGAACCGGTAAAGACAGCCTCAGTGCCATCGTTTTGGTGACGATAGCTTTGTCCGCTGATGGTGCTCATCTCAAAGTTGAAAGTTGATTTATAAGCGCTGCTTGTGGATCTTGCCAGAATCACAAGCGATTTTCCGGCTTCATAAACCAGCGGCTGATCTGAGAAATCAAATACGATATTGTCGATGGGTGCAGATGCACTGCCGGCTAACTCCCATGTCTTGGGACCATTATAACACTCTATCATGTTAGAGTAATCATAAGCATCCGAGGTAGACGGTTTCTCAATGGTTTTTGCGTCTGTCCAAGCGTAAGCAAGAGTCAGGTTGCTCTCCCATGAATTTGTGTTATATCCAAGAATTCTGATCTTACCAATCTTATCGCCGGCTGTGAGACCCAGTTGCTCAGGAGTGTAAATAGAGAGTACCTCAGAATTTCTATAGTTAATGTTGAGATATGCAGTGCTACTCCATTCCTTGCGGGTACCGACTGTCTTCTCACCGCTCAGGGTTTCTTCGGCAATTGTGATCTCACCGGGTTCTGACTGCACGCTGTAATCACCGATGGTTACCTCTGCATATACCGGGAATGTGCCGGCCTTCGGATAGCGGAAGGGCACTGAAATTTCGGTGAAGGCTTTCAGAGTGTTCGAAGAAGATGTCGCAGTTGCGGTGCTGCCGATCCAAGTGGAATGCATCGGAATTTCTGTTGTGCCCACAGATGTGATCTTCTCACCATTGATAACCATGCTCACCTTATAGTCTTCTGCTGCTTCCGGAGTGAAACCGAGGTTAGTGATCTTAACTTTAGCCTCGCTCATATTGTTTTGCATAGCTCCGGTGGGGAGTGTAGTTCCGCTGATCAGAAGGTCATGGTCTACAGCCACAGGCTTGAGACCATAAATCTCATCAACGTATGCGCGACTCTGGGGCTGAATTCCGATATACCAGTCACCGGCCGGTATTGCTACCGAGTAAGTGGCGAAGTCAGTGGTAAGCAGGAAATCCTCTTCCTCATTCTGACCGGAGAACATTGCAATCTGAGTCCATTCATCTTTAAGATCATAGTTCAACAATTCTTCGCGGGTCGGAGCCACAAAGATAGTGATCGCACCCTCTTTCCAGCCTGTGCTGTATATCTTGGCGTCGAAATTCAGGGTTTCACCCTCTTCGGCATGAAGCTTCGGAGTTATAAACATATTCTCTTTCGGAAGAGCTGCGGTAGCATAAAGTGCCAGGTTGGGGGCAGTTCCTGTTCCCAAATTGGAGAGACCTGCGCCTTCCTTATGCATGGAGCCTGCGGGGAATTGTCCGGTGGTGGTGCCATTGTCAAATGTAGCGTACCACTTGTTGGGATCAAGCATTGTACCGCTGATGGCGAGTGTGTAAACTGCATCTTCACCCTCGGCATTTACGTAGGTCACCTCGAGATTGCCGGAGTATTCGCCGGCTTCGGTAGCCGAGAAGTTGATAACTATAGGATAAGCTGTCTTGGGCTGTACGGTTGTGGCGCTTGCCTCGGTGCTGAAACCTGCGGGGAGATTGAAGCTCTTGACCTGCAGAGGAGCTGAACCCCAGTTGTAGATTTCATACTCCTTCACGAGAGGATTATTGGTCTTACCAAATGCTATAGCTGCACTTTCAGAGTCATGATACCACTTGCTGCCATGATTATCCTTCTTATAGAAGCCGAATTCGGGAGCGTAGGTCACACTGATAGTCTTGCTTCCGCTGGATACCACGGTGCCGTCGGTAAATTCCAGATCAATGCGGATAGCATAGTCGGTGGTAACCTCGGGAGTGAGTGTAAGTTTGGTTGAGAAGGTTGTAGAGTTCTTCGGATCAGCTGTGATGGCTACCGAATTTATAGTAGCTACTTCTTCATCATTGGCATAGACCTTCACTGCATAATCATCGGCAGCGGCTGAAACCGAGCGCCAGAATGAAGCGCTGACAGAGAATTCCTCGCCGGCCTGTGCTGTTTCGGGCACTGTGAGTTCTCGGAGCACCAGATCGTGGGCTGCGCCTTGACCGAGTGTCAGACCGATTATGTTGTCAAGCTTCATGCAGAAGTCGGCAAAGGCCAGATAGTAATCACCCTCGGTGTCGAATGTGATTGTATAACCGGTCAGATCATTGTTGGCACACTCTGAAGCCATAACTGTTTTCACAGGCTCGCCCCAATTCAGGCGGTCGGTGGAAACGTAGACTTTCAGGCCATGCTCAGGCTTGATCACACTCTCATTGGGCGATGTCTCGAAATAAATCACATCACCTGCCTGAGCGTGAAGCTTGGGTGTGATGAAGCGATTGTCTTTATCGACATAGCTGCTGTTGGTGTATGTTCTCAGCCAGTGGTTATAGCCGGAAATCGAGTTGGAGGTAGAAGAAGTCTGATAAGCGCTTTCCACAACCACACCCTCCGGATAGACCGGTGTATTGTTATCGCTGTCGAAAGTAGCGGCCCATGTGCCTTCGGTAATCTTGTGACCGGTCAGCGGCATAGAATAAGTCTGCTCGGCATTGCTCTTGTCGAGATAAACGATTACCAGGTTGCCATTATAGTGACCGGGAGTCGCGCTGATTGCGATATCGAGGGGGAGAGTAGAATCAGGTGCGATCTGGAAGGGTACTGTCTCCGGTAATTCAGCTGCATAACCTTCAGGCAGTGTGATAGACTGAATGGTCAGAGGTGCGGTACCATTATTTAATATTTCAAAACCATAGCTCTTTTCTCCGCTAACTGCAGAGTAGTTGATCGGGCTGGTGGTAGCAAGGCTTGAAGTTGAAGAAGTGCCTGATTTGCGGAACACAAACTTGGGTTCCCATGCCTTCATCTGAACATTACTGCGGGTTAGCTGAGAGTGTGAAATATTTTCCACAACATACAGATAAGCCGAGGTATAGGAATACTTCCAGATTGAAGCTACATCTTCAGCCGGGAAAGTAGCCACAACTTCAAATTCATCAGATGTTTCACCGGGCTGTAGTGTTTGCGGCACATTTACTGTCGCAAATACTTTGCCGCTTGAGGCGGTGTTTTTCTCTGTTACTGATACAGAGTAATTTTGCATGCCGGGAGTCAGTTCGAGGTCACCGGTATTTTTAACCTTAACCTTGAATGTGAATTTGGCGCTGCCATCAGGCTGCTGCAGAGCGTAATAAGGACCTGAAGTAGTGGTCGGAGGGTCGGTCGACACAATCTGCATCGCTGCTTCCGGTTCGATGACTGCGGTTTCTGCCACAAAGTTGTCGAGATACATTCGGCTGCAACGCAGAGCTACACGCTTGGGAGTCTCTACATTGAATGTCACCGTAGTGTAATTCATAGAACCGAGGTTGAACTCATTGCCGTTCTTTCCGGTTCCCGCTTCAAATATCTTGGTGCGGGTGTGGCTCAGAGTCTCATCTAACTCATACACCTCGATATAGTTGGCAGTGCCGGTCGATGAATAAGCTTTCAGGTCGATAGAAACCTGACCGGAAATCACAGGAGTCACGAGCAGGTCATAGACAGCCTGGCCGTAGGAGTATCCATCTCCAACACGCTGTTCGGGGCAATACAGGAACCCGTTGCCGTTTTCCTGTTTCCAGGAATAACTCATGTAGTAGGTATCACCATACTCATCGGTGTAACTGTCTACCACATGTTTCCATTTCTGTGCCACAATGAAGTCATGGGTGTTGGTATCGATCTGGGTGTCGAAATCTACCGTGTAATTGGAGATATTCTCCGCCTCTGCAATACCTCCACCAATGGCTGCCAGTGTCAGAATGGCACCCCAAAGCTTGGTGAAATGTTTCATAAGCAGTGTTTATAGGTTAGTTAATATTATTTCAGCGTTCTGTGCGCATTTAGCGACTTAAATGCAAAAGTAATCAAAAACTTGAAATACGATATAATTTTGTAAGAAATCTTAAGTATTTTTTCGATGTGCGCAAATTTCAAGGTTGTGATTAACATTTATTGTAGAATATACTCCAAGTGCCGGTAGTGTTCTGATAGTATCGGTTGTGATAAAATCAGGAAGGCCGCCTGAATAAATCGGGCGGCCTTCAATATCGGGTTTAGAGTATATCAATTGCGCCCCTTAGCTGCGATGAACTCACGGTTCATACGCGCTATGTTGGCCATCTTGATGCTCTTGGGGCATTCAGCCGAGCAGGCACCGGTGTTGGTGCAGTTACCGAATCCGAGTTCGTCCATGCGGCGCACCATAGCCAGAGCGCGGCGGTCGCGCTCCACAGCGCCCTGGGGCAGGCGTGAGAGCTGGCTGATTTTTGCTGATACGAAGAGCATGGCCGAACCGTTTTTGCAGGCAGCCACGCAGGCTCCGCAGCCTATGCAGCTCGCAGAGTCCATGGCTTCATCGGCCTGAACCTTGGAAATCGGAAGGTCATTTGCATCCTGAGCACCACCGCAGTTGAATGATACATAACCGCCGGCTTGCTGGATTTTGTCGAACGCATTGCGGTCCACCATCAAGTCCTTGATAACAGGGAATGCTGCCGAGCGCCAGGGCTCAACGGTGATTGTCTCGCCATTGGCGAATCTGCGCATATAGAGCTGGCAGGTTGTGGCGCCTACTGCCGGGCCGTGGGGGTGTCCGTTGATATAGAGCGAGCACATGCCGCAGATGCCTTCGCGACAGTCATGGTCAAATACGATTGGCTCCTCGCCGTTCTCAACGAGTCTTTCGTTCAGAATATCGAGTGTCTCGAGAAATGATGTGTCGGGTGTTGTCTCGACATCAGAGTAAGTCACAAACTCACCCTTTGCCTTCGGGCCTGCCTGACGCCAAACCTTCAGGTTGACTTTCATTACATTTTCTTCCATTGTTGAGTAGCTTATGACTTATAGTTACGTGTCTGTACCTTGATTGCCTCATATTCGAGGGGTTCCTTGATCAATTCGGGAGCCTTGGAGTCGCTGCCGTTGTATTCCCAGCATGCCACATAGAAATAATTGGCGTCGTCGCGTTTTGCCTCACCCTCCTCGGTCTGATACTCTGTGCGGAAGTGACCGCCGCATGATTCGTTGCGGTTCAGAGCATCGTAGGCGATAAGCTCACCCATGGTGATGAAGTCGTTCAGACGGAATGCCTTGTCAAGCTCCACATTCATGCCTTCTCCTACAGTGCCCGGGATATACAGGTTGGAGTCGAACTCCTTGCGCAGGTCGCCGAGTGCCTTGATGGCGTGTTCAAGACCCTCTTTGTCGCGTGCCATACCTACATATTCCCACATGATGTGACCCAGCTCCTTATGAATAGAGTCTACAGAGCGCTTGCCCTTGATATCCATCAGGCGCTTCTCTTCAGCCTGACACTTTGCTTCGGCAGCGTCGAACTCGGGAGTGTCTGTCTTGAAGTGGGGCACTGTGATCTGGTCGCTCAGATAGTTCTGGATAGTATAGGGGAGCACAAAATATCCGTCGGCAAGACCCTGCATAAGAGCAGAAGCACCCAGACGGTTTGCACCATGATCCGAGAAATTGCACTCACCGATAGCGAAGAGACCCTTGACCGAAGTCTGGAGTTCATAGTCTACCCAGATACCACCCATAGTGTAGTGGATAGCGGGGAAGATCATCATCGGGTTGTAATAGTTCACACCGTCGACTTCTTTGGCGAGTTCGCCGGGGTTCACGTCGGTGATTTCCTCATACATGTCGAAGAGGTTGCCATAGCGCTGGCGCACCACATCGATGCCGAGGCGGTTGATAGCTTCCGAGAAATCCAGGAATACTGCGAGACCGGTGTTGTTTACACCGAAGCCGGCGTCGCAACGCTCCTTGGCAGCGCGTGATGCCACGTCGCGGGGCACCAGGTTACCGAATGCCGGATAGCGGCGCTCCAGATAGTAGTCGCGCTGATCCTCGGGAATGTCGCTTCCCTTGATTTCACCTGACTGAAGCTTCTTGGCGTCTTCGATATTTTTGGGAACCCAGATGCGGCCGTCGTTACGAAGAGACTCTGACATCAGGGTGAGTTTCGACTGCTTGTCGCCATGCACCGGGATACAGGTCGGGTGGATCTGCACATATGCCGGATTTGCGAAATATGCACCTTTGCGATAGCAGGCCATTGCTGCCGAGCAGTTGCATCCCATAGCATTGGTCGATAGGAAGTAGGTGTTGCCGTAACCACCGGTGGCGATTACCACTGCATGAGCGGCAAAACGCTCGAACTTGCCGGTCACCAGGTTCTTGGCTATGATACCGCGAGCGCGTTCCACACCATCTTTATCCTTGATGAGCACAAGCTCATGCATCTCATAGCGGTTGTAACTCTTGACTTTGCCGGCCTCGATCTGGCGGTTGAGTGAAGAGTATGCACCGAGCAGCAGCTGCTGACCGGTCTGACCCTTGGCGTAGAATGTGCGGCTTACCTGCGCACCGCCAAATGAACGGTTAGCCAGAAGACCGCCATATTCGCGTGCAAAGGGAACACCCTGTGCCACACACTGGTCGATGATATTGTTGGAAACTTCTGCCAGGCGATACACATTGGCTTCGCGTGCGCGGTAGTCACCACCCTTCACTGTGTCGTAGAAAAGACGATATACCGAGTCACCATCGTTCTGATAGTTCTTCGCAGCGTTGATACCACCCTGTGCGGCGATGGAGTGTGCGCGGCGGGGTGAGTCCTGAATGCAGAAATTGAGCACATTGAAACCAAGCTCGGCAAGTGTAGAGGCTGCCGATGCACCGGCAAGACCGGTGCCCACAACAATCACGTCGAGACGACGCTTGTTGGCCGGGTTCACGAGCTTCTGGTGATTCTTATAATTGGTCCACTTCTCAGCAACAGGGCCTTCGGGAATCTTTGAGTCCGCAGGACTCATAACTCTTACGGTTTCTTTCATATTTTCCATATAACTGATCAGTTTACCTGGCCCTGCATCATGCCGGGAATTGATACTTCGGGTTTATTGTCGGCCGATTCAAGATAATCGAAGAGGTTGACTACATTGCCCACGGCTTTGGCCTGATTCTTCATATCATTGATCTGTTCGGCAGCTTCGGGGTTGCCCTGCAGATACGCCTGACCCTCGGGTGAGTTCATGCGCTCGATCTGCTGTTCGAGCTGAGTCTTCATCTGACGCATACCCATCGATACATTAGCATAGGGCATCATCTTGACTGACTGTGAAATCTGAGCGGCATCAGGACCGAAATCCTTCTCAATCATCGGGATAATCATATCCTTATACTGTTCGCGCAGAGTTTCATTGGTCAGATAGTATTTCTCGTGAGCCTTGACTGTAAACACAATACCCTCGGCGAAGAAGATGGCGATCACGATAGTAGTCCACCAGAGAGCCACTTTCTTGAGGCGGGGCATCCAGATCTGATTATTCCAACCCACTGACTGGAACATAGACCACATGCCATGATTGAGGTGGAACCAGAGAGCCACAAAGCCGATGCCATAGACGATAAGAGTCCAGGGCTGTTCGAAGGCTACCTGCAGGAAGAGTGTGCCGGCTGCGGGGGGAAGTGTCTCCTCGGCGCCGCGAATCTCCTGAAGCTGCATCTTGGCCCAGAACTGAATAAGGTGAACCACCAGGAATGCCAGAACCACAATACCGAGCACAAGCATATTCTGTGATGACCATTCCACTCCGTTGGGGCGATGGTTCACACTATAGCGCTCGTGACCGCGCGCACGGCGATTCTGCACTGTGAGCAGCACGGCATAAATGATGTGGATTAAGATGAACAGTGCCAGTCCGGCAGAAGCAATCAGTGCATACCAGTTGGCGCCCAAAAACTCACATACCGAGTTGTAGGCAGCAGGCCAGCATATTGCCACAGCGTTCATCAAACAGTGAAAGGTAACGAATAGGACGAGCACGGCGCCTGTTACGGCCATGACCAGCTTACGCCCTACAGAAGAGTTTGATAACCACATAGATTAATAAGTAAATTGTTATTTTGTTTTAGTTGTTTTTCAAGGTTTGCCGTGCGGTAACCCACCGCAGTTTCGCAAATATAACACTTTTTTAATTAATTCATACTTATTGCCTGTTTTAATAATACCGCCCCGATTTTTCTACCACGGGAGTTTCAATCTGCGGCTGTATCCCATAAAAGCAGGCTATTTATATGAATCAAATTTCTCTATTCAGCTATTATATAGGCGTTCGCGGGCGGCAGCAACTCTTTCATCTTCCACATAATCGTCATAATCCATCATTTTGTCGATTATGCCGTTAGGTGTAAGTTCGATAATACGGTTGCAGACTGTCTGTATGAACTCATGGTCATGGCTCGACATCAGTATCACACCCTTGAAATTCTGCAATGTATTATTGAAAGCCTGAATAGATTCGAGGTCAAGGTGGTTGGTGGGAGAGTCGAGCACCATGGTGTTGGCATCGGTGAGCATCATGCGCGCTATCATGCAGCGTATTTTCTCACCTCCCGAGAGCACACTTGCTTTCTTGAGCACCTCCTCGCCGCTGAAAAGCATCTTGCCGAGGAATCCTTTCAGATATATTTCCGATGAATCGCTGCTATACTGGCAGAGCCAGTCCACAAGATTCATGTCGGTGTTGAAGAATGCGCTGTTGTCGAGCGGCAGGTAGGCGGTGGTGATAGTCTGTCCCCACTCATATTCACCGGCATCGGCCTTGCGGTTGCCCATGATTATTTCAAATAGAGCGGTCATGGCTCGCGGGTCGCGACTCAGAAATGCCACCTTGTCACCTTTCTCAATCTGGAAATTCACATCCTCAAAGAGCACTTCACCATCGACACTCGCCTTGAGCCCTTTGACCTCAAGTATTTTGTTGCCGACTTCGCGGTTGGGAGTGAAGATTATTCCGGGATATCTGCGCGATGATGGCTGAATCTCCTCCACATTCAGCTTCTCAAGCATCTTCTTGCGGCTTGTGGTCTGCTTCGACTTGGCCACATTGGCCGAGAAGCGCTGTATAAACTCCAGCAATTCCTTGCGTTTCTCCTCAGCTTTCTTATTGGCAGCCTGCTGCTGACGCAGTGCAAGTTGTGAAGACTGGTACCAGAAATCGTAGTTGCCGGCGAAGATATTGATTTTATTGTAATCTATATCGAGAGTGTGGGTGGATACGGCATTCAGGAAGTGACGGTCATGGCTGACCACCAACACTGTATTCTCGAAATTGGCGAGGTAATTTTCAAGCCATGACACAGTCTCGAGGTCCAGGTCATTGGTGGGCTCGTCGAGCAGAAGATTGTCAGGGTTGCCGAAAAGCGCCTTAGCCAGAAGCACACGCACCTTTTCATTGGCGCTCATATCCTTCATCAGCATATAGTGGCGATCCTCCTTGATGCCGAGGCCTGAGAGTAGAGCGGCGGCGTCTGACTCCGCGTTCCAGCCCTCGAGTTCTGCAAATTTCTCTTCAAGTTCGGCGGCCTTGATGCCATCTTCATCTGAGAAGTCGGGCTTGGCATATATGGCGTCCTTCTGCTGCATTATATCCCATAGCACAGTGTGTCCGCGAAGCACAGTCTCGATTACCGTGCATTCATCGTAGGCAAAGTGATCCTGCGAGAGCACCGACAGGCGTTCGCCCGGGCCGAAGGTCACGGTGCCCTGTGTCGGGGCCAGTTCTCCGGCAAGTATCTTCATCAGTGTGGACTTGCCAGCACCGTTGGCTCCGATTATACCATAGCAGTTGCCGCGGTTGAAAGTCAGGTTCACATCCTGGAAAAGCACGCGCTTGCCGAACTGCATGCCGAGATTAGATAACTGTATCATCTGCGGAAGCCGCCCCCTCCCTGGCGCATCTGTTTCATCATTTTCATCGGGTTCTTCATATTGGTAGCCATCTGCATAACCTTGCGGGTGTCTTCAAACTGCTTGAGCAGGCGGTTCACTTCCTGAAGCGAAGTGCCCGAGCCCTTGGCTATGCGCTGGCGGCGTGTCCCCTTGATTATATCGGGGTTATGACGCTCGTATGGGGTCATCGAGTTGATTATGGCCTCGATACCCTTAAATGCATTGTCATCGATGTCTATATCTTTGATAGCCTTGCCTACACCCGGAATCATCGAAGCGAGATCCTTGAGGTTACCCATCTTCTTGATTTGCTGAATCTGGCGCATGAAATCCTCGAAATCGAATTTATTTTTCTTCAGCTTCTCCTGAAGGCGTTCGGCTTCCTTCTGGTCATAAACCTCCTGAGCGCGTTTGGCGAGTTCCACGATATCGCCCATGCCGAGGATTCGGTTTGCCATACCCTCGGGATTGAACTCCTGGATATCCTCCATTTTTTCGCCGGTGCCTACATATTTGATAGGTTTGTCGACTACGGCGCGAATAGAGAGAGCGGCACCGCCGCGGGTGTCACCATCGAGTTTGGTGAGGACTACTCCATCGAAATCGATGCGGTCGTTGAAGGCCTTGGCTGTATTGACAGCATCCTGACCGGTCATGGAGTCGACCACAAAGAGGGTCTCCTGAGGTTTTACGCTATTTTTGATATTGGCGATTTCGGTCATCATCTCCTCATCGACGGCCAGACGGCCGGCGGTATCGACAATCACGAGATCGAGGTTGTTGGTGCGTGCGTGAGCTATCGCGTTGAGAGCGATCTGCACCGGGTCCTTGCTATCCTCCTCGGTGTATAAGGGCACATCGATTGATTCTGCGAGCACACGGAGCTGTTCGCGGGCTGCCGGGCGATACACATCGGCGCCGACCAGCAGCGGGCGTTTGCCGCGTGATGACTTCAGCTTCTTGGCCAGTTTTGCGGCAAAGGTGGTCTTACCTGCGCCCTGCAATCCCGACATCAGAATCACCGCCGGGCGTCCGTCGATATTGAGCGGAGCCTCATCTCCACCCATCAGGGCAGCCAGCTCGTCATGCACGATCTTGACCATCAGCTCTTTCGGCTTCAGGGCGTTGATTACATTCTGACCGAGAGCTTTCTGCTTGACGGTATCGGTGAATTTCTTGGCGACTTTATAGTTTACGTCGGCATCGAGAAGTGCGCGGCGCACATCCTTGAGGGTCTCGGCCACATTGATTTCGGTGATGCGGCCTTCACCCTTGAGTATTTTAAATGAGCGTTCGAGACGCTCGGAAAGATTCTGGAACATCAGGTTCAGAGTTTATTGGTGAGCGTATCGGGGAATATTACTACAGGTTTGATGTCGCGGGCCTCTTCGGGAGTTACCAGTGCGTAGGTCATGATGATGACCACATCGCCCGGCTGGGCCTTGCGCGCAGCCGCGCCGTTGAGGCAGATGACTCCCGAACCTGCTTCCCCCTCTATCACGTATGTGTCGAAACGCTCTCCATTGTTGTTGTTGACTATCCACACGCGCTGGCCGGGGAGAATCTCGGCAGCTTTCAGCAGGTCGGAGTCTATGGTGATGCTTCCCACATAGTTGAGATTCGCCTCGGTCACTGTGACGCGGTGAATCTTCGATTTCATCATTTCTATTAGCATGATGGCTGTATTGGAGTGTCAGTTAGGTTTCTTATAAGCTATATTGTCTATTAGTCGCACTTTGCCACAGTAGACTGTGATGCAGCCTACAATCCAGGGCGATTCCGCCCAGTTGGTCACAGGTTGCAGGGTGCGGGCATCGACTATCTCATAATATTCGGTGCGAAGACCGGCGATTGCATCGATAGTGCGGCAGACCCAATCGCGCGTTTCCTCGAGCGAGTGGGTTTCCATATACCGCAGGCTTTCGCGGAGTGTACGGTGAATTTCAGGTGCTATGCGCCGCTGCTCGGGAGTGAGGAGCGCGTTGCGGCTTGAAAGCGCCAGACCATCGTCGGCGCGTTTTATGGGGCAGGCCACTATATCCACATTGATTCCCTCCGATTTCACCATGTTGCGGATTACGGCTATCTGCTGGAAATCTTTTTCACCGAAATAGGCTCTTGTGGGGCGCACAAGCGCGAAAAGGCGGCTAACCACTTCGGCTACCCCCTGGAAATGCCCGGGCCGGTGCTTCCCTTCCATAACTTCGGCGGCGGCGCCAAGCGCGAATTCATGTCGCTCGCGATTTTCAAGACCTGCGGGATAGACCTCCTCGACTGTCGGCGCGAATACTATGTCGGCGCCCGCTTTGGCAAGAAGCTTGAAATCCGACTCCTCATCGCGTGGATAAGTGGCCAGATCGTCAGGATTATTGAATTGGGTGGGGTTCACGAAGACGCTTACCACACAGAGGTCATTTTCGGCCACCGCGCGGTCCACAAGCGATATGTGGCCTGCGTGTAGAGCCCCCATCGTGGGCACAAACCCGATGGAGCGGCCGTTGGCGAGCTCCCTTGAGATTTGGGTCTCCAGCTCGGCGGCCGAACGAATTATCAGCATGCTGTCTACAAATTTGTGGCGCAAAATTACGCAAAAATCACCAAATCATATAATATTTCATTAAAAAATACAATCATAATTATCTCGTTAACGAACGTCAAAAGAATAGAGAATCGCCCCGATTTGCGAATTTTTTATTAATTTTGCAGTTTGAAAGGAAGACTGCAAATCGTGGTCCTCCATAAACCGCAGTTAATGGCAAAGCAGAAAATTATATTCGTTTCGCAGGAGATAGCTCCGTATCTGTCGGTGAGCGATAACTCAAAATGGGGTCGCTCGATTCCGCAGAGCATGAAATCCCTCAAATATGAGGTCAGAACATTTATGCCCGATTTCGGGGATATCAACGAGCGCCGAAACCAGCTTCATGAGGTGATTCGCCTGAGTGGCATGAATATACCCATCTCTGATAATGACCACCCGCTGGTGGTGAAGGTAGCTTCAATGCAGCCTTCGAGAATCCAGGTCTATTTTATAGATAATGATGATTATTTCATAAAGGCCGATACTGACAGTGATTCGTTTGGGTCGAACCGTGCCGACAATGATGAGCGCATTATATTTTTTGCACGCGGCATGGTCGAGACCGCTCGCAAACTTCAGTGGGTGCCCGAAATAATTCATGTGTCAGGCTGGATGACCGCTCTGGTGCCGATGTATGTGCGTCGCCTTTTTGCCGATACCCCCGGTTTCCCGCAGACCAAGATAGTTTACTCCGTGCTCCCTGAGTCCGAAGTTGCCGAGCTGCCTGTGGAATTTTTTGAAAAACTCGCGGCTGAGGGTGTGGCAGAAGAGGATTTGGCCCCCTGGCGCGATATGACCCGCGACCGCAAGATGCTTGAGAAAATGGCTATCAGCTATGCCGATGCTGTAGTGTTCCACACCGAGACCCCGGACCCCGAATTGGTGGAATGGTGTGAGACACAGGGGAAACCTTGGCAAGCTGCCAAAGGTGAAGGCGATGACGCCGCTCAGTATGATCTCCTTTATCAATCATTAATCCACGACTAATCACCACTTCAAAAATACCTGCTATGGGAATCAAGGCTCTGACCAAGGCCGTTCGCAACACCTCGGCGTTATTGCTCGCAGTGATTACTATTCTTCTCACTGCCTGCGAAAAAGAAATCAGCCAGATAGGTGGCGATCTGACCGGTGGCGAAGTAACCATTTATTCCGACTCCCTGCTTTGCAACACCCCGGAGCTCTCTCTGCAGGCCTCAAGTGTCAAGCTGCAGGCTATCGACGGCAGAAATGTAACCAAACTCCTCGGAAGAATCAATGTGCCGGAATATGGTAACCTGAAATGCTCATTCGTAAGCCAGATGCTGTCGGCTGCCACAATGAATATCCCGGATTCAATCACCGAAACCGAAGTGGATTCCGTCAGATTGATTTTCACAGTGCCGCGCGGCAACCTGACCGGTGAT
Source organism: uncultured Muribaculaceae bacterium (assembly GCA_947175145.1). Lineage (GTDB taxonomy): Bacteria > Bacteroidota > Bacteroidia > Bacteroidales > Muribaculaceae > Lepagella. The sequence goes on along the minus strand of CAMWLY010000012.1, from coordinate 14,656 downwards.
TCCCTCGCGCCCCAGCAGGTCAAGGTCTATGAACTCTCCGAAGGACTCAACAAGGGTATCACCTCCGAATATGACCCTGCCGGCAAGTATTATTCTCAGCCGATGGGTGAAACCACCTTTACCCTCTCCAATATCGCAAAGGGTGACTCGGCCATGAAGGCACTCTCATCGGTCAGAATACCGGTTATGCTCGATTTGGCTTTCGGGCGTAAGATATTCAATATGTATCGCAATGATGACCCGGTGTTTCAATGGCCTGCTACTTTCAATGATTTCTTCAAGGGTATTTATGTGGAGCCGAGTTTCGGCAACGGCTGCATAGCCAATATCTCCAAGGCCGAGGTGTTCACTTACTGGCACCGCATGGAGCAATATCAGCAGTTACAGTCGGATGGCACCTACGCACCGGCTCTGCGGCTGCACCGCGACTCTATCTGCCTTATGGCTTCGCAGCCCGAGGTTATATCAAGCAATATCATCAATTACGAGACTTCAGATCTGATTGATGGCATGGCAGCTGCAGGCAAATCGGTTATTACCACACCGGGTGGATATGAGGTGAAAATCAATTTCCCGGTGAAGCACCTTATCGAGATTTATCTTGATAATGACAAGTCAATCTCCATGCCTTCGGCATTGCGCCTGATTCTTCCGGCGGAGGAAATCAGCAATGAGCATGGCCTTGGCGTGGCTCCCTGGCTGCTCATGGTGCCTGCCGCCAAGCGCGAGGAATTCTTCGCCAACAATAAGGTTCCCGATGGCAAAAGCTCCTTCTATGCGGCTTACAACAATACCGACGGCTGCTATAGCTTCACAACCCTGCGTGAGTATTTTATGGATATGCTCGCCAAATATCAGGCCGGAGAGGAACTGACCGATGCCGATACGGAATTCAGCTTGGTACCGGTGACTATAGTTACCGAAGTCTCCGAGCAGTATAATTCATCGCAGGTATATGTGACCCGCTGTCAGCCCTATCTCACCAAGCCGACCATGACAAAGCTTGACACTGACGGTGCATCGATAGTCTTTATATACTCCAGGCAGGAGGTGGAGTGATGAAACTTCTGCTCTTCAGTCTTCTCTCCTTTATCACCGGGGCGGCATCTCCCGGTGAGCCGCAGAGTGCCGAACTCCTCTTTGCAGGTGATGCCATGCAGCATCAGGCTCAACTCGATGCCGCCAAGGCGGCTGCCGGCGGCCACGGATATGATTATTCGGATTGCTTCACGCTTATAGCCCCTGAAATCACGGCAGCCGATTATGCCGTGTGCAATCTCGAGGTGCCGCTCGGAGGCGGCCCCGACTATACCGGTTATCCATGTTTTTCCGCTCCCGATTCCTATGCTGTGGCGCTCAAAGATGCCGGCTTCGATATGTTTCTCACTGCCAACAATCACTGTCTCGACAGGCGTGACCGCGCAGCCCGACGCACCATAGCCGCTCTTGATTCCCTCGGCATCGATCATGTGGGCACCTATCATGACGCCGCCGACCGCAGGGCTAAAGTACCCTTCATAAAAAATATCAATGGTATCAGAGTCGGTTTTCTGAATTATACCTACGGCACCAACGGAATCCCCCCGCGCGAGGGTGTGGAAGTTTCCCTGATAGATCGCGATGCAATGGCTCGTGAAATCAAGGCCACACGCGATGCCGGTGCCGAAATTGTGGTCGTGGCGGTGCATTGGGGTATAGAGTATGTTCTGCTTCCCAATAAGAGTCAGAAAGATCTGGCTGACTTTCTTGTAAATCAGGGCGTGGATATGATTATAGGCGGTCACCCGCATGTGATTCAGCCGCTACGGGTGGTGCGCAATGAGAAGGAGAATAAAGATGTGCTGGTGGTCTACTCGCTGGGTAACTTTATTTCCAATATGAAGACCGCGGATACGCGCGGTGGCGCTCTGGTTCGCGCCAGAGTAGAGCGTGGCACCGATGGTAAAGCCAGATTCGTGAAAGCCGATTACGACACATTCCTGAGCGCGAAGCCGGGTGGCGCATTACGCAATTTTCAAATCATTCCCTCCTGGCGCACCGATATGATACCCCCTGCTCAACGCTCCCATTGGGAGATATTCGACAGAGGGGCTGAAAATATTTTCGACAAACATAATGTGAAAGTGCCTCGCCGCCATGATAAGTAACCTGCAGGTCGAAGGTCTCGCCAAGTCGTTTGGCGACAGACTTCTATTCTCCGACATGACTTTCGGAGTCTATGAGGGAGATAAGATAGGGATAGTGGCCCGCAATGGAGATGGCAAGACCACACTTCTCAATATACTTGCCGGCAAGGAGGATTATGATTCCGGTCGTGTGGTTTATCGCAATGGTTTGCGTGTAGGCTATCTTGAGCAGCAGCCCGATATGCCGGCCGATATGCCGGCTGTGGAGTGGGCGGCCCCTGCGCCTGAGGGGACTGATGATGCTGCGGATTGGGATGGCCCCGAACGCACACGGCGTATGCTCACCCAGTTTGGCATAGATAACCCCGACCAGACTCTGGGTGAGATGTCGGGTGGCCAGACTAAGCGCGTGGCACTCGCCAAAGTGCTATTGACTCAGCCGGATATGCTGATACTCGATGAGCCTACCAACCACCTCGATATCGAAATGGTGGAATGGCTTGAGAATTATCTGCAGCGGCAGCGTGTGACTCTGCTTATGGTGACACATGACCGCTACTTCCTGGATAAAGTCTGCAGCCGCATCATGGAGATTGACCGTGGGCGAATGTTTACCTACGATGGTGACTATGAGTATTATCTGCGTCGGCGTGCGGAGCGCTATGAAGCTATGGATGCCGAACTCGCGCGCGTGCGCAATCTCCTGCGCACTGAAACCGAGTGGATGCGCCGACAGCCTCAGGCCCGGGGTTCAAAAGCAAAATACAGGATAGATAATTTCCATCAGCTTGAAGAAAAGTCCCATACTAATCTCAGCCGTGCCAATGTGCAGCTCGAGGTTAAGGCCGGTTATGTTGGCTCCAAGATTTTCGAGGCGAAACATGTGACCAAAGCGTTCGGTGATAAGAAGATTATCAACGATTGGTCCTACAATTTCGCCCGATATGAGAAGGTGGGAATAGTAGGTGGCAACGGTGTTGGTAAATCCACCTTTATTAAGATGCTTCTCGGTGAGATTCAGCCTGATTTCGGCAGCTTCGATGTGGGTCAGACCGTGCGCTGGGGTTATTACAGCCAGCAGGGCATGACCGATTTCGATGAAACAAAGAAAGTGATCGATGCCGTGCGCGAGATCTCCGAAGATGTCAGAATCGATGATAAGACCCGGATTTCAGCTTCGGCTTTCCTCTCTCGCTTCCTGTTTACTCCCGAAACACAACAGAAATATATCTCCAAACTCAGCGGGGGTGAGCGTCGAAGACTCTATCTTGCTACCGTGCTGATGCGTAACCCGAATTTTCTTGTGCTCGATGAACCGACCAATGATCTGGTTGGGAATATCATAGGATTAGAGTAATTTCAGGTTCTCAATTTGTTAGACTAATTTCAGAATTGGAGGTGTTGCAAATATGTAATACTTTTCTATCTTTTTCGGGGTTATTCAGGGGTATCCCGGGGGTTAATTAGTGGGTTGGGTCGGAGTCATCGGCGGCGTGGTTGGTTCCCCTGATATTTTCACCATGTTGCATTTCCAAAATAGTTATTTAATTCCTCCATGTTGTGCAGACGAATGGTGGTGATATTTGAATCCGGATATCTGCGAGGAGATATGCGACCTTGGCGAACCACCTCATACATTTTCTTCACATCGCCCTCAAGACCCATAATCTTAATGCGGTTATAATCCAACTGAATGTTGAATATTTCATCTGCCACCGAGCGTGAGATAAATTCAACTCCGCTGAAATCAAATATCACATAAGGATTATTCCTTGACATAATATCATCAATATGCTTCCTGAAGAATAATCTCGTTCTTATATCGGGTCCTATTACAGATGTTACTCTAATTGTATTCATAGCTTTAAGTCTAAGTGTTATCAGCTAATATAATCATATATATTCAGGTTATCAACCTTGTTAAGAGGGATTTCCATAAGAATGACAGTACCGTCCCAACGTATACTTTCAGGTAAATCTACTATTATTTCAGAATTAGCATCATGCCTGAAAAAAGCATTCCCCGAAAGCATAAAGAAAGCCCCGCCAAGACCATCGACTATCAGGCTTCTCGATTTCGATATGCCATACCCTCGATTCTCAGCTTCCGGGCGATTTTTGGTTGATTTGCCACTCATAGCAAGTTTAAGTGCAGACGATTCGAGATTTGAAAGCAGGTGACTATATCTTGCATCGGTAGCATAAGATGAATACACCGATTGTCCGGCATCACCTATGTATAGATATAACGCTTGCCTTTGTTTCAATCTCTGACAAAATATGTATCCTAACGGACTTTTTGAGTGGTCGGTTATGTTGTCTATCAATTCGGCCATTAGCAAGGAAATTACTTGATGTATCAGCGGATGCCTGCCAATTTGGCTTTTCAGGACATTCTGAATCATAGTCTGAGCGTTGAGCGATATATTTTCATTTCTCGGATCAAACGCACAAATAGGGAGATAGGAACGATCATTGTAAAGATTCCATAAATTTTGACCCGAAAGCAAGCCTAATTTTAGAGGTTCGTGGAAATGAACAGCTTCTAAATATCCGCCCAGAATTGGGTTACAACCTTCCACATAAATCATGTTCGGATACCGAGATTTGAGTACACCGAGAGCCGCCACATAAAAAGGGTGAAGAAATTCGCAGCGCTCGAAGTCCCAAACTACAGACGCATTCCCATCGGCCAAAACCTCTTCTGTTTTGGCCAGAATCTGAAACACATGGTTAAAGATGCTTCCGATTCTATCATCAGCAACCGCGTGAGGAATTAGTATGTGTTGTACATGATTATGGGTCACTTTGCCGGGTTAATTAGTGGGTTGGGTCGGAGTCATCGGCGGCGTGGTTGGGTTGCGCGGTCGATGATATTTTTTTCAGAAGATCAATTATAGTTTCCTTATCCCGGAGTTGGTTTTCGAGTGTGGCGATACGCTGCTTCATCTGCTCGATGAGGGCTGCATCGCCGGTTTGAGTTTGGTTTATGGTTTCCACATTTCGTGCTGCCACGGCTTGCGAGCCGCTGGCAGTATAATTTTCTATGTCCGCTCCATTGCTGCGCAGCATTTCGCCTTCACCGGTCAATAGCCAATCTTGGTTTATTTCGGGGAATGCTGAGATGATCTTGCTATATGCAATTTCTGAAAGAGATTTAGTATTCCCTTTAATTAATTCGCGCACTGCTTGAGGAGTTCTAAATCCAACAAAGCGAGAAAATTCAGAAATATTCTTTTGAGAATATTTCAATAGTGCAGCAATACGTTCTTTTAATTCCATAGTGTTAATAGATGTTAATTATTCAATATGATATTGCACATATTGAATATCGTATTTATATTTGCAGCACGATAGCAAAAACCTATCGCAAATATAATCGCAAACTACAAATAAAACAATAGAATATGACACTGATAGAACTATATCAGAATGCCAAGAAGCAGCAGAAGCCGGTAGCCCCGGCCACTGCTTTTATCCTCGAAGTGATAGAGGTGACCAAGAAAAGCGAACCGGCAGTCCGCCGATGGCTGTCAGGGGCCACTGAGCCGGATGCTCTGACTCAAAGTGTGCTTGCCGAGCATTTCGGCACAACCCCCGAAGAATTATTCCCACGAGTTCGATAACCATCAAAAATCAGCATTATGGCAGTACAATCCATTCAGACCTATCGGTTGGCACAAACCGATATGAACAAGCTCACGGAGGCTATCACCAGAAAGCTCGGCGAGAAGATCCTGAGCAAGGTGGCCGATAAGATTGTGGATAAGGTGCTCGAGGGTATCGGCTTCGCTACAGATGAAATTCTGAATGTGGAGCAGGTGAGCGAGCGATATGGCTTCAGCAAGGAATGGGTGCGCGATCACGCCCCTCAGCTTGCAGGCCGCAAGGTGGGCGAAAAGTGGATATTCTGCAAAAACGACCTGAATTTCGCTTTCAAGAATGCCGGAGTGAATGGCCTGGGCTATTACGGCAAGCGAAGACCGAAAAACGATATGGGTTAATCTGCGACAGACACCCGGAGCAAGAGAGCTCCGAAATCAATCTATTTTGCACAACTGATTTCTGCTTTTATAAGCATATAGTGTTTTTTTCAGATGTAAGTTTTACGACAATCTTCATTAGTATGGGGCGAGCTGCCGGGAGGCATCAGACCCCGAAACGCCCCGACAGGTGGGGTCTCGATGGTAATTGGGTAAATTGTTATTGTTGATTTTTCAAGCTGCTGCTATTGGTTTATAAGTGTGGCCATCGAGACGCCGGGGTTCGACTCCCCGGCGGGGCACCTATACTAAATTATTTTGCATTATGAAAACTATAATCAGAAGCCTGCTTGCGGGCGCGCTGGTGCTTATGCTCGCCATAGCCGGCGCTGAGATGGAAGACTACTCGCTGAGTGCTTTTATGGTAGCAAAAGTATGCGCCCTGGGGGGGATAATCGGAGTGCTTGAACTGGGCTCAAAACTGCTCAAAAAAGGCAGAATCTGAATGGGTGCAAAAAGTGCCAAAAACCGCACCCCCTCTTTTCGCTGACAGAGAGAGGTTTATCGGTTCTGATAATTCTATATTATCAGAACGCGTAACTCGCTGATAATTGATTCTGAAAATTGCATGAAAAATATGACCGTAAGAGAAGCCTGTCGTGAATGGCTTGATGACATACATCTGACTTGCAGCCTTTCGACCTGGAGAATGTATGGCAGTCATGCCCGACAGCTTGAGAAGCGATTTGGTGACACTCCGGTTGAAGCCATCAGCGCGCGCGATGTGTATGCCATGAAGGAGGATCTGATTGAAGCCGGTCATAAGGTATCAACGGTAAAACAGCGGGTGCAGCGTATGCTCGACATCATAAAATTTGCATCTACGATTCAGGACACGGTAAGGCCGCTGAATTTGCGGTTGCGGTGGTCGGAAGCCCGCTGCCGGGAGAAGGAGGTGCTTAGTTTGGAAGATCACCGGCTGCTGTTTGCCTCGATACTTGCCGATATGGGCGGAGGTCACTGGGAGATGCTGCCGGCTCTGATCAGCATGACCACCGGGTTACGCATCTCGGAGGTTTGCGGGCTGCACTGGGAGGATCTGAAGCTGCGAGGCAGCTCACCGAGCATCACGGTGCGCCGGCAAGCACGCTATCACTATATCGGTGGCAAGCGGATATTGACCACCGAACCGAAAACTAACAATGCTTATCGCACGGTGCCGCTACTGCCCCAGGTGCGCGATGCACTTCGGGCCTATCGGCTGAAGCACCCGGAGGCTGTCTATGTGATCGGAGGTGGCTCTATGCCGGTGACCGCCGAGGGTGTGCGAAAGGCATTTAACCGGTATATCTCGGCAATAAAGGTAAAGGATAAGGTTTCATTTCACGGCTTGCGCCATACATTCGCGACAATTCTGGTCGGCTCAGGGTGTGAGATCACGGCTGCCAGCCGTATGCTCGGACACTCCAGTGTGACAATAACCATGGATATGTATGTGCACCCGAGCGAGGACCAGAAGCGAAAGTCTATGAAGAAAGCATTTGAAACACTTAGCAAGATTAAATTTCAATCGTATGGAGAGAAATAAAATGACAGCAGCGCAATTTAATGCCGCGGTTAAGCAACTACGGACGCGCCAACCGACCAAACGCTCAAAATATGGCAATTGCCGTGTTGATGGCTACGATTCGCTCAAGGAGAAGCGGCGCGGGCTGGCGCTGATGGTTCAGGAGCGAGCCGGCCGGATTTACGACCTGCAGCGACAGGTTAGGTTTGAACTGGTGCCTCCGATGCTGGATAAGAATGGCAAAATCCAGGAGCATGGAGTCAGCTATATAGCCGATTTTGTATATCATCTTGCCGATACCGGGAAATTGATAGTCGAAGATGTAAAGGGCATGAAAACCGAGGTCTACAAGATAAAGCGCAAGTTGATGCGCCATATCTATGGAATCATCATAAAGGAAACTTGAGATGGGACAGTTAGCGCGAAGATTGAGACGCCCGAAGGTTTATGTATTCAGGTGCCACTGGTGCGACCGCAGAACCGAGATAGCGACCAAGGATATAGCCAGGATTAAAGGAGAGAAGATGAATGAAGAGAGAATCCGGCTATATCATGAATATGGATTCAAATCGCTAGAAGGGTGGCTATGGTGCACCAAATGCCCGGGTCCAAAATTACATGGCAGAAGCCGCAGAAAGGAGGCGCAATGATGGAGAATAAAGGCAGCTGGGTGAAGCTTTACCATAAGCTTCAGGACTGGGAGTGGTTCAGAGAACCGAATATGCTAGTGGTGTTTGTGCACCTGCTGCTCAAAGCGAGTTACAAGCCATTCAAGTATAAGGGTGCGGTCTATGGGCGCGGTGTGGTCATTACATCGAGAGAGGAATTAAGCAAAGAGACAGGACTATCGGAGCGCACAATCAGAACATGCTTATCACGAATGAAAGTAACTTTTGAGATTTCGCTAAAAACGACCAAGCAAGGAAGTGTGATAACTCTCAATAACTATGAGCGTTATCAAGGCGAAAATTTTGGAAGCGACCAGCCAACGACCAACGAACGACCAACAAGTGACCGGCAAACGACCAGTTATATAGAATATAGAAATAATATAACTCTCACACCGCGCGCGTGCGCGCGTGAAGAATTTTTCAATCAATTTTTTGAAAAAAGCCGGGAAGCTTCTCTGGAGGCTCTTTGCAAAAATCTGGGAATTGAGTATGAAAAATTAAAAACCATGGCCGCCGATGTGATCAACGAATGGGAGCTGACAGCCCGGCGTCCACACCGGGATTTCTCAGATGCCTCGCAGCACTTGATAGCTACCATCAGAAGCCGCCTTAAGTCAGAAAGATTTACCCAAAAACTAAAACCAAATGGCACCAGCGAAAAAAAAGATAGATTTTCAGAGCGTCGCGGAACTGAAACAGCTGCTCGCACAGCAGAAGATTATGCGCAATCGTTTTAGCTTGAATCTGCCGGTAGATCATCTATCGAACGCGATACTGGCAGCGATGCAGATTGAAGTGGAATCGCGCGGTCATCAGGCTGAAATACGCGATGAAGTGAAGCGCGTGATACCCGAAATTGCCAGATGGCTGTCAGATGCCGGCGGCAAACCGGGATTGCTCCTGATGGGCCGGTGTGGCAATGGCAAGACCACCATGATGCGCGCGGTGTCGGAGGTGATCGCCAAGCTTACCGAGTATCTCTGGGGATACGATGAGCGGTGGTCAGTGCCGGAGCATACGGCCAAGAGTATCGCGATGCTTTGTCTGGACCAGGAGACACGCAAAGATTACCGGAAGCTGCAAGATTTGAAAGCCCTGTGCATTGATGACCTCGGCGAAGAACCGGCGGAGATAATCTACTATGGCATGGTGTTTACTCCGATGATTGATTTGCTTGCGTATCGATACGACCGGCAGCGGCTTACCATCATCACCACCAACCTAACGCCCAAGGAGATTTCTGAGAAATATGGCACCCGGATTGCCGACAGGCTGCGCGAAATGATGCAGCCGATAATCTTCACCGGTGAATCATACCGCCAATAGACCAAAACAAGCCATGATGAAAGCGAGAATCAAAGCCACCGGTGAAGAGGTGGAAGTATTTATCAATCTTTTGGAGTCAGGGCAATATGTGTACGTCTGCGATGACAGGCGCGCCATTTACGCACCGGGCCAATTGGAAATTATAAAAACGAGTAAAAACGAGTATGAATGACTGCTTAAAAATTGCACATAACCCCGGCTTTCTTGATGAGCTTATCGATGTGAAGCTGACACGGTTTGAGCTTAACAAAATTCGCGATTGGAACCTGAAGCGCATGGACGCAGCGGCTGTTGCGCTTGAAAATCCGATTATGAAGCCGGCCAAGCGAAGCCGCTGGCAGGTGGAGTATGATTTCCACGCCCAGCTGTGTGACCACTTGCATGGTATTGATCCGGATTGCAAGGATAAGATTAGGGAGCATAATGCACGCATCGAGAGCCAGCTTGAGATAATGGAGTCGGCATTAGCCGAGATGCGCGCAAGGTACGATGAGACCAAAAAACAACTTGTAGCCACAAGTTAGAAATGGTAACAAACTGTTATCGGTTTACAAACCCTAAAACCGAAAAGCAATGAAAACAGAAACTATCTACAATTCCTCTGATCTCCACAGCGGAGAATGTGAATGGTGCGGAGAAAAGTCAGACGAGCTTATCTATACCGAGGACGGACAGGAAGTTTGTGTAGACTGCATCGAAGAAATGAAGTTTTACGAAGGAACAATGAAAGGAATATGAAAACAACCCTAAAAGTTGAAGAATCCGCCCGTCTAATCGAACTTGGCGTTGATGCGAAGTTGGCGAGCTGTCGAGAATTTGTTGACAAGACAGAAGAAAATTCCAATCAATTTTTAGAGATTGAGGAACTGCCTCGGTTCACCATCACAGATTTGCTCTCAATCCTGCCGAAAGAGATTAAAATTCATCGTGACGGCGACACCCTTTCAATGATATATCATTGCGGTCAATGGCGTGTAGGATATACCAACTGCGCTGAATATTGCGACCATACAAAGGTTGCTCCCGAACTCATAGACGCGCTTAATCAGTTGGCTATTTATTGCTTGGAGAGCGGAAATATTAACTTAAATCAGAAGAAGCAATGGAAATAACATCTAAAGAGGTTTATGCCATATATAGACAAGTAGAAGAAATTCAAGCTCAACTTGAAAGACAAATTTATGTTTAATGATGCGATTGAACTTGTAGAACGATTGAGCGATGAGCTTTTTGCGTGTGTTGGCAAGGCAGCCGCTTTCGAGATAGATACTGAATGGGTAGATAAGCAAATAGCAATGAAGAATAACCTAAAATAGCTATTGGCTATCATAGCCGTCGTAATCCTTTGCGGATGCGAAATGCCAACCAAAGAGGCGGCTAAAAAGAGAGCAGCCGAAGCAGCGTCGCCGGTCACACAAAGGACCGAGAAATATTACCTGATAGATCTGGGAACGCAAGATCCTGCAATGAATTGAACGATGGGAAGCAACAAGAAAGAATACATCGGCCCGGTGACCGGGCGCAGATACGACCTCGCCGCCGGGGAGAAGATAGACGCGATAGCCGAGGGACTCGGCTATACCGGCGACAAAGCCTCGCCCTCGGCGAAGATAAACGGACGGGAGGTGTACAAACGCATTTTTATCCGGCTGCGCACGCCCGAGGAGGTTCTGACGCACCGCCCGATAACCGACGGGGAGGACTTCGCCAAACGGGCCGCCATAATCGAGAACTGGTATAACAACCACTGTACGGGCCACAATATCATGCTTCTGTTCGAGGCTCTGGAGATAAGCGACGAGGACGCCACGGCAATAATGAACGAAACCGACAACAACGAATAAAGATGGGAAAAGAGAAAGAGAGACGGCCGAGCGCGTGGCGCAAAGCCGAGGAAGAGCTGCCAGAGAACGGACAGGAAGTTTGCGTTGACTGCATCGAGGAAATGAAGTTTTATGAAGGAACAATGAAGGGAATATGAAAACAACTTTAACAATAGAAGAATCCGCCCGCCTCATCTCCCTCGGCGTTAACCCGAAGATGGCGAGTGAAGAAACATTCATCTTAGATAAAGTATTTACTCTCACCGACATTCTCTCAATCCTGCCGAAAGAGATTGACGGCTATCATCTGAGCATAGAAGCAACATCGCAAGGCTATGAAGTTTCTTACATGCTTTGGGACTGCGGTGATGAAGCATATCACTTTATGGGCGCAACAGAAAGACCCGAACTCATAGACGCGCTCAATCAGTTGGCTATTTATTGCTTGGAGAATAATCACATAAAGACTGAGAAGAAATGAAAACACTACACTTAGTCCTCAAACGCAAGTGGTGGGACATGATTGAGAGTGGAGAAAAGACGGATGAATACCGAGATATAACATCGTTGTATTGCTCTCGATTGCTTGTAAAAGGCGATTGGATTTATCTAAAGCAAACCTATATTGGGTATGATGTAGATGAGATAATGCGTGTCGTCAAGAAGTATGCTGGTAAATCTCAATTACGTTGGCAACATTACGATGCCGTATGTTTCCACCGAGGCTACACCAACGTCACTATGCTCTATGAGTTCAAGGGCACGTCAATCGGCTACGGCAACCCCGATTGGGGCGCACCAACTGACAAGGAAGTTTTCATAATCAAATTAGGTAAGAGGATATGAAAAGAAAATACCTATTTGCCCTCGCCGCCATACTGATGTCGTGCGGTTTTAAATATTCAAATCGCGAGGGTAGCGAAATACCCTCTGACGGTCAGCAGATGGAAATTCTGCATTTCAACGGCCACTCCTATGTGTGCTATCGGTTCTATTCCGTCGGGAAAGAGACTTTTTATCGCTATCAATACGGCTACGGCGGTGCGTCCATCGTGCATGACCCCGATTGCAAGTGCGGAAAGGGAGGTGGGAGATGAACGGACTCAATGGAATAATCATATCGGGCAAGATATATGAAGCAGTTTGGACTACTGAGAGGTCATTCGACTGCCACCAATGTCATCTGAATGAAATATGCTACGACCATGCACATGATTTCTGCAATGACTTTGTAAAGGTGGTTGATGACCCGAAACAAAGAGAAGATTCATTTCCATACTTCCGCTTCTCCCAAGAATTAACCGACAAAATCAACTCAAATGGAAAATGAAGTTGTAGGCTGTGTAATCAGCATTGTATTTGGTGTAACATTTCTTGTAGCGTCTTACATAGCGCTTAAGCTACGCTATAAAAACGAAGATCTCCGCAAGCAACTTTGCGAGTTTGTTCATTCCTCATGTTATGAATCTCCCATATACTTGCCAAGAAGATTACGTGGTAACTCCTGGGCTGTGTGGAGATATGCCAAGGGCTGCGAAAATTCAGCTGTGCTTATCAAGGTATTTGATGATGAAGATGAGAAATTTAACTACCGCGAAGCATTGGGACTTTGCTCAATCCTAAATGAGAAATAGAAAACAAAAAAACTAAAATAATCGCTGAAAATTTGGGTAGTAAGAAAAATATTACTATATTTGCAATGTAGTTAATTCACTAATACAAAATGATAAATGAAAGAACAAATCACAGAAAAAGAATGGGAGTTGATTCAAGCTCTAAGAAACTTCCGAAAGTCTAAACACAATCCATCTTTGGAACTCGAACTTTGGATAGATCAAATAGTAGATGAACTCAAAGAAATAGACGAAGAACCTAAGTAAAACAAACCCCCTCTTCTTGAGGAGGGGGTTCCTAAAACTTATCATATATGGCTGCGATAACAAACAAGATCAAAGACATAATCACCCTGCTTAAATGGGGTAATATCTCAAAAGACTACTTCGGATTTTCAAGAGGTTGGATATATCAACGACTCAATGGCTATGATGGAAACGGCAATTCTTGCGAGTTTACCGAGTCCCAAAAAGATACATTGCGAGCAGCATTACGCGACATTGCAAATAAGATAAACACGGTTGCAGACGAGATTTAGCTCTTTAGTGAATTAACTACAGCCGAACACGTTCAAGAGCTGCGTGTTCACACACCCGGCCCGATTGACCTACAAAGTCAGTCGGGCTTTCTTTGTGCCGGTATTTATTTTTTGTAGTATATTTTGAAAAAAGGTGCTGATAATTTGGATAATAATAAATTTATTATCTTTGTACATCGAAACAAGAAAGGAGGTGTGATATGAAATGATTAGAAAAAAATGGTTGATTTATCGAATACTCGACTTACTTTCCCTTATCGAGACTCAACAAAATCAACCAATGTCCTACAGATAAAAGGACTTCTCTACGAACTGCTTCATATAAATTAATCAAAGCCCCCGCTGAAGGACGGGGGGAATTTAATAAAACTATGAAAGAAGATAAAATTAGTTTTGAAGATATTTGCAACCCTGAGTTCAGACGTAAAGAACAGATGAAAGTTAAGTCTGAGGCGGTTTGGCTTACTTTTCTGGAACTTGATGGGATTATTAATGTATCAAAATTCGCCAAAAGGTATTTTAATAAATCTCAGTCTTGGTTTGCTCAGCGTGTTAATGGATATGATGTTAATCACAAAAAGGCAGAATTTTCCACTGAGGATTACTCAAGAATATCATCTTCCCTAAGAGACCTCGCAACTGAACTTAACAAATACGCTGATATTATAGAAAACGCTGAATGAGAAATAACCCCTCGATTTTTCAGCATGAAAATTACTAATTGACAACTACATTATAACATAAATGTAATAAATTTCTATCGAAATATTTTTGATATATAACAATAATGTAATAATAACCAAAGAAAATGAAACTATCAACATGAGAGTCAGTAGGGAGTGGTTAGAGAGAGGGCAACATCAATTGGCTAGAAGAAGTAAAGCAAGAAGAAAAGGTAATTAAATTATTGTTCATTAAAATGTATTTTAAGAAATAGATAATCAAGAAAATTAAAAAGTATATAAAAGATACAAATATTCACTAATATCTCAACATGTAATTCTATAT